>NZ_LMHR01000084.1:0-116368 GCF_001428465.1 Rhodanobacter sp. Root179 | reverse complement strand
GGTGAGGCGCGGAACGCGCTGGTGCCGGGGAGCTTGCGGACGCTGCAGGACACGGCGCGGGAGCGGGGGAATGTGTTTGAGCGGTTGATGGAGGCGGTGAAGTACAACTCGTTGGGGCAGATTAGCCATGCGCTCTATGAAGTCGGGGGGGAGTATCGGAGGAATATGTGAACTGGTCCGGCATAAATTCAGGGGAAGAATATGGCAAAGGAAATAGTGGTCGCGTGCGTTAACTTGAAGGGCGGTGTAGGGAAAACCGCGCTCGCAGTAAATTTCGCTGCGTACGCTGGACAAACAGGTCTAAAAACTCTTCTCGTTGATTTGGATCCGCAAACGAACGCGACCTTTTCATGCATAACCGCTAAGCAATGGGAAGACCATTCTCTTTCTCATGGAACTGTCGCGGATATTCTTGGTGCGAGAAAGTCGTTTGGTGCAACGGGTGTGGAAAAGAAGCCAGAAGAAGTTGTCATTAAAGATGTATTCGACAATGTTGATCTGATTCCGTCACATTTAGATCTCTTTACCATCGACCTCGATATGGCCGGCGCTACTGCGCGAGAAACAAAACTTGCGAGATCAATGAAAGATTTCAAGAAAAATTACGATTTAATCATCTGCGACTGTCCACCAAATTTAACAATTCCCACCCAGAATGCTCTCGCGATGAGCAACTATTATGTGATCCCGGTCTCCCCCGACTATCTTTCAAGCATAGGGGTGGCTCTTCTCAAAACAAGGGTGGCCGGTTTCTGTGCCGATATTTCTCATGGAATTGATCTTGCTGGCATCGCATTGACGCGGATTGGACGTCCCGCTATTTATAGGGATGAAATCGTTTCCGCGCTTAGGAAACAGTTTGGCGCCGAAGTTCTTGAGAGCGAAATAAAAGAACGAGTTCAAGTAAGCGAGACTGCCTCGAGGCAAAAGCCAATCTTTGTTGGGAGCGACAAGGACGCCATTAACGAATTTACGAACCTTTCACTTGAAATAATTGGTAGGATCGGCGCATGAAACGTACTAATTTATCTACACATGAGTTGGCAGATATTCTCGTTATGTTGGCTCGGTTGTTGCGTTCGATGCCTGAAGGCCCGCTAGATGAAGAGTTCAAGCGTGCGAGATATCGCGACCACGAACTCAGGTCTAGTGCACACAGTGACCCGTCCGCGCTGGTCGCTCTGGTTGGTTTCTCCAAATTCACAAAGTCCGATTGGGTTAACTTTATACACGAGTTAGACTTGCCAATAGTCATTGAGCCCCGCCATGCGTCACGAGACTTGATGGGGAAAATCGTGAGCTATTTCGCAGACCATCCGGAAGGACGAGCGCGCTTGCGTAGTATTTCTAAGCGCGGAGCACGCGGTGATTCGTCCCAAGCCCTCCTGGACGCTTTCTCGGTTCTGATGCGGAATTAGTAATATGCCAGTGACGATCGAGGCGGAGTTCCGCGCTAATTACGACACGTTCAAGGTCGCCGCAGAAGCGAGTAACGCAAATGTTAAGGGCGCACTTTCCGCGAACGACAAAATTTTCCTTAGCAGCTATAGATTAATCTGCGCGTTTCGCGGATGGCACGAGGTCGGCCTAGTCTCGCTGAGCGATGATGTAATTGGCTTCTTCATTGAAGCGCATAACGATTTGCTCACATCGCATGTTCACGCAACCAGTGGGATGTGGAGATCCGCGTTAATTTCGTTGCGATCCTTCATGGAAAGTTATCTAGCCTTTGTTTACTTCAAGGACCATCCAGTTGAGTTGGCTCAGTGGAAGGTTGGCGAACTTCGCTTGGAGCCCAAGGTGCTGAGACAGTATTGTGTGAAGCACCCGGAACTAAAGAAATATTTTGTGGTGAAGAGTGCGACTCAACGGCTGGATAGCGAGTATTCGAAACTATCGGGATCAGTTCATGGTTCAAAGGTTGATTTTCGGATGACGAGCGCGTCGGCTTATCCGGCGATAGCCACAGATGACTTATCTAGGCTTAGGGCTTGGCAAAAATTACAGACGCAAAGTGTTCGAACATCACTACTCATTTTTTTCGGTTTGTTCGCGAGCCGACTTCAGGGTGCAGCGCATCCGATATTTAGGAAAGTTTTGGCTGCAAATTTCCCTCCGAAAATTCGTCAGGACTTGAAGGCTCAGTTGGGCATAAACATCTGACTAGAAAAACGGGGTCAGGTTCACTTACAACCGTTTGAATTGGCGCACGGCGAAGGTGAACTGCCCTGCTGCGTAGCGGCAAGATGTCTGGATGGCTTGAGGTGGGGTAGACGGGAACCTAGCCACGTTTTTATGCTTGACCTGTTCCGCGAATAGAAAAGAGGAGGTCGACAATGTTAATGGGCTTTATTTTTTTCGCCTGGCAGAGCACTGCGACTCCTCCACCGTCCAACAACGGGTCTGAATTTCGGCGCTTGGTTGCGGCTGTGCGTGAAATGTCTAAACCTGATCCAGACCTCGTGCCTACGCTCGATGAAATCGCCGTTTGCCAAAAGGCTGGGGGCGACGCAGTGAACTGTTACGTAGATGCATCACCCAAGCGTTGCAAGGAGGCCTCAATTAATATGGTTGGCAACCCAACCTTGTGGAAACGAACTTGGTTGCTATGCGTCAAGTCGTGCGCTCGGGCCGGGGTATATGACCGGTACCTCGGCGATTGTCGGAAATAGAGGCGAAGAACGGGGTCAGGTTCACTTACAACCGTTTGAATTGTCATGATGCGGTCGATGTGGGGGCCTGATGCCGGCGAAGCGTTGGGTGTTGGCTTCCACCATCGCGCGGAAGTCATCGGGGAAAACGGGGTAAGGTTCACTTACCGCCCATAACCGGGCAGTAACGGGCTCCGTTTCACTTCTAAAGGAGAGGGTTCAGTTGACCAACGACGCTGCTCGCACAAGTGCTCTGGAACGACTTGAGCGCGTCAGATTTGGAACTTGCGCTCTGCACCGCGCGATTGACGTGCTGTGGGATGAACTGCCTCAGCCTCGAATTCCGCGGCAACTAGTTGTGCGAGGTTTCGCTAACATTGTCCGGCAGCACGTTATCTCGCAATGGATATTGGTCCAAAGGGAACTGGACGTCTCAGCCGCCGCGCTGGTCCGGCCCACATACGAAGCTTTGTTGCGGGTCATTTGGACGATGTGCGGCGCTGAAGATCAATGGATTGACGGCTTCCTCAGGCCCAATGAAGACGCGACAAACTCAGATGCGGAAACCCGGAAGGGACCCGATGTCGTAGCTATGTTGGCTACGATTGAGCGTCATCATCCACCAGACATCTACCTACCGCTGCTTCACTTGAAGGAAGCGACCTGGCGAGCAATGCATTCATACGTTCACGGAGGCATTCGGCCGGTTGTGCAAAGCTTCGTCGAATTTCCTGCCCATGAGGCAGCCTCGCTTCTGATCAATGCGAACGGTATGTTGATCATTGCCACGAACGCGGTTCGCATGGCTTATGGTCTTCGGTCTCCCATGCTGCCAGATTTGCAGACGCAATTTGCGGATTGCCTTCCGAATGGTTAGCTAAAAACATGGGTCTAAAACAGGGGGCACGGAGAACGGGGTCCAGAGAACGGGGTCAGAGAACGGGGTCGAGAACGGCAGATAAGGGGTCAGGTTCATTTAATCCTGATTTTTGGCGACTTGGTTGGCCTGCCGCGCAGGTCAGGGGGGTATATGATTTTTGGCACACCATCATTGATAAATGAGGTCGAGAGGGGGCGATATCGTCGAAAAAGGATGATCGCCTTATGGACTGTCACTATCTCGGCAGCATTGCTTTTTTTGGGATGTTTGTTAATTCCTGGTATGTTCGATGCTTTAATGGCATTCTTAAGAGCATTTTTTACGATATTAATAATCAGCGTAGTGGTATTTGTAGTTCTGTTGTTGGCAGGTAGGGATCTTGGCCGTCAAAGCGGTGCGTTCGCCTTTGTCGGCGCCGCGCTAACGTTTGTGTTTCTTTGTGGTTACTCGATATTCCATGGTTTTCAGGATGATGTATCTGCCTCATCCAGTGCCTCCGTGGTTAGCGACGTTCCATATGCAAGTTCTGTTTCGAATAAAAGGCCTGAAAAAAGTAAGACAGTTTATTTGGAAAATTATAGGCAGAAAGGCGATACACAGGCTATTCGGTGTGAAGAAATTGGTGGTCAAGTCGAGTGCCACGCAGCGAAGTAAGAGAAAAATATGTCGAGCATAATGCCTGGTGGTCGAAACAGGGGTCAGAGTGCACTTTAAATGAGCGTCGTTGGTGTAAAAGTCGACTCTGACCCCAGTTTCGGATTCCATACTCCAACGATGAGCGAAAACCATGGCTGATATTGACGGGCAGACCCTGCTGATGGCCGTGCAGGCGGTGCAAATGCAGATCCACTCCTTGGAAACAGAGATCGACCAGGCGGGCGAGGACGACGACGTCAGTGATCAGGAGGATCTCCTGATGGGCTACATGCGGGCCGCCGCCACCCTGCGCCTTGCCTATGAAGCCGAAGAGATGGCCAGCAGCAACCTTCCCCCGTACGACAGGTTGGTTCCTACGCGAGGATGAAAATGGGGGTCTAAAAACAGGGGGCAAAAACAGGGGTCGGACAAAAACAGGGGTCAGAGTGCACTTTTCAAGGCTTATTCTCCTTGAGGCACTTTGCGCGGACGTCCGATTTTTGCCGGCCCTGCGCGGCGTGACAGCTGCGTTTCGATAGCGCTGCGGAAGCGGTCTGAGCCCAGCGCGTGCTGTCGTTGAAGATGCGCGCGTATGGCGTCGAGGTGATTTTGGGACAGGTTTTCCATGGCGAGGGTGCGGTATGCGTTGTATCGCTCCTCGTCGGTTCTTCCCAGCGCCAGATAGACGGGGTGGGGATGAATCAAAGGGTCGTCGTGGCCGAAAGCATTGTGTGCGTGGCTTGACCAGGCATAGTCGAGCGGGTCGGCGGTCATGCGAGCGCGGACCGGGTTGAGTTCGATGTAGCGATAGCAGTGGAGCAAGTAGGTTTCCCGATCTACCAGTGACGACTTGTAGCGACCTTCCCACAAGGTGCCGGTGCGTCGGTATCGATCGTTGATGTAGCGCACGTAACGTCGCCCCAGGGATTGCATCACGCGCGCAATCTGGCCACTGGCGGCTGGCGTCATCAAGAGATGTACGTGATTGGTCATGAGCACATACGCGTGGACGTTGCAGCCCTCGCGCATCGAGATCTCGCGCAAGTCTTGCAGGTAGCGCACACGGTCTACGTCGGTAAAGAAACAAGGTTGGCGATCATTGCCGCGTTGGACGACGTGTTGGGGAATGTAGGCACGATCGAGTCGTGGCTGGCGGGGCATCGCGGCGTCCGTGCTGGAATGGCTCCAGTTTCCCAGTGCTGCGGGTTCCGTCTGTCGGGCCATTCCGCGAACTTCCGTCAGAAGTGCACTCTGACCCCGGTTTTCTCACCGGCGCTTTAGGTAACCACTCTGCATTTTGCATCGAATAACGAACGAGCTTTCCAATTCGACGACATGTCCACCCAGGGGACAAATCACCGAGGAGACAATGACAATGAAGGCGATCGTGGTAGCCGACGAGGCCGCGGGAACGGCGGGGATGAAGCTGGCGGAGCGCCCCGAGCCGCAAGCCGCGATAAACGATGTCGTTGTGCAGATTCATGCGTCGGGATTCGTCGGAACCGAGCTGACGTGGCCCTCGACCTGGACCGATCGCCTCGACCGCAACCGGACGCCGACGATTCCCGGGCACGAGTTGGCTGGAGTGATCACTGCGCTGGGCTACGGCACGGCCGGGCTATCGGTGGGGCAGCGGGTATTCGGCCTCGCGGACTGGTATCGCGACGGCACTCTGGCGGAGTATGTGGCGATCGAGGCACGCAACCTCGCGCCGCTGCCGGGCGACGTCGACTTCACGGTGGGCGCGAGCCTGCCGATCTCGGGCCTGACGGCATGGCAGGGACTGTTCGAGCACGGCCGTCTTCGGGCGGGGCAGAGCGTCATCGCGCACGGCGCGGCCGGTGCGGTCGGGTCGATGGTGACGCAACTCGCGCGTGAAGCGGGCGCCTATGTCATCGGCACCGGCCGCGCCGCCGACCGTCAGAAGGTGCTCGACTTCGGCGCGCAGGAGTTCGTCGACCTCGACAACGACACGCTGGAAGACGTCGGCAAGGTCGATCTGGTGTTCGATGTCATCGGCGGCGACATCCAGAAGCGATCCGCAGGCCTGATTCGAGCCGGTGGAACGCTGATGACCATCGTCGCGCCGGCCGAAACGCGGCCCGTCGATGGCCTGGCGGTCGACTTCGTGGTCGAGTCCAACCGCGCCCAACTGGGCGAGATCGTCCAGCGCGTACGGGACGGCAGATTGCGGACGAACATCGGCAACATCGCCACCCTCGACGATGCCGTCGCTGCTTTCAACCCGACCCGGCGGATCAGCGGGAAGACGATCATTCGCGTTCATCCGTGAAGAACGAGGCCGGGTTGGGAGTAAAGGGGGCGTGGCTAATTAAATGTCTTCCTGGATGCTTGCCCGCGGTGACCGTCCACGCGGGCGGTACACGGCAGGACATCCCAGGGCGGTTTCCACCATGCGCTGGAAGCGCTCGTCACCAAGGGCGCGTTCCTGGCTGGCATACGCACGCAAGCGCTACAGATCCCCAAGTGCAATGCCTGTATCCGACCATTGTTGGTAGGGCAGCGTTACTTCGCTGCGCGCTGCGTCATCCCCAGCGCTTGCCTGACCGCCTTGACTACCGCGTCCGGCTGATCGATCTGAATGTCATGCGAGCTATCCGGAACGTGTACCAGCGTGCCGCGAGAGGATGTGGCGACGATCTGCGCCTGCGTGTGGGCCCGGGCTTCTTCCAGCCCCTTGCGGTCACGCGGCAGCGCATCGGCATAGGTGTTGGCGGCGGACAGCACGATCAGGGGTGTCGAGCCGTGCGTCTCCTGCTTCGACACGGGCTGCTTGAACACCTCGACATTGGTCTGGAGTACCGACAGCACGGTGTGCCAGTACGCCGGCTTCGACATCAGGGCCAGGTTCACCGCGTTGAGCTTGGCGCTGGCGCGCGGATCGGGCCCGCCGAGACACTGGCTCAGTTCCTTATGGGTGGATGTCAGTTCGTGCTTTTCGGCGGCGGCCTCACAGTGGCGAAGAAACGCGAACCGCTGTACCGAGAGGGTGTCCTCGTCCTTCTGCCATGCGGGGGCAAACCGGCCGATGTCCTGCGCGGGCGGATCGAGCAGGACCATCGCGCCCACGTCCGCCGGATAGCGGCTTGCGTACTGCCGAACGATGTTGCTACCCAGCGAATGCCCCACCATCACCAGTGGGGTCGAGAGGCCGGCCTGCTGGATCAGCGCGTGCAGATCCGACACGTCGGCGTCGAGACCTCGCGGCATCGGCCCCTCGCTGCTGAAGCCGAAGCCGGCCCGGTCGTACGCGCAGACGCGCGCGTGGGCGGCCAGGAGCGGCTGCACCTCGAACCACGTGGAGGAATCGGCGACTGCGCCAGCCTCCAGCAAGACGGTCTGCGGTCCGCTGCCCGAACAGCGCAGGTTGAGATGGCGGCCATCGCCGAGGTCGATCAGCTTTGCCGCCTGCGCATAGCTGTCCGGCATGCGCTGCGACGCGGTGGCGTGGCTGGCTTCAGTGGCCATGGCCTGGCCGAGCATCATGGCCAGTAAAAGGGCGCCGCCAGCTTTCAGATGCATCTTGTTCAAGGAATGTCTCCCGTCGATGGCCCGGACCGAGGCGCGGGCAGGGCGTCTTCATCGACTTGAGGCGGCGCAAAAAGTTCAGCAAGAAGGTGTCAGGGACAATTTTTGACGGCGGACGTTGACGTTCAAATTGTCCCTGACGCCTTTTGCCCCGGCGACCCGATCAAGCAGCAACCGGAAGTGGACTGGCGAACGTCTCCGGCGAGGGCTCGGCCACGTCGCCGGCCACGTCGTCAGCCGGGGGCGGCGGAGGCAGACCGCCGCTCCGCGTTGGCTGGGCCTTCCCTGAGGGAAAGCAGCGAGACGGGGTCAGGTTGAGCTGGCCTCGTTGGCATGACCCCATTGGCACGGGAAAGCGAAACTGACCCCATGCGGTTTGACCCGATCTTCCGCCCCCCATGATCAGACGCGGTTTTTCTTTGATCTGGTCGCGCTTCCTGTTCCTGCTCGTGTAAAAATCGGGCAGGACACTCCAAGGGGCGGCAGACAGTGAGAATGCTTCAATCAGGCGCTTGCGCCAATTGCGATCGCGCCATTGCCGGTCCTGATCAGAAATTCTGTCCCACTTGCGGCCAAACCACGCCCGCACACCGCATCGATTGGCATTTCCTCGGGCATGAGCTGGAGCACAGTGTGCTGCACATGGACCGGGGCATCTTCTATTCGCTCAAGGAGCTGATGCTGCGGCCGGGCCATTTGATGCGCGACTACATCGAAGGGCGGCGCGCCAACCAGGTCAAGCCGATGTTGCTGTTGATGATCTCGGCGGCGCTGGTGGTATTGCTTGGCAAGTTTCTGCTGGGCGGCGATCTGATCGGCCCCTCCCTGCAGGCTGGCGCCGGTTATGTCGAGGGCTCCAGCGTCGGGGTTGAGGGAGGCGCAGCAGCTGCAGCGTCGGCCAAGACCGCAGTTGCGGTGAAAGACTGGATCAATGCACACCTGGCCGCATTTACGCTTCTTCTCCTGCCGTTTCAGGCCGGGGCCTTCTGGTTGGCCTTCAAGGGCAGGGGGCTGAACTACCCCGAATGGCTGGTGATCTCAGCCTTCCTGACTGTGCAGACGTTCATTTTCATGGCGGCTGCCGTACTCGTCCAGAGGTGGCTGCCAAGCGCGCAAATGTGGGTTGTTCCCTTTGCCTTCTTCTATCTGGTCTTTTCACTGGTGCAGTACTTCCAGAGCTCCTCGCGCTGGAAGACCGCGCTGCGCGCCTTGCTGGGCTTCATCCTGTTCACGGTGGTCAGCTCTCTGATCTCTGCTGCCGCAGGGTTTGTATTGATCTCCATGTCGATGCTTGGCTAAAAGGGAAAACGCGCCAGGGACGACTGGCACTGACTCAAGCTCGTCATCCCCTTTGTTCTGGCCCCCTTTGTTCTGTCATCCAGAAAGATGGCGCGTCGATTGACTCCGCGCTGGGTGATGTGGAGCGGTACGCCTGGGATTTCCAGGCGAGCTTGGCGTGGCATGAGCAGAGTCGATAGCCGGCGTATCCCAGTGTCCTGCTACATGGCAACGGGCAGCATCGGCGACGCGAGACGGCGCAGGTAGGTGCATGTCGGGTTTCTCGGTCACTCTCCGTCCCGTTTTAGCGAAGTCGAGTCGGGTCGAGTACGTCTGCTCGATCAAGTCACAATTGCTGTCGGGCGTGTTGACGCTTTGAGTCGGGGAAGGGAGATGACGATCTGGGAACTGCGATGCGCTTCCGTTCGAGACTACGCCATGGTTGTCTCTCTGAACCGGGATGACATGCTTGAACGGCTTTCCAACACGAATGGAAGTCCGAAAAATTGGCTTGATCGTCCGCTCGTCGGCTTGGCGGACAGCGCGCGAGGCAAGAACCCGCGTCCGGCGGCCGACGTTAGCGCCATGGTCGCTGGTGCATTGGTTCTCAACGAGCGAGCAGGGATGCTGCTGGCTCCGTTTCTGTTGCAGTTCGGGCAACTGCTTGAGCTCGATTGCCAAGGTAGTGGTGAGCTTCGCTACTTTTACAACGTCACCAACATCATCCATTGCGTCAATGTGGAGGGCTCCGAAATGTCCGACCTGGGCGACGTAAAAATGGAGGCGTTCAATGAATTGAAGATTCCCGTTGAGCCCGCCATCTTCAAGGATCCCGCGACGGCAGACGTCAGGATCTATATCAATGATTCCGGCAAGAAGCAGATGGACAGCTTGATAGCTTCCGCGAATTTGACTGGCATCGAATGTGGCGCTCTGGCCCCGCTGCTCTGGTAAGTAAATCCGGCTCAGAAGCGGACGGGGATACTCTGTTGGAAACAATGAGCAAAGGCCGTGGCTTCGCCATGGCTATCGGGAGCCGGACACAGATTTCAGGCTGCCGATCATCGCAGCGGCGCTTTCGCTCGAATACCCCGCTGGGTCTGGCCGGAAAGCCGTTGCCGCACTTCGACCTGCCGGAGCATTTTCGTGCCCACTTCCAGCTCCGTCATCGCGTGATCACTTCGGCCAATGTGCTGGGCGTGCTGCCGGGAACGGACCCGGCCGTGCGCGATCAGACGGTGGTGATCTCGGCCCATCTGGACGGCTACGGGCGCGGCGAACCGGTGGATGGTGACGACATCTACAACGGCACGCTCGATGATGCGGCGTACGTTGCGCTGCTGCAGCGGCTGGCCGAGCGTCGACACGGCAACGGGTTCCGCCGGTCGGTGCTGTTTGCGGCCTTCACCGGCGAGGAGAAGGGCATGCTCGGCAGCCGCTGGTTCGTGGCGCATCCCACGATTCCGATGCGCGCGATCGTGGCCAACATCAACCTCGACCAGATCCGTCCGATCTTTCCACTGGACTTGCTGACCGTGCACGCATTGAACGACAGCACGCTCGGCGATGCGGTACGCACCGTGGCTTCGGGCATGGGCATCAAGGTGCAGCTCGACCCCGAGCCGGAACGCAACCTGCTGCGTCGTTCCGATCACTGGCCCTTCATCCAGGCAGGCATTCCCGCCACCGGCTTCGTGTTCGGCTATCGCCCGGGCACCGAGTCCGAGGCGCGCTATCGCCACTGGTACCAGGTGCAATACCACCACCCGCAGGATGATCCGAGCCAGCCGATGGACTGGACGGCCGCCGGCAAGTTCAACCGTTTCTTCTACGCGCTGGTGGCGGCGGTTGCCGACGCCGACCAGGCGCCGCAGTGGAAGACGGGAAGTTCGCTGGCGCCGCGTGCAGCGACCCCATAGCGGTCGGCGCTTGCTTCGATGGGTGGCGTCAGCGATTGGATGCGGTGAAGCTGTTCGATGCATGAAGCATTCCGTCGTCATTTGGCGACGAGGGCGGTTCTCACCTGGCGGTGCGCGGGCTACGCTCAGCGAGAACGGATGGAACCTGGTCGGACGGCCTTGAGTGAGTGCGGTCAGGCCGGGTGGGAGGGCGATCCGGGCCTGCGGTGTGAAGCACGAAAGAGGCGAACATCCGCTGTCGCGGTGCAGCTTGCATTGCCAGCGCCGTGGTCGAAGAGGAAACTCCTGCGGCGACAAGCGACAGGTGCCGAAGACTCATTCGAGTCGATCAAATTTTCAGGGGAAGCATGTGCCAGGGACGAGCTTCGGCGAAACGCAGCGGGCGGATTGCACGGATTGGCGTGGGCTGCTCACACTCATCCCCTTCAACGGATGTTCCCTCGACCGCGTCCCGGACGGCCGCTGGTGAGGCCCGGATCAGATCGGCCGCGGCGAGTGATCGCGCGCCTGCTGTGCCTTGTCGCGCTGGCGCTGGTTACGGCCACTGCGTTCTCGCAGGACGCCAGCCAGTCGGGTACCCAACCCGCCATGCTGTCGCGCGACACCAACATCACGGTGGGTGACGGCCATGCGATCGAGGTCGACGAGACCACGCGGGTCAACGCGCTTGCCCCATCGGTGTTCCATCGCGATCTGGCATTTCCGGGCCGGCAGCTCCAGCCCATCGACGTGTTCTTCATGGGCGCCAGCGAGAGCGACCAGATTTTGAACGCCGAGGTGGTGCCGTGGATGGACGGCGTGCGCATCGGTGTGCCTGCGGCGCGCCACGGCAGGCCGCGTGAATTTGAGATCGAGTTCCGCATCCTGCACGGCGTTGCCGTCGGTGATGACGGCAAGCTGGTGTGGCCGATCACTCTGGCCAGCAATCGACTGCCGCTGCAACACGCCCGCGTGCAAGTGACGCTGCCGGAGGAGACGCCGTCCAGCCAGATTCATGCGCATTTCCAGCTCGATGGCGTGCCCGTGGATCAAGGCCAGATCCACGTCAGCGGAACCCGGGTGACGCTCGACTGGGCTGCGGCCATCGCGCCGGGGCAGACGCTGGATGCGGTGGTCACCTTTCCGCGAGTGAGCGGGCCATGGTCGTTTGATCCGCCGAAGGCGCCGGCGTGGATGTTCAACGGACCGCTGTGGCTGGTGGTGCTGGCCTTGTATTGCCTGATCGCGAAACGGCTCATCAGCGGCGGCGCCGGCAAGCCCGTGATCGTGGAGTACGAAGCGCCACCAGGCTGGTCCGCCGGCGCCATCCGCTTGCTGTGGCATGGCTTCTGGGATCGCGGGTGCTTTGCCGCCGGGGTGCTCGGCATCGCGGCCAAGGGCGGGCTCATGCTCGCCCAACAGGCCGACGGCAGCTGGATGGCGACGCGCGCGGGCGACGACTACATGCCCACCCTGACGGCCGACGAACGGTCATTGCGCCGGGGCTTGTTCACCTTCGGTCAGACGGTGTCCTTTTCGAAAGAAAACGCCGACAGCACCGGCCTGGCCGAGCTGGCCTACCGGCGTGCGGTGGAAGCGCGCTGCGCGAGCGAGCGCCCGCTGGACCCCGCCTTGCTGCTGATGCCGGGCTGGTTCATCGCGCTGGCGGCGGCCACGCTGTTGTTCTTCGGCATCGACAGCCGATGGGCGATGATCGCCGAGATCATCGTGGTCAGCCTGGTCGGCGCGTTCGCGCTGGCGATCGTCGTTGGCACGGTTCGGCTTGCGCTGCTGCGCGCCATTCGGATGCAGGCATGTTTCGTGGCCGTGATCAGCGCGGTCGGCCTGTTGGGCGGTGGTCATCGGGAGGATTGGCTGGTGGGCGTCGTACTGCTGGCCGGCCAGGTCGTCGCGGGCTGGTGGCTGCTGCGCCAAGCCCAGGCCGACACGCCGGTGCTGCACAAGCTGCGCGGTTTCCGCTGGTATCTCGACACGGCCGAACAGCAGGAAATGGATGCGCGCTACAAGCCGTCATTGCATCCCGAACTGCAGGCCAGCCTGCTGCCGTACGCGATGGCGCTGGACGTGGCCGTGACCTGGAACGCCCACTTCGCGCAGGCGCTGGCGCAGACGCAAGGGCAGCCGGATTTCATGGCCGGGCTGAACCCCGACCACGACCAGGCCGCGCTGGATCTGCTGGCCTTTGCGCAGTCCATGGTGCAACAGCACGCACCGGACAGCCGCGGGAATGGAGGCCATTGACGTGGTCTGACGGGCCGTTGCCCGCGCGCTCCCCTGCGAGCGACCGTACGGCTCGCGCCGCTGGCTACGGCGCGGCCGTCCCGCCGTGCAGGACCTGCCGGTCGAGCTCCGAGCGCAGCAGCGCTACAGCGACATTGATTTCCTCGCTGCTGGCCTGCTGCAGCGTCTGGATGAAGCGTTCCAGGCTGCTCGGCGCGACACCCTCACGCAACGCCGGAAGCATGTCGAGCCAGCCTCCCTTGATGCGCCCCTGCTGCAGATAGATGTCCATCAACTTCTCGGCCTCGAACCAGAACCGGGAGGTCCCGACCCGGACGGCGGTGTCGATGGTATCCACGCTCCAGCTACCCTGCGCCGTGACGTGCAGGTCGATTTTGCGCTTTCCGACCCTGGCCAGCCCTCCGCACAGCAGCGCCAGGGCCGCCTCCCGTGCCTGGGCGCTGACGCCCGTCTGCAGCAGCGCCGTTACCGCAGCGTCGCGTTGAAGGGCCACCGCCATCCACAAGCCGTGCTCGCGTTCCTCGTCCGTGGAACACCGCGTCACGACGCTGGTTGCGGCTTGCGGCGAGTTGTCGTTCCACAACAGTTCGATGATGTTCTGCTTGAACTCGAATTGGGTGTTCTCTGCTTCCGTTGCCATGAGCGTTCCAGGTGTGGTCGTGGCTTCATGATAAGACCGTTCAAGTCGGCGCGGCGCAGGCGGGTTGTTTCTGGGTTGGTCGATGCGCGGGCGCGTTGATCAGGCGATTTCAGGCTCTTTCGGTTGTCTCGCGAAACGTGTGGGGACGAGCACGACGTACCGCAGTTGTGCGTGAGGATGGCTTCCTGGTGATGCCGCAATGGCTTGCGCAAGTCATGAGGCTTGGGGCATTCATGGGCCCGCTATGCGGAAGGGCCGGCGCCGGCGGTCTGTACATGGGAGACGCCCGCTGGCTTTTCTCGCAACGGCCGTGCGGCCAGCCGTCGGTGGAATCCGGTCGTTTCATCGGCTGTGTAAAGCGCCGTGCCACAAGGCAGGGTGCCAACGGTCACGCCTGACTGTTGGCCCATGTGGGGACCGGACGACCTTTGTAGCCTGACCTCACCATGAGTATTCCAGCTGAAAAGATGGCCATCCAGACGCATGGCCTTACGCGCGTCTTCCGCGGTGGCCAGGGTGTCCACCAGCTTGATCTGGCGGTTCCCGCGGGCGCCATCTACGGATTCCTCGGACCCAATGGTGCTGGCAAGACGACCACCATTCGCCTGCTGCTGGGATTGCTGCGGCCCGAAGCCGGGGAGGTCTGGCTGTTCGGTCGGCGCCTGACCCGTGCCGATCGCGAGGCGTTGAGCGGGATGGGGGCGATGGTGGAAAACCCGTCGCTGTACCCGCACCTGAGCGCGCGCGACAACCTCGAGGTGACGCGGCGCCTGGTCGACGCGCCAGTGGCGCGTATCGACGAGGCTCTGCATGTCGTCGACCTGCAGCAGCACGCACATCGTCGCGTGCGCGAGTTTTCGCTTGGCATGCGCCAACGCCTGGGTATCGCGTTGGCGCTGCTGAACCGGCCGCGGTTGCTGATCCTGGATGAGCCGACCAACGGCCTGGACCCGGCCGGCATTGCCGAGATGCGGCGCGTCATCAAGCGCATGACGCAGGAGCTTGGCCTGAGTGTGTTCCTGTCCAGCCACCTGCTGAGCGAAGTCGAGCAGCTGGCCACGCATGTGGGTGTGATCCATGAGGGTCGGTTGCTGTTCCAGGGCACGCTCGACGACCTGCGAGAACGCTCCGGCGAGTATCTGGAAATCGTTTGCGACGACAGCGCGACAGCCTGCGCCCAGCTGCTTGAAGCGGGTGAGTCGCCAACGGCCGTCGATACGCGCACGGTGCGGCTGGCCCGGCCGGTGCAGGCCGACCATGTGCTCAATCGCCTGCTGGTTGCACATGGACATGCGGTGCATCGCCTGGTGCGCCAGCGGCCTTCGCTCGAATCCCTGTTCTTTGCGATGACCGATGCCAGGGAGAAGGCCGCATGAGTGTTTACTGGCGAGCCCTGCGGGCAGAAATGCTCAAGCTGAAACACACCCTGGCCTTGTGGATGGTGCTGATCCTGCCGCTGGCCGTGGCCGCCTTGATCGTGTTGGTGGGGAGCCTGCATCCATCGGCGCCACAGCGCTCCACCACTCCCGCCGCAGCCTGGCACGGGTTGGAAACCGGCATGTTCAGCCTGTGGTGCCTGTTGATGGTGCCGCTGTTTGTCACGCTGGAGACGGCCTTGCTGGCGGGGCTGGAACACGGCAACCAGCAATGGAAACATCTGCTGGCACTGCCACTGCCGCCGAGCGCGCATTACCTGGCCAAGCTGTTGATGATGGTCCTGATGGTGCTGGGGGCCTACCTGCTGCTGTGCGTCCTGGTCCTGCCGGCAGGCTGGATACTCATGGTCACCGCGCCCGACCACGGCCTCGCGGGGTTGCCGCCGCTGGCGGACCTGTGGCCGCTGCCGGCCGCCAGCTTCGCTGCCAGCATGTTGATCGTCGCCCTGCAGACATGGATCGCCTTGCGCTGGCAAAGCTTCACGCTGGCGGTGTCGGTGGGCATCGTGGCCACCGTCGTCGGCTTCATCGTCGCGCAATCGCGGTTCGGCAACTTTTTCCCGTGGACCTTGCCGGGGCGCATATTCCACCATGGCGGCGACATGCAGTTGACGCTGGCTGTGGGGCTGGGTGGCGGCGTGCTCGTTGCGGTGCTGGGGCTGGTCGACTTCCTGCGCCGCGAAAGCCCGTAAGCGCAGTGAAGCCATCCGGTGATGGATCCCTGCCGGGATCGATCACCTCGCGCCTCGCTCGCCGGAATGTCTTGCCGACGTTGGTTTGTTCGCGAACCGCGAACAGAACAAGGGGAGGAAGGGAGTTGGACTGGAATATCTTCCCGTAGCGTTTGCCCTGCGGATGCCGGTGGCGACGGTGGTCGTTGTCATCCGCAAAGCGGGGCGGCGGGCTTCCCAGCTCGTGGCAAGGGCTTCCCGCCAATGACTTGTGGCGTTTGATTGCCACCACGTGTCGCCATAACCTCGTTCCGTCTTCATGAAGGATGAGAGCCATGCGCTCGCTTCATCTTCTCGCCATTGTTCTTGCGGCCGGCTTCGCGTGCAGCGCCGCGAGTGCGGCTGACGTTCGCGGAACGGCGCAGCCCGGGATGCACGATGTCTTCAACCAGGTGCAGCAGAACGCCTGGTATCTGCCGACGACGGATCATGTGGCGAAGTTGTTCGTTACCGAGATCGGGCAGGGTGCGCCGGTGGTGTTCCTGCATGGCGGTCCGGGGCGCGATTTCCACTACATCATCGATGCCTTGCGCCCGCAGTTGGAACAGCATGCCTTCGTCCTGTACGACCAGCGTGGCAGCGTCCTGTCGCCGGTGCCGGCGGGAACCGAGGGCAAGCTGACCATGCGCCAGATGGTGGATGACCTGGAGGCGTTGCGGGTCGCGCTGGGCCGCGATCGGCTGGTGCTGTTCGGCCACTCGTTCGGCAGCCTGCTGGCCATGGCTTATTACCGGGCCCATCCCGCGCACGTGGAGCGCCTGGTCCTGGCCGGCTCCCTGCCACCGGTGATGGACAAGGCCATGGCGGATGCCTACGACAAAGCGCTGGACCAGCGGGAAACCGCCATGATGTCGCGCGAAGACGCCATTGCGCGGGCGCTGGCCGAGGCCGGCCTACCATCGGACAAGGGCCGCGACACACCGCGGCAGGCGAGGATGCGCTTGCGCATTCGCTACAACGCGCCGTTGGACCTGGTGCACGTGGAGCGCTGGCGCCAGCTCACCAGCGGGGGCATCTACTACAACCACGCGGCGGGCGCGGCGATTGCCGCGAGCATGCCTGCCTGGGACGTGCGTCCGGCGATCGCTGCGCACCCGGTGCCGATCACCGTCATCCAGGGCGACAGCGACTATCTCGATCCGTCGGGCCACTTGTGGTCCGCCCTGGCCAAGGCGGGAAAGATCCGCCTTCGCGTCATCCGTGATGCCGGGCACCGCGCCTGGATCGACCAGCCGCAGGCATTCGCCGAGGCGCTGCGCGATGGTTTGGACGGCCATTGACCAAACGGCGCGAACTGCCCGGGCAAGGTGGCGAGCGCCTCGGGCGCACGGCTGCCTGAGTTGAATGGCAATGCCGTCGCCGGATGTCGAATCCCCAAAGTGCCCGCCTGTGGCGGAGCACGACGGGCGTCAGAGTAAACCGTCCCGACGAGATGACGTCAGGGGGCAATGATCGACGGTGGGATGGCTCAGTCGCCGATGCGCCGCCAGACCGAGATGGGCACGTTGCCGTCTGGACGCGGTGGCACCCGGTAGCTGAGCGTGTCGCCGCGCAACTCGAAGCTGCGGCTCTGCTGCTGTCCCTCCCAGTTGGGAAAGGAGGCGCCTTCGATGCGGAACACCAGATGGTGGTCCGGTTCGACCGCGACCGTGCCGTAGTGGGTGCTCGAGCCCATCACGGCTGCCTGGTATTCCGGCGCGGTCGCCCTGGCCTTGCTCGGGTCGACAAAGCGGGGGCGGTCGCTGCGGTAGAGCTGCAGCGAGTAATGCCCAGCGTGGTCGATCAGCAGCAGGCCTTTCGGCGCATCGCCGTAGTCGCGCGAGCGCGAGCCATCCGGATGCAGCACGTTGGCCGCCACGAGGGTCCAGGTTCCGGCCAGCGAGATTTCGCCATGGGTGTCGTTTGCCGGAGTGCCGGCGGAGCAGGCCAGGCCGGGCAGCAGGCAGGCGATGGCGGCAAGACGGGAGAAGCGGCGGTGCGGATTCATGGGGTTTTCCTCTGTCGAATCGGGGGAGGTCGCAGCGATCGTAGGGTTTGAAAGCCTGCGGAAAAAGCGAATAATTCGAGGCCGACACTTTCGAATTGCTTACCGATGCCGCTCCCCAACCTCGACATGGATGCACTGCGCAGCCTGGTGGCGATCCTGCGCCTGGGCGGCCTGGCCCGTGCCGCGGAGCGAATCGGTCGCTCGCCGTCGGCGATCAGCCAGCAGATGCGCAAGCTGGAAGCTCAACTGGGCGAACCGCTGTTTCGCAAGCAGGGTCGCCGCGTGGTGCTGACCGAAGCGGGCGATCGGGTGCACGCGTATGCGCACCGCATCCTGGAGCTCAACGACGAGGCCGTGCATGCGGTGCGTGGTGCGGCGATCGAGGGCACGGTGCGTTTCGGCTTGCCGGGCGATTTCGCCGAGTCGTGGTTGCCGGCGGCGCTGGGCCAGTTCCGCCAGGCCTATCCGGCGGTGCGCGTGGACGTGCTGGTCGAACCCAACCGGCGGTTGCTCGAACGGCTCGACCGCGGCGAGCTCGACCTGGTGCTGGCCATGAACCAGGGCGCTCGCGCGGACGCCGAACACCTGGCCACGCTGCCGATGAGCTGGATCGGACCGAAAGGCACGGGCAAGCTCGTGCGGCCCGACAGCGTGCTGGACCTGGCGCTCTATCAGCCGCCGTGCTTCTTCCGCCAGGCCGGCACGGCTGCGCTGGATCGGGCCGGCATCGCGTGGCGACCGGCCTTCGTCACCGCCAGCCTGCACAGCCTGTGGGCGGGCGTGGGCGCGGGGCTGGGCATCACCGTGCGCACGGCCGCCGATCTTCCGCCCACGCTGATGCGCCTGGGCCCGCAGCACGGCCTGCCGCCGCTGCCGGGCGTGGAGCTGTGCCTGCACACCGCTCCCGGCGCGCCGTCGGCAGCGCTGGCCCGGCTGCGGCAAGCCGTGATGGAGCAGGCGCAGCTGCACCTGGGCCGGACGGCGAGGAAGGGAAGCGGCCCAGGCGACCGCTGACAAGGTGTCGTCGCGTTGTCGAAATGGCCAGCTCCTGTTCGTCGTGAACAGGAAGCAGCCACGACTGCGCAACCGGAAGGCATGGCATGAGCGAATACCTGATCTACTTCGACCAGCCGTGGGTCGGCGAGCATTCCGAAGCGTGGTTCGCGACGCGCGGTCCCCTGGCCAGGGCGGTGGTGGAGGAAATGAAGGCGGCCGGAGTCTACCTGTTGGCCGGCGGCCTGGAGGAGGATCCGGACGCGGCCTTCACCGCGGATGCGACCGGCGGCACGTTGAGATTCAGCGACGGGCCCTACGTGCGGAACCCGCAGTTTCTGGGCGGATTCGCCGCGATCGACGTAGCCGACGAGGCAGCGGCGAGGCGATGGGCCGGCAAGCTGGCCGAAGCCTGCGGCTGGCCCCAGGAAGTTCGCCGGTTCAAGTCGTAGCCCGGAAGAAATACGACGGACGGGCCACCGCACTCTGACCCTTTTCTCGTTTATGGGAGACGTGAAATGACACGCGCAGTTGACGCCGGGAAGACAGGCGACAAGGTGGCAGCAAAAGCCGGGGCCAGTCAGGTCGCCAAGGCAAAGTCGAAGGCCGGCGAGCACGCGGCGGAACCAGTGGGCGCTACGAAGCTGCTGGCGGCCATGACGGGCCGGGCCAGCTCGGCGAAGGCCAGGGACGGAGACGAGCCGGTTTTTGCCTATATCCGCAGCCTGCCGCAACCGCAACGCGGCATCGCCGAATCCGTCGATGCGCTGGCGGCCAGGACCTTGCCGGACTTGAAGCGCTCGGTGAAGTG
Organism: Rhodanobacter sp. Root179; assembly: GCF_001428465.1. Lineage (NCBI taxonomy): Bacteria > Pseudomonadati > Pseudomonadota > Gammaproteobacteria > Lysobacterales > Rhodanobacteraceae > Rhodanobacter > Rhodanobacter sp. Root179. The sequence goes on along the minus strand of NZ_LMHR01000084.1, from coordinate 96,616 downwards.
GGGCATGGCGTGGTATGGCGTCGGTGACGGTTGGTGCTTCTCGTGCGGCGGCTTCATCGGTCACGTCAAGCTGACCTTCGGCCGCGGCACTTCGCTCCAGCCCGTGCCGCCGGTTACTCCGATCGGGATGGGCAAGGACTCGCGCGGCGTGGACCTCGCGTCGGTGGAGGAACTCGACGAACACCAGGTCGCCGCGTGGATGCAACAGGCCACGGCCATTCCCGGTTTCGGCGGGAAGAAGCGCTGAGTCGTCGGACCGGAGACGTTTCGGTGTGCTGGTCGAGGCCGCTGGCGCTGGCGTGCATGGGGCGGACGCACCTCCTGGCGACAGAACCGACAAGTGCAGCTGCCCCGTGTCCCGCTGGTGATCACCCGGGGAGGTGGATGGGCGGCTGGCCTGAAAGCGGATCGAGGTCGGACCGGGGTGCGGCGGCCGGCGCCGGACGGCGGCAGACCTGTCGTGTCGCGGGATCGACCTCGAACCGTTCTCCGCGTTCGTTCTCGATCAGCAGCTTGCCACCTTCGACGCGCAGCGAGCGGAACCACACGTCCTGCACGTCGCCTTCCAGCTCGGGACGACGCGGATTTTCGTAGACCTTGAGCCGCCACACTTCTCGATGGGAGGCGTCGCACGCGGCGAGCATGCCGCCGATCTGGCCATCCGTTTCAAGCGCGCCGGAAACCTGGGCATAACGCATGCCCTCGATGAAAACCGGCGGCACGTGCGGAGGAGGCACGCGGCTGGCGCAGGGTTTGGCGTGGTGGGTCATGGCGTCTGCCTCGTGCATCGCTGATCCGGGTAAAGGTAGCGCAAAGGTGTCGAAGCATGGCCTCCGCTCGGCATGGCCTGTGACCCTCGGCTACCATCCCTGGCCATGAATCATTCCGCCGACACGATCCGATGCAGGGCGAAGCTGCTGCGCCCTGCGATTCCGAAAGACGCGAGCTGGGCGTTCCTGGTGTTGCCGACGGCAGCGAGCGCGAAGCTGCCGACACGCAGCATGGTGACGGTGGACGGCCTGCTCGGCGGCCATCCGTTCCAGGCCACGCTGGAACCGGACGGCCAGGGCAGCCACTGGCTCCAGGTGGAACAGGCTCTGCGGGAAGCCGCCGGGATCGCCGTGGGTGACACGATCCAGCTGACGTTCGCACCGGTCGGGGTGGAGCCGGAGCCGAAGCTGCCCGCCGATCTGCGCAAGGCACTCGCCGCCCAGCCCACGGCTCTTGCGTCCTGGAACGACATCACGCCCGTGGCACGTCGGGACTGGATTCACTGGATCAGCTCGGGCAAGAAGGCGGAGACGCGCGAACGACGGATCCGCACGGCCTGCGACATGCTTGCCAGCGGCAAGCGTCGCGCCTGTTGCTTCGATCGCTCGGGCATCTACAGCAAGACTTTCAGTGCGCCGAAGGCGGCCGAATGAGGTGTTGGCGCGGCACGGGTTGCGGATGGCCTCGATGCAGTGACGCAGGAAGATCCGCCTGCATGCGCGGGAAAGCCGCGGGCTCGGCGGTTGCCTCGCGCTGAATTCAGCGCGGCAGCGCGGCCTGGCGTTCCTGCAGGAAACGGCGGACGGCGGGGTCGCTGGCCAAGCCGATCGCCATGTCGAACGCGTCGCGGGCTTCGGGATAGGCATGGGTTCGGGCTAGCAAGGCTGCGCGTGCGGCCCAGTAAGGCTGGTATTGCAGCAGCCGCCCGTCGGCGGCGAGTGTTTCCAGGATATCCAGCGCAGCGGACGGACCTTGCAGTTCGGCGATGGCCAGCGCGCGGTTGAGCGCGACCACCGGTGAGCCGGAGAGCGCAAGCAGCGCATCGTAGATCTGCACTTCGGGCGTCCAGTCGGTGCGCCCGCTGCGGCGGCGCTCGACATGCGCGGACTGCAGCGCGGCTTCGAGTTGATGCCGGCCGATGCGGCCCAGCGTGCTGGCGCGCAACAGCAGTGCTTCCGCCTCGTCGATCATCGCGTTGTCCCACAGCGCGACGTCCTGCTCGGCCAGCGGCACGTAGTCGCCCGCCGCGTTGCGGCGTGCACCACATCTGGCCTGCGCATGCAGCAGGCAGGCCAGCAGACCCAGCGCCTCGGGTTCCTGCGGCAGCAGCCGGGCCACCAGGTCGGCGAGGAACAACGCCTCGGCCGTGAGGTCGCGACGGATCAGGTCGGTACCGCCGGGATCGCTCCAGCCTTCCGCGTAGGCGGCGTAGATCGCATCCAGCACGCCGTCCAGCCGCCCGGCCAGCTCGTCGCGCGCGGGGATGGCGAACGGAATGCCCGCTTCGCGGATCTTCTGTTTCGCCCGGCCCAGGCGTTTGCCCATGGCCTCGGGTGACGCGAGGAACGCCGAGGCGATCGTTTTCGCATCCAGCCCCAGCACGGCCTGCAACATCAGCGGTGCGCGGATGCCCGCGTCGATCGCCGGATGGGCGCAGGCGAACAGCAGCGCGAGGCGCTGGTCGGGGATGGCCTCGTCATCCGCGATCGCCGCTGCGGTGTCGTCGATCTCCGCCAGAAGCTGCAGCTGAGCGGCGGCCGCTTCGCCACTGCGACGGCGGCGAATGCCATCGATGCCCTTGCGCCGGGCCACGGTCAGCAACCATGCCTCCGGGTTGGCGGGACAGCCGTTGCGCGGCCAGTCCGCCAGCGCGGAGGCGAATGCCTCGGACAACGCATCCTCGGCCGCCGCCACGTCGCGCATGGCGGCGGCCAGGAACGCGATCAGCTTGCCGTAGCTGCGACGCGCCACGGCGTCTGCAGTACGGCGCGCCTGCGCCGCGGCTTCCAACTACATGCTCCAGACCGGCCGCACTTCGATCGTGCCGTGGCTGGCTCCGGGGCAGCGCGCGGCCCAGGCCAGCGCCGCATCCAGGTCCGGCACATCGATCAGGTAATAGCCGGCCAGTTGCTCCTTGGAATCCACGTACGGTCCATCCAGCACCTGCGACTTGCCGTCGGCGACATGCACGGTGGTGGCGGTCGTGCTGTTCTGCAGGCGGTTCGAGCCGACCAGCGCGCCACCGGTCTTCAGTGCCTGCGTGTAGGCCGCATAGGCGGCGACGCCCTGAGCCTGTTCGGCCGGGGTCATCTGCGACCAGCTGCCCTCGTTTCCATACAGCATCAACAGATATTGCATCGAAGTTCTCCACAGTGAGTGATCGGCGGGCAGTGTGCGCCGCCATTCCCATGACGCGCGAGCTTCGGCGATTTGGACACGTGGCGTCGATTCTCGGTAAAGCTGTCTGGCCACAGGCATGTGCGGCCGTCTGCCGGTCAGGACACGGGATCAATGCCCGTTTCCGGCGAATGCCTTCCGCTGCTCGCGAGTGGCACGTCGACAGTCATGGTCGGCCCGCCAGCCGCTGCGTTCGAGGAGGGCGGCGGCGTTGTTGTTGTCGACATTGAGGATGTCCTGGATGGCGCGCTGCTTGTCCGTGGCCTGCGCGTAATAGGCGCGCACGATGCGGTAACCCACCCAGTAGCCGAGATCGCCCGGCCGCTCGGGCGTGCCGACACCGTTGTAGAGCCAGTCGGACATCCCGGTGCCCATCGCCCCGGTTTCGAAATCGCGTTCGATGCGGCATTCGCTGCCTCGCGTCCATCGCTTCAGATGACTGTTGGTGATCTCGCCGGAAGTCAGCTCGCCGATGAACTCGGCGCCGCCTTCCACCAGCGAGGTGAACAGCAGCGTGGCATCCGCCGGCGGATCGACTCCCGCAGCCGGCTGCTGTACGTGCACGTACTCGTGGGCGATCAGGTGAACCAGCCGCTGCACGATGTCCGGGTCCAGCCAGTTCGATCGGCAGACGACTTCCAGGCCGATGGTGACGCCTTCGGGCGTGGTGGTTCCGCCTGTGTTGTTGCGCCCGATGACGATGGTCACCGGTGGCAGGGCGGCCTGCGGGTCCAGCCGGGTCAGTTCGGAAAAGACCTGGCGCAGTTGCTCGCGTGCCGCCGGAAGCATCGGTACGCACTGGCGCGCATCGCGGAAAGCCCCCGGTGATTTCCCGATCGCATCGGCGAGCTTCTGCGCGGAAAAGATGCGCGCCTGGACGAACTGCTGCAGTCCCGCCGATCCGCCGTCGAGATAACCAGCCTGCAGTGCTGCGGCCGATGGCGTGCCGTGGGCCTTGTCGTAGACGGCGTAGAAACGCGCGACATCATCGATCCGCACCACCGGTTGCCCGGGGGCTGTCGATGGTGCGGCCTTCACGGCGGAAGTTGCCGGCACGGCGCCGGCAACGACAAAAAGCAGCAATGCAAATATCCATCGGCGCATCGTTAGTCCCGTGGTCTGATGGCCCGGCACGGGCCGTTCCCGAGGGCGAAGACTCGCACGATCTTCCCGTGTCGGCGACCCGACGACGGTGACCCGGCGTCCGTTCCCTGGCGACGCCTCCGCGACGGCAACCGCGACCGCGGTGCTGCCCGCAGGTTTTTGCAGGGGCTGCAGCGGCCGGCAATCCCGCTAGACTCGACTTCCCGCTTCCGTTCTGGAGATGGCTGATGAACCTGCGCCACTGGTCTTCGGTGTTTGCCTGCGTGTTGATGCTTGGCCTGTGCGTCCCGGGACGCGCGGCCGAAACGCCGCTGCGGGTGATGACGTTCAACGTGCGGGTGCCGGCGGATACCGGCATGAATGCCTGGGAGAACCGGCGCGACCTGATGGTGCAGGTGATCGAAGAGCAGCATCCGGACCTGCTCGGCACCCAGGAACTGACCGAGGAGCAGGGCGAGTATCTTGCCGCGCACCTGCCGGGTTACGCGTGGTTCGGACAGGGACGCGACGGTGGCACCAAGGGCGAGCACATGGGCGTGTTCTACCGCACGGATCGCCTGACGGTGGAGCACTCCGGCGACTTCTGGCTTTCCGATACGCCGGACGTGCCGGGCAGCCGGACCTGGGGCCAACCGCTCCCCCGCATGGTGACCTGGGCCCGGTTTCGCCAGCGCGATGGCGGCGGCAGCTTTGTCTATCTCAACACGCACTTCCCGTATCGCGACGAGGATGTGCGACCGCGCATGTTGAGCGCGAAGGAGATCGTGCAGTGGATCGGCAAGCTGCCAGCGGACACGCGGGTGATCCTGGCCGGGGATTTCAACTGCGCGCCCGAAACGCCGGTGCACGCCGCGTTGACGCATGACCTGCAAGATGCGTGGATGACTGCGGCGTCGCGCTCCGGTCCGGCGAAGACGTTCCACAATTTCACCGGCAACCCCGACCAGCGCATCGACTGGATACTGAGCCGCGGTTTCAAGGCGATCGCCGTCCACACGATCACCACCCACGACGGCGCACGCTATCCCTCCGATCATTTTCCCGTGATCGCCGAGCTCGGTCGGTAGCGCCACACCGGGCGACTGCTTCGCGAAGGTGGCGCAAATTTTTGCGAAGTGACTGTGCTTTGAACGGAAGGCCGCGCCCGCTCTCCGGCGATTGATCCAAACGGAGTAGGCTCAGCCGCCGACGCATCGCATAGTGATCGCGTCGCCATTTCGTGTCGGCTGCCTGGCGCAACATCGGCGTCATGCTGCCAGCGCGACTTCAAATCAAAACCAGGGGCAAAAGGGAGGCCTTCATGAACCATCGTCGTGCATTGCGTGGCGCGTCCGCGCCAGTCCGTTTTTATCCGCGTCCGCTGGCTGCCGCGTGTGCAGTCGCATTGTTTGCCTTCGCCGGCGCCGGACCTGCCGCCGCGCAGGACACCACGACCCAGCCGCAGGCGGCGCCCGTCAGCACGACTGCGACGGCGCAGGACGGCAAGGCGAAGCCCGGCGACAAGGCCGGCAAGAAGCCGAAGCAGCCGGTGACGGACATGAGCGGCGTGGTGGTGACCGGCATCGCCAGCAGCATCGCCAGTTCGATGAAGACCAAGGAGGACGCCAACAACATCGTCGAGGCGATCTCGGCCGAGGACATCGGCAAGCTGCCCGACGTCAGCATCGCCGACAGCCTGTCGCGCGTGTCGGGCCTGGCTACCCAGCGCGCCGATGGTCATGCCAACGCGATCGCCATTCGCGGCCTGTCGCCGGATTTTGCCGGCACCACGCTGGACGGGCGCGAACAGGCCACGGTGGGCGAGAACCGGGGCGTGGAATACGACCAGTATCCCGCCGAGCTGATCAACGGCGTGACCATCTACAAGACGCCCGATGCCAGCCTGGTCGGACAGGGCCTGTCCGGCACGGTGGATCTGCACACGATCAATCCGCTGGATCTGTCCAGGCGCACCTTCGTGTTCAACCTGCGCGGCGAACATAACGGCAACGGCTCGCTGAATCCGGGCACCGGCACCGATACCAACGGCCATCGCGCCAGCTTTTCGTACGTCGACCAGTTCTTCAACCACACGCTGGGTCTCGCGATCGGTGTCGCCACGGTCGACCAGCCGATCCAGGAGAAGCAGTACCAGGCGTGGTGGTGGAGCGCCGACAACGGCAGCGCCGGCATCGACCAGAACTGGGGCGGTCCGCACACGCCGGGCATGCCGGACAACGTGATCTCGCAGGAAGGCATGCAACTGCGCGCGCAGTCGCAGAGCCAGAAGCGCAACGGCCTGATGACCGTGCTGGAGTGGGCGCCGAACGACACCTACTACTCGAAGCTGGACATGTACTACTCGACTTTCACCAAGCGCAAGTTCACCAACGGCGCGCAGTGGTCGAGCAGCCCGTACGACAACGTCGGCTACGACAACGTGCAGACCGTGCCCGGCCAGCCGTTGCCGATCGTCACCGGCGGCACGATTCTCGGCGTCGCGCCGATCCTGCAGAACGAATACACCAAGGAACACGACAAGCTCTACTCGATCGGCTGGAACAACAAGCTGTACCTGGGCGACTGGACGCTGATGGCCGACCTGTCCTCGTCCAGTGCACGAGTGAAGCTGCACGATGCCTACCTGTTCAGCGGACTGGCGAACGGCGCCCTCACCGACGTCGCGTTCAACACGTCCAGTGGCTTCGGCTATCCGGACTTCCGCCCGGTGGCCAACCTGGCCGACCCCGGCACGATGGTGTTCACCGATCCGGACAACTACGGCTACAACGGTCGCGAGGAGCTGGACCGCCAGGACGACACCATCCACGCGCTGCGCCTGCAGGCCAGTCATGCGGTGGGCTGGATCTTCAGCGACATGGATTTCGGCGTGGCCTATTCGGACCGCACCAAGACCAAGCATGCCGACGTGCTGTTCGCCTACCTCGACGGCAACGGCTCGACCCAGGACACCTACCAGAACCACTTCAGCGCGCCGGTCGATCCCTCGCTGCTGTACAACCCCACGTCGCTGGGCTACGGCGGCATCCCCGGCATCCTCAACTACAACGTGCTGGGCGCGCTGTATGGCAACCAGTTCTACCGGGTGCCCAAGAACGGGCAGGGTGACTGGAGCCGCAACTACTCCGTCGAGGAGAAGGTGCCGCTGGCCTACGTGAAGTTCAACATCGACACGCGCCTGGGCGACATCCCGCTGCGCGGCAACGTGGGCGTGCAGTTCGTGCACACCGACCAGTCGTCGCAGGCGCTGCAGACCAATGGCGACACCCTGGTCGGCAGCATCCGGGATGGCGCGACGTACAACAACGTGTTGCCCAGCCTGAACCTGGTGGCCGAGATCGGCGAGCGGCAGTACCTGCGCTTCGGTCTGGCCAAGACCATGGCGCGTGGTCGCATCGACGACGAGAAGGTGTCCACCTCGGCCGGCGTGTCGAAGATCACCGACGGTCCCGGCGCGGGCCAGGTGCTGTGGTCGGGCAGCGGCGGCAACCCGCAGCTGCGCCCGTACGTGGCGGTCGGCACCGACCTGTCGTGGGAGAAGTATTTCGGCAACGCCAGCTACGTGGCCGCGGCGGTGTTCCACAAGAACCTGCTCAACTACATCTACAACCAGACCGTGCTGGACTACGACTTCTCCAACTACACCAACGACACGCCGACCCTGGTGCCGACCAGCAACATCGGTTCGTTCACCACGCCGGAAAACGGAACCGGCGGCAAGATGGATGGCCTGGAATTGTCCGGCGCGCTGGAGGGCGGCCTGTTGGCGCATGCGCTGGAAGGGTTTGGCGCGCAGGCGAACTTTTCGCTGACCAACAGCTCGATTCCGCTGTCGTCGATTTCGTCCGTTCCGGGCGGCCCGAAGACCTTGCCCGGCCTGTCGCGCAAGGTGGCGAACCTGGCGCTGTTCTACGAACGCTACGGCTTCTCGGTGCGCGTGGCCGAACGTTATCGCTCGTCGTTCACCGGCGAGGCGGTGGCCCTGTTCGACCAGCTGGGCTACACGAAGATCCTGGCCAACCGGCAGACCGACCTGCAACTGGGCTACGCGTTCAGCAGCGGACGCTGGAATGGATTGTCGCTGCTGCTGCAGGTCAACAACCTCACCAACTCGTCGGATTCCTCGGTGCAGGTCGCCACCTTGCCAAACAATGTGCCGATGACCCGGCCGCTGGAATACGACACCTGGGGGCGCACGGTCCTGTTTGGCATCAACTACAAGTTGTAGGCTGGGCCGGCAAAACCGGACAGCTCTCCCCGACGTCATTCCCGCATGGGCGGGAATGACGATTGGAAGCGGTGGTGGTTCGAGGTTCGCACGGGTACGTGGCGCACGGGCTTGGCATCGCGCGCAGGTTTGATGATTTGAGTGAGAGTTCCGATGATCGGTAGCCGGTGGGCGGGTCTGGCTTGCGCCAGCGTGGTGATGTTGATGGCAGGCCGTGGAGCGGTGGCAGCGCAGACGGCTTCGCCCGGGGTGGGCAAGCTGACGCACTACACCGACTGGCCGCACATCGCCTCGCCCCGGAAGACCGACCCGCAGCTCGATGCCCGGGTGCACGACATCGTGGCGCGGATGAGCCTGGCGCAGAAGATCGGCCAGATGACCCAGGCGGAGATCAAGTCGATCACGCCCGACCAGGTGCGCCAGTTCTACATCGGCTCGGTGCTCAACGGCGGCGGCTCGTGGCCGCAGGGCAACAAGCACGCCGGCACGGCGGACTGGTTGGCGCTGGCGGATCGCTACTACGACGCGTCGATGGCGGTCGATGCGCCGGTGAAGGTGCCGGTCATCTGGGGCACGGACGCGGTGCACGGCCACAGCAACGTGTTCGGCGCCACGCTGTTTCCCCACAACATCGGCCTGGGCGCGGCGCATGACCCGGAGCTGATCCGGCAGATCGGCGCGGCCACCGCGCGCGCCGTGCGCGCCACCGGTATCGACTGGGCCTTCGCCCCCACGCTGGCGGTGGCGCAGAACGCGCGCTGGGGCCGCACCTACGAAAGTTTTTCCAGCGACGGCCCGCTGGTGCATGCCTACGCCCGCGCCTACATCGACGGCTTGCAGGGGCATTTCGGCGACGCCAACGTGCTGGCCACCGCCAAGCACTTCATCGGCGATGGCGCGACCGCCAACGGCACCGACCAGGGCGTGGCGAAAGTGAGCCGACGCGACATGATCAACGTGCACGGCGCGGGCTATGTCGGCGCGCTGGAAGCGGGCGTGCTCAGCGTGATGGCGTCGTACAACAGCTGGGACGACGCAGTCGACGGGATCAACTACGGCAAGATGAGCGGCGCCCGTGCGCTGCTGACCGGCGTGCTGAAGGAGAAGATGGGCTTCCCCGGTTTCATCGTGTCCGACTGGAACGCGATCGGCCAGCTGCCCGGCTGCAGCAATGCCAGTTGTCCCCAGGCGATCAAGGCCGGCATCGACATGGTGATGGTGCCCGACGACTGGCGCGCCTTCATCGCCAACACCACGCGCCAGGTGCAGGACGGCGAGATCCCGATGGCGCGCATCGATGATGCGGTGAGCCGCATCGTGCGCGCCAAGCTGGTGATGGGTGCGTTCGGCAAGCGTCCGTCGCAGCGCGCGGGGGCCGGGGACGCGAGTCGCCTGCAGGATCGGGCGCTGGCGCGCCGCGCGGTGCGCGAGTCGCTGGTTCTGCTGAAGAACAACCACGACGTGCTGCCGCTCAGGCGCGGCAGCAGGGTGCTGGTGGTCGGCAAGAGCGCTGACACCATCGCCAACCAGGTCGGCGGCTGGTCGCTGACCTGGCAGGGCACCGACAACGGCAACGCCGATTTCCCCAACGCGACCAGCGTGCTGGCCGGCATCCGCGCGGCCGACGGCGCGGCGAACGTCAGCTACCGCGCCACGGCCGACGGCGTGGATCCCGGGACGTTCGACGCGATCATCGCGGTGATCGGCGAAACCCCGTACGCGGAAACCATGGGCGACATCATTCCCTCGGCCACGCTGCGCCACGGCGATCGTCACCCCGAGGACCTGGCCCTGCTGAAATCGGCAGCGGCGTCGGGCAAGCCGGTGGTGACGGTGTTCCTGTCCGGACGTCCGCTTTTCGTCAACGCGCTGCTCAACCATTCCGACGCGTTCGTGGCCGGCTGGCTGCCCGGCTCGGAAGGCGAGGGCATCGCCGACCTGCTGTTCGCCGAAGGGCAGGGCAGGCCCGCGTTCGATTTCACCGGCACGCTGTCGATGCCGTGGCCGGGCGTGCCATGCCCGTACGCCGGCGACGACCAGGCGGCGAACTGGCTGTTCGGGCGTGGCTACGGCTTGCACTATCGCGCCCACCACGAGCTGCCGGCGCTGCCGCTGCATGCCGGGGTCATGACTTGCGCCAACAGCTCGACGCTGCCGATCTTCCACACGCTGGCGCAGTCGCCCTTTGCGCTGTACCTGGGCGCGGGCCGTGACGGCAAGAAGGTGCAGGCGGTGGGCGCGGACCTGAATGCGGTGATCGAGTGGCCTGCCGACCAGCCTGTTTTCAGCCTGCGCACGGTGCAGGTCAACACGCAGCAGGATGCGAAGTCGATCACCTGGCGCGGGCCCGGCCGGTTCTTCGCGCAGAGCCCGCAGCCGACCGACCTGATGCCGCTGCTGGCCACCCATGCCGCCTTGCAGTTCGACCTGGTGATCGGCACGCCGGCACGTGGTCCGGTCACGATCTACATGGGCTGCGGCGAGGGCTGCACGCGGACGGTGGATGTCAGCGCGATGTTCGCCGCGTACAAGACGGGCCAGCGACATGCGGTGTCCATCCCGTTGCAGTGCTTCATCCGGCCCGGCGCGGACCTTGCCCATGTCGACGTGCCGTTCGGCGTGCTCGCCGCGCCGCCGTTCTCGGCCGCGTTCGCGGATGTGCGGATCGCGGCGGACAGCGCCGGCGCCGCAGAGGCGACCTGTCCCGGGACGGTGGCGCGATGAGCGCCGAACCGGGAGTGCACCGATCCATCCGGGGCAAGCGATCGCGCCATGGATGAAGCCTCGGGGGTGGGTCGCTGGACGCCCCTGCTGTCGGTGCTGCTGCTGACACTGGTGGCGCTGGCGGCGATGGACTGGCCGCGCCCGGGCCTGTTCGCGGGAACCACGGGCAAGGTGCTTGCGCTCACCGGCCCGCGGGTCCACGTGTGGCTGAGCACGGCGGATCGCCGCCTGCAGCTGGCGGCGCAGTCCGATACGTTCGCGCACCCGCAGGCCGCGAGTGCCAGCGAGGCCGATGTCGTCATCGACCTCGACCGGAAGTACCAGACCATGGCCGGCTTCGGGGCGGCGCTCAGCGATTCGTCGGCGTGGCTGATCCAGAACCGGCTCAGCCCTTCGCAGCGCAGCGCCTTGCTGCAGGAGCTGTTCGGTCCGCCGCCGGGGCTCAACTTCAACATGCTGCGCATCACCATCGGCGCCTCGGATTTCTCGCTGCAGCACTACAGCCCGGACGACATGCCCGCCGGCGAGGTCGATCCCGATCTGCAGCATTTCAATGTCGCCGTGGACCAGCGCAACGTGATTCCGGTGCTGCACGACATCCTGGTCATCCAGCCCGGCGCGCTGATCATCGCCTCGCCGTGGAGTGCGCCGGCGTGGATGAAGAGCAGCGCCAACCTGATCAGCGGCACCTTGCTGGAATCCTGGGAGGCGACCTATGCGACCTACCTGGTGCACTTCGTGGACGCGTTCCAGGGTGCCGGCATACCGATCTTCGCGCTGACCGTGCAGAACGAGCCCGCGTTCGAACCGCTGACCTATCCGGGCATGACCTTGGCCGCCGATGCGCGCGCCCGGATCATCGGCAAGTATCTCGGCCCCGCCCTGGCAGGGCGCAAGCCGGAAACGGTGATCCTGGGCTGGGACCACAACTGGGATGCGCCGGACCAGCCGCTGAGCGTGCTGGCCGATCCCGATGCGCAACGCTATCTCGCGGGCATCGCCTGGCATTGCTACAGCGGCGACCCGAGTGCGCAGACCACGGTGCACCGCGCGTTTCCCCGCAAGGACGCCTACCTCACCGAATGTTCGGGTGGCGATTGGCCGTCCGCCCGCAACGGCGAGCTGCTGCTGTTTGCGCGCAACATCGTGATGATGGGGGTGAAGAACTGGGCGCGGGGCGTGGTGTACTGGAACCTGGCGCTGGACGAAAACCATGGCCCCCACGCGGGCGGCTGCGACGAGTGCAAGGGCGTGGTCACCATCGACTCCACCACGGGCGCGATCAGCCGCAATGACGAGTATTACGCATTCGCCCATTTCAGCCGGTTCGTGTTGCCGGGCGCGGTGCGGGTGAAGTCCGGCAACACCAACGCGGGCGTGCACGAAGTGGCCTTCCAGAATCCGGACGACGGCTCGGTGGTGCTGGTGGCGGTCAACGGCAACACCCAGACCAACCGCCTGTCGGTGCGGCAGGGCGCATTGCGCTTCGAGTACGACCTGCCCGCCAGCAGCGTGGCAACGTTTGTCTGGACGCGCGATGGTGCGGATGCGCCGGCCGCCGCAACGATCGCCGCGCCGACCGCCGGCACTTCCCCACGCCCGAGCGGCAAGCCATGAGCGGCATGTTCCATTCGCTGCGCAGTCATAACTATCGGCTGTGGGCCGCCGGTGCGTTGGTGTCCAACGTGGGCACGTGGATGCAGCGGGTGGGCCAGGACTGGCTGGTGCTTACCGTGCTGACCCACCACAACGCCACCGCGGTCGGCACGGTGATGGCGCTGCAGTTCGGGCCGCCGCTGCTGTTGCTGCCGCTGACCGGGCTGGCCGCCGATCACCTGGACCGCCGCAAACTGCTGCTGTTCACCCAGGCAGTTTCGGGCCTGCTGGCGCTGGGGCTGGGGCTGGTCACCCTCACCGGCGTGGTGCAGTTGTGGCAGGTGTACGGCTTTGCCCTGCTGCTGGGCATCGTCACCGCGTTCGACGCGCCGGCACGGCAGGCCTTCGTGTCGGACCTGGTCACCGACGATGACCTGGCCAACGCGGTGGCGCTGAACTCCGCCTCGTTCAACGCCGCCCGCATGCTGGGGCCGGCGGTGGCCGGCGTGCTGATTGCCGCGGTCGGCGAGGGCTGGCTGTTCCTGATCAACGCGGGTTCGTACGCCGCGGTGATGGTGTCGCTGTGGATGCTGCGGGTGGACGAGCTGCATGCCGAGGCGCGGCCTGCCAGCACGCGAGGCAGCCTGCTCGCGGGGTTTCGCTACGTGGGGCGACGGCCGGACCTGATGGCCGTGCTGGTGATGCTGTTCCTGCTCGGCACCTTCGGTTTCAACTTCGCCATCTACATTTCGACCATGTCGGTGACGGTGTTCCACGGCGACGCCAGCCAGTACGGCCTGCTGACCTCGTCGATGGCCGCGGGCACCATGTGCGGGGCGCTGCTTTCGGCCCGTCGCGAACTGCCCGGCATGGTGCTGATGGGCGGTGCCGCGGCGGCGTTCGGCCTCACCCTGGCGCTGGCGGCGGTGATGCCAGGTCCGCTCCTGTTCGCCGGCGTGCTGTTCTTCGTGGGCGTGGCCGCGCTCACCTTCATGACCGCCAGCAATTCCATGATGCAGCTCACCACCGAACGCGGCATGCGTGGCCGGGTGCTGGCGTTGCGGATTGCGGTGGTGATGGGTGGCACGCCGATCGGCGCGCCGCTGGTCGGCTGGGTGGTCGACCACTTTGGCGCACGCTGGGCGCTGGGAGTGGGCGCGCTGGCCGGCGTGGCCGCGGCGGCCGTGGCGGTGACCTACCTGGTCAGGCACCGGCACCTGAGGCTGTTGCGGAGCGGAGGCCGGCTGCGTCTGGCCATCCATCCCGAACCGGCCGACGTGACCGCGGTTCGTGTGGCCGCGGGCGAGCGGGTGACTTGAGTGGCACACAGCATAGGGAAAGATCGCGGCAATCGCGGATCAACCCATCAACCCCCGACAGGAATGCATCATGAGGCGATACGGATTTCTCGCAGTGGCCCTTTTTGTGATGACGGCACACGCCGGTGCCACCAGCCCGAGCCGGCCGGGAATCCAGTTCCAGCACGGTGATTGGGAGATCGCCTGCGACAACACCGGAACCTGTCGCGCTGCCGGCTACCAGACCGACGATGACGCCCATGCCGTCTCGGTGCTGTTGACGCGCAAGGCGGGGCCGGGCACGACAGTGGCCGGCCAACTGATGCTTGGCCAGTACGGCGATGACGATGTGGCGATGCTCGAGCGGCTGCCCGATCCGGCGATCTTGCAGATGCGCATTGACGGCAAGGCCCTGGGCACCGTGTCGGTCAGTCACGAAACCGCGATCGGCCAGCTTTCCGGCGAACAGGTGGCGGAGCTGATCGCATCGCTGTCCCGGCACAGCCGGATCGAGTTTCTCGCTGGCGGTGACAGCTGGCATCTGTCCGGCGACGGCGCCAGCGCGGTGTTGCTGAAGATGGATGATGCGCAGGGACGCATCGGCACCCGGGGCGCACTGGTCAGGAAGGGTCCGCACGACGAGCAGCAGGTGCCGGCGGCGCAGCCGATGCCGCTGGTGCATGCGGCGAAGGCCCTGGACCACGCCACCACGCCTTCGCCCGTCCTCCAGCGGCAGGCGGCCACGCTGCAGAAGCAGCTTGCCGCCACCACCAGCGCGGACGATTGCGCGAACCTGTTCGAGGCCAGGCCCGACGAGCTTTCCTTCGAGGCGGCGCGACTCGACGACGGGCACTGGCTGGTTTCGGTCATGTGCTGGCAGGCCGCCTACAACGAGGGCTATGCCTACTGGGTCATCCACGCCCAACCTCCCTTCGCGCCGGTGCTGGTCACCACGGACGGCTCCGGCTATGCCGATGGCGGCATCGAGTCCAGCCAGAAGGGGCGTGGCCTGGGCGATTGCCTGTCCTCCGAGCGATGGACCTGGGATGGCCGGCAATTCGTGCAGACGGCACTGTCCAGCTCCGGCATGTGCAAACAGGTGACGCCCGGCGGCGCCTGGGAGCTGCCGATCCTGGTCACCGCGATCCGCTGACGGAGGCGCCACCGCCCCGCGCAGGTTCCGGGTCATCGGATCGGCTCAGCAGCCTGGCGACGAAGTCGCCGAATGCGCGCACCTTGGCCGACATCTGCCGGCCACTGTTGGCGATCAGCATGATCGGCGGTCCCTCGGTCGCGAAGCCTGCCAGCACCTGGCGCAGCCGATGCTGCACCAGCAGGTCGCGGGCGGCCATCTCGTCGACCTGGACGATGCCGGCGCCGGCGGCCGCGGCTTCCAGCAGCGGATCCAGCGAGTCCATGCTCAGGTTGCCGTGAACCAGCATGGCGGTGATCTTGCCATCGCGAAGAAACTGCCAGGGTGCGGGCGTGCGTTGGCCTACCGGCATAAAGCCGAGGCAGTTGTGCCGGGCCAGGTCCTCGGGCGACTGCGGCGTTCCGGCGCGTTCCAGGTAATCGGGCGCGGCGCAGGTGATCCAGCGCATGGCGCCCAGTTGCCGGGCGAGCAGCGAGGAGTCCGGCAGTTCGCCGATGCGGATCGCGCAATCCCAGTCGCGGCCGATCAGGTCGTTGGAGCGATTTTCCATGGTCAGTTGAAGGGTGAGCTGTGGATGCTGGCGCAGGAACACCTGCAACTGCGGGGCGATGATCCGCCGTCCCAGGATCATCGGCACGTCCGCCCGCAGCACGCCACGCAGCGTCTTGCCGTGTGAACCCAGCAGGGTTTCCATCTGCCGGATGTCGTCGAGCACCTGACGACAGTGCCCGAGATAGATCACCCCGTCCTCGGTCAACTTCAGCGATCGGGTGTTGCGGTCGAGCAGGCGCACGCCCAGCGTCTGCTCGAGCCGGCGCACGTGCATGGTCACCGTGGCGGCCGACATGCCCAGTTCGGCGGCGGCGCGACGGAAGCTCTTCAGCGCGACCACGCGCGAGAAATACAACATGCTCTGCAGGCGATCCATGGATTGTTCAGCGCGACTGAATACTGGTTTCGGGAAGTCCAGATTAGGCGGGCCATCGCGTCGGATAAAGTGCCATGGCTGGCGGACTTCCCGCAGTCATCACCCGGAGCCTTCATGCAACGACGCATCATGATCCTCGCCAGCCTGCTGCTGTTCGGCACGGTCGCCCGCGCGGCCCGGCCGGAAGCCGTGTTCAAACTTGAGAGCTATCGCAAGACGGTGGCCGTGCATGCGACGGTGAACGGCCATGACGGCCTGTTCCTGCTGGATACCGCCGGTGGCATTACCCTGCTTTCGCCTTCCTTCGCCAAGGCGGCCGGCTGCAAGCCGTGGGGGCGACTCAGCGGTTTCCGGATGATGGGAGACCGGCTGGACGCACCTCGCTGTGACAACGTGGACTTCCACGTGGACGGCCAGGTGTTGCGTGCGCCCGTGACCCTGGTCTTCGATGTGGCGTCGCTGGTGGCCAGGGATGCCAAGCCGGTGGCGGGTTCGATCGCACTGGATCTTTTTGCGGGCAAGACCATCACGGTCGACCTGCCCGGCCGGCGCCTGATCATCGAATCGCGATCCAGCCTGCAGCAGCGCATCGCGGTCGCCCGGGAACTGCCGGTGTTGCTGTCGCGCGAAGTGCAGGGACATGCTCTGGCGGCTTCCATGGGCGTGTCCACGCCCAACGGCATGCTGTGGTTCGAGCTGGACACGGGCAATGGCGGAACGCTTCTGGTGTCGAGGCCCTACGCGGCGCTGTTCGGCCTCGACCCCGCGATCGAGGGGCCGCAGCAAGCCGACTTCCCAGTCGCCGCGGGACTGCGCGCCACCGGCGCAGCGTTCACGCCGGACATGATCCTGGATGGCAACCTGGGCATGCCCTTCCTGCGTGACAAGGTGATCACCCTGGATCTGCAGTCCGGACGCTTGTGGATTGCCCAGGGCAAGCTCTGAGCGTGCCGGCAGCCGTGACGCCTCCCGGAGGCGAATCCAGGGTTCATTCGCTCAGGGCGGGCTCGGGGAAGGGTTCACGCCAGGCGTCGAGTTCGTTCATGCGGTCGTGCCAGCGCCGGATCGCGGGGAAGTCCTGCAGCGGGATGTGCGCGTCGTCGGCGTGGGGCAGGGCGACGGCCACGGCGAAGTCGGCCAGGGTCAGCGTGTCGCCGACCAGCCAGCGGCGATCGCGCAGGTGGCCGTCCAGCACGGCGGCGTGCTGGCGCCACGCGTCGGTGGCGCGCCCTGTCTCGACCGGATCGGCCTTGCCGATGCCGAAACGCGGCTTGATGATGTACTCGAAATACAGTGCGCCGGCCTGCGCGGTGAAATGCTGGGCGCTCCAGCTGAACCAGCGGATCACGTCGATCTGGCGGGCGTCCTGGGGCCACAGTTCCGAATCGCTGCGGGCCGCGAGGTGGCAGATGATCGCGTCGGCCTCCCACAGCACGCGCGAGCCGTCGACCAGGGTCGGCACCTTGCCGTTCGGGTTGAGCGCGAGATATTCCGCTGCCTTGTGCTCGCCGCGACCGAGGTCGAGGTAGACGTAGTCCAGCGGCGATTGCAGGTATTTCGCCACGGCGCAGGCCTTGCGCGGCGCCAGCACATCCGACCAGTACAACTTCATGCGTGTCTCCCGATGATGCCCGTGGGCGTTTCGGGATGACGACGAATGGCGCGTCGGAAATTCGACACGCGCCGGAGGGGCGGAATCGGGATGGTGCGTCAGTCGCCGTCGTCGAGACGGCTGACCTCGAACACCAGCGCCTCGCACTGCGGGTCTTCCGTGCGGAAGAATGCCAGCCAGCGCGCCATGCCGGCGCCGTCCATGGGCGCGGTCAGCGGCGGCAGGTCGCTGGGCAACTGCGCGATCGCCGAAAGCAGCGCCGGCACGTCGGCACGGGCGAAGGCGGCATCGACGCGGGCGGCTGGCAGCGCTTTCGCATAGGCGCGAGCAAGGAAGCTGCCGATGTCCAGCGGGCCGTCGGGCAGCTCGTCCAGCTCGGCCATGGCCTGCTTCGCGGCGGCGTCTTCGTCGCGCGATTGCTGTTCCAGCCGGTCGATCTCTTCTTCGGACATCGCCGGTGCGGCGAAGTTGAAGACGGTCAGCGCCGCCAGTTCGGGATCGGCTTCGATGCGGTCGGCCAGCTCGTTCATCGCGATGCGCGACTGTTCTTCGCGCTGCGCCTCGGTCAGTCCGTCGTCGGTGGGGGGTTCGGCGTGGGCCAGATCCTCGCGGATCTCGCCCATGACCTGCTGCATCGCCAGCATCGGCAGGGCATTGGCGTGCAGCAGCAACCAGGCAAACTCGCGGCGATCCATCGCGGTCACAGCGCCGAGGCCGAAATCAGCAGGCTGCCGGCAAGCAGCAGCGGTGCCGGCCGCAGCAACGAGGCGGCGCGCTGCAGGGCCGCGATGCCGACCTGGTTGATGCGGGACGTCATCGCCTGCAGGATCGCGCGGATCACCGCGTCGGTGAGCGCCGCCTCGTTGGCCACGTGGATCTCGGCCCAGCGCGCGGCCAGCCGCAGCAGGTACTTCAGGCGCTCGCCCACTTCGCCGATCATCTTCACGCCGTCGCAGATGACGGCCGCGATCACGTCGACGCCGGTCACCGCGTCGTAGAAACCGCGGGCGGCCACACGCAGCACGTCCTCGAACAGGGTCAGCAGGGCGGCCAGCGTGTTGAGGGTGAGCTTCTTGAACCAGCTCATGCTGGCATCGGCCATCAGCGCCTGCGCCAGCTTGCTGTTGGAGTGGTCGCAGGACGCGGCCATGCCGCGCACGTCGCTCCAGTTCCTGGCGTCGCGGATGGTGTTCGCGTAGGCGTACATGTCGTGGTTGGCCAGCGCAATGCTGGAGCTGGGAGACTCCAGCGTGAAGTTGTTCGGCTCGGTATAGGGCGCCAGCACATGCTTGTAGGGATAGGTGGCGATCATCGTGATCGGATCGCGGTTGTGCGCGGTGCGGAAGATGTTTTCCTTGCCGATGCGCCGCTCGAACGCCTGGTGCGCATCGCGATAACCCACGCGCGGGCTGCCGAAGGTGTACAGCCGGACGGGACGATTCAGCGCGGCGTAGTGACCGGCGATCAGGGTCGCGATGGCGCCGCCCAGGCTGTGGCCGATGCAATGGATGACGTCGGCCGCCAGGATCGCGCCCTGTTCGCGCTGCAGCTGCGGCAGGATGCTGCCGAACGCGTTGGCAAAACCCTTGTGCACCCGGCCGAAGTCGCCGAAACCGGTATGGGCGAAGCGGAAATCCGTGCCGATGTCATACCAGCCCAGTTCGGGACGCGTGCCGCGGACGGCGATGACGGCGTGGCGCTGCCCGAACCGCTCGAAGTGCAACACGTAGCCGAAGCCCGAGGCGGTATTCCAGCCGGTGTTGCCGCTGAACACCTGGCCCAGCTGTGCACCGGGGAAACTCTTTCCGACCGAGCTGTTGGCGGGAAAGTCGCCCCGTGTCTTGCCCGAGCCCAGGACCAGGTCCTGCAGGTTGCTACGTGATTCGACGCCTGCCGTCGGCTGCTTCAGCGACCAGTCCTTCAATGCGAAATAGGCATTGAGGGCAATGTTGGCTGCCTCGGTCGGTGCCAGTGCGAAATCCGCCATGTTCCCCCTCCTTGAGTCTGGTGATTCGTTGCGTGGAAAGTGGCGCGGTCAGAACACGGACGAAAGATCCAGTGACCAGACCATGCCATCGGGTTGCTTGTCGTTGCGCCGATCCCGGGTGCGGAGCCACAGCGTCTTGTCGATGACGGTCCAGTCGATCACGTTGCCGTCGTCGAGGCCGAGCTTGATGACTTCGAGGCCCTGCGGATGTTGTGGCGAGAACAGCATGATGTGGTCGTACTTGCGTACGTAGACCTCGGCGCGCAGGCGCAGTTGATCCGTGTGGTACAGCAGCAGCGCCCGACCGGGTCCGGCGCTGCGCGTTTCGAGCAGGCTGTCGGCATGGCCTGACGGGCCGTCATAGACGGAATACCCCGCGGAGACGGCATCGGCAATTTTCCGGACCTGATGGGTCTCCCGGTTGTAGAGGGCGACGTACTCGGACGGACGGCTGGTCGAATAGCCCAGGCCCAGGACCAGCCATGGCCCCGGCAGGCAGCCGACGTCGCGCGCGCTGGCGGTGATCCAGCTGCCCTGCGCAGGATCGAGCTGGACGGGAATGTTGCGCACGAAGGTCGGCGTGGCGTCGGAGGCCAGTTCCCAGAACTGCGGCAGCCGCACCTCGCCGGCGCCATTGACGATGGCCAGCGCCGGCAAGCCCGGCCGGCTCGTGACGCGGAAGGCGTCATGGACCGGGCCGGTGAAATCGGGGGACACGAAACGCGCATCCGGCGGCGTGCCGTCCACGCGTGCCTCGGTGCAGCCTTGATCGGCAGCTGCGGTCTGCTGCGGGAAGCTTGTCTCGCGCTTGAGCTGCGCGTGCAGCTCGGGCGCCACCGTCGAGGGCAGCGCCTCGGCTTTCTTCTTGAAGAGTCCGAACATTCCTGTACTCCCGCCGTCGCCGGCCATGTCGGGTTGGCAGCCTGTGACCAGCAGGCAGACGATCAGCAGCTTGCCCAGGGTTCGCCAGCTTCGCCCGGGCACTGCCCGTGCCGAGACAGGCGGCGACGCCATCGCCAGCGGGCGATGGGTGGAGTCGATCTTCGAAGGTTCAGGCCGTGGACGCATCTCGCCTCCCTGCGGTGGGTACTGGCGGCTGTTCCGCGGGAGATTAGCACGGGCGCGGGTCCTGCCAAGGCGGCCGGGCGGGGAGGCGAGGGCACGCGGATTTTTCGACGCGAGGCGGCGCTTGCGGCATCATCGTTTGCCCGCATTACCGCTCGCGAAACCCGGCGAGGCCCCCCGATGACGATGAACCTGCTTGACCGACCGGTATGGTCCAGCCTGACCTCGGCCCACGCGCCACTGTCGATCGGCGATGAACTGGCGCGCCGTTACCAGCCGCAGGTCAATCGTTTCGCGTCCGCCCGCGACGACAGCCCGGCCGCGCTGGCGGCCCTGGCGGCGTTGCTGCAGCCCGCGGAGCAGGTGTTCATCCTGCAGGTGCCGGAGATCGCGATTCCCGCCGGGCTGGCGCCGGCCAAGCTGGCCCGCGGCGTGCAGATGGTGGCGCCGTCGCCGGTGGCGCCGCCGCCGACCGGCGACGACATCCTCGCGCTGCATGACGAGGACGCCGACGAGATGCTGGCGCTGGCGACCCTGACCGAGCCCGGTCCGTTCCTGCGCCAGACCCATCGCATGGGCAATTTCTTCGGCATCCGCGTCGACGGCCGGCTGGTGGCGATGGCGGGCGAGCGTTTCCGTTTCGCCGGGTACACCGAGGTCAGTGGCGTGTGCACGCATCCCGATTTTCGCGGCCACGGTTTCGCCGGGCGCTTGTCCCGGCATGTCGCTGCGGCCATCGCCGCGCGTGGCGAAACGGCCTTCCTGCATGCGTGGAAGAACAATGTGGCGGCGATCTCGCTGTACCAGGCGCTGGGCTTCACGCTGCGCTGCGAGGTCAGCGTGGCCGTGCTGGAGCGCCGGCAGGAGCTGTCGAAGGATGCTGCCGGCTGAGGCCTGTTCCGGACGATGACGTTTGGCCTGCGTCGGTGAGCGTGTCACCGACGGACCAACACGCAAACGCCGGCGGACGGATCGAACGCATCGATCCGTCCGCCGGCCTGCCTTGCCTCACGGCATCTGCGGCAGTTCCTGCGGGCGCAGGTCGAACACCAGTACCTCGGCGTTGTCGCCGGCGTCCAGCCGCAAGGTGCGCGCATGGCGCAGGCGCACGCCGTCACCGGCCTGCAGCTTCACGCCGTCCAGCTCGATGCTGCCGCGGGCCACGTGCACGTAGGCGTGGCGGTCGCCGTCCAGCGTCAGCGTGGCGCTTTCATCGCCATCGAACAGCCCGGCATACACCGAGGCATCCTGCTGGATGCGCAGCGACTCGTCGCGGCCGTCGGGCGAGATGATCAGGCGCAGGCGGCCGCGCTTGTCCGCGTCGGAGAAATGACGCTGCTGGTAGACCGGCGCGCCGCCGGCGTGCTCCGGTACGATCCAGATCTGCAGGAAGTGCACCGGCGCCTCGTCGGAGCCATTGAACTCGCTGTGCGTCACGCCGCTGCCGGCGCTCATCAGCTGCACGTCGCCCGGCTTGATCGCCGAGCCGGTGCCCATGCTGTCGCTGTGCGCCAGGGCGCCTTCCAGCACGTAGGAAAAGATCTCCATGTCGCGATGCGGATGCTTGCCGAAGCCTTGGCCCGGGGCCACCCGGTCCTCGTTGATCACGCGCAGGTCGGAGAAGCCGATCTGGCTGGGGTCCATGTAGCTGGCGAAGGAGAAGGTGTGGCGGGAATTCAGCCAGCCGTGGTCGGCGACGCCGCGATCGGCAGCCTTGCGTACTTGCATCATGGTGTTCTCTCCTCGTTGAGGGGCGCAGCTTCTGCTGCATCTGAAGCGGGATGTTGGAGTCGCCACGTGCTTCAATAAAGACGGTGAACTGCTTAATACTGTCAACCGGAGAGCGACAATGAGCCAGCTGGAGGACATGCGCATCTTTGCCGAAGCGGTGGAGGCGCAAAGCTTCACCGCGGCGGCCGAGCGGCTGGGGCTGTCCAAGCAGTTCGTCAGCAAGCGCATCGCCGCGCTGGAGAAACGGCTGGGCGCCCGGCTGCTGCTGCGCTCGACCCGGCAACTGCGTGCCACCGACCTGGGCCTGGCCTACCACGAGCGCGTCCGGCGCATCCTGGAGGAGGTCGACGCCGCCGAGCAGCTGATCACCAGCCAGACCGCCGCGCCCCGCGGTCTGTTGCGGCTCAGCGCGCCGATGTCGTTCGCCACCCTGCATCTGGGCGCGCTGATTCCCGCGTTCATGCAGCGCCATCCCGAGGTCACGGTGGAGCTGGAACTCAACGACCGCACCGTCGACCTGATCGGCGAGGGCTATGACATGGCCGTGCGCATCGGCACACTGGCCGACTCCAGCCTGATCGCGCGGCCGATCGCCACGGTGCAGCTGATCACCTGCGCCAGCCCCGACTATCTGCGCCGGCGCGGCACGCCGTCCGCGCCCGATGAACTGGCGGCGCATGCCTGCCTGACCTACGGTCATGCGTCGCGGATGGAATGGTCGTATCGCGTGGGCGAGCGGGTGCGCAAGGTGTCGGTAAGCGGGCCGATGCGCGCCAACAATGGCGAGATGCTGCGTGACGCCGCGATCGCCGGGCTGGGCATCACCAGCCTGCCGGATTTCATCGTGGTCGACGCGCTGGCCGATGGACGCCTGTTCGCGGTGCTGGAGGCGTTCCGGCCCGAGGGGTTCACCGTGCACGCGGTGTATCCGCAGCATCGCCAGTCCTCGCTGCTGGTGCGCGCGTTCAGCGACTTCCTGGTGGAACAATTCGGCGCGGCGGCACCGCGGCGGTCATGAGCGCAGTTCGCGTCGCAGCACCTTGCCTACCGCGGTCTTGGGCAGGCTGTCGCGAAATTCGACCTGTTTCGGTTGCTTGTATGCGGTGAGATGCCGGCGGCAATGGGCGCGCAGGTCTTCCTCGCTCAGCGCCGGGTCCTTGCGCACCACCACCAGCCGCACGGCCTCGCCGGTCTTCTCGTCCGGCATGCCGACCACGCCGGCTTCGAGCACGCCCGGATGCATCGCGACCACGTCTTCCACTTCGTTGGGAAACACGTTGAAGCCCGACACCAGGATCATGTCCTTGCGCCGATCGAGCAGGAAGTAATAGCCGTTCCCGTCGACGCGGGCGATGTCGCCGGTACGGAACCAGCCGCCCTCGAAAAAGGCCTCGCGCGTTTCGCCCGGCTGCTGCCAGTAGCCGGTGGTGATGTGCGGGCCACGCGTGCAAAGCTCGCCCGGTTCGCCATCGGCCACCACGCGACCGTCGCTGTCGCGCAGGGTGATTTCCACCTCGGCCAGCGGCAGGCCGATCGAACCGACCGGGTTGTCCGCGTCCCAGCGATTGAAGGTGATCGCGGCGCTGGTTTCGGACAGCCCATAGCCCTCGACCACCGCCATTCCGGTCAGCGTCTTCCAGCGTTCGGCGGTGCCGCTGCGCAGCGCCGTGCCGCCTTGCAGGCACAGCTTGAGTCCGGACAGGTCGAGCCTGGCGAAGTCGGGCGAGTTGAGCAGGGCGTCGTACAGCGTATTGACGCCGGCGAAGGCGGCCGGCCTGACCCTGGCGAAGGTGGCCACCAGGCCGGGGATGTCGCGCGGGTTGGTGACCAGCACCGAATGGAGGCCGTGCGCCATGTTGTACAGGGCGTTGCTGTAAGCGGCGATGTGATACATCGGCAGGCAGACGATCACCGCGTCGGTGGCCGGGTCGAGCCGGTGTCCCAGCCATTGTTCGGCCGAAGCCACGTTGGCGACCAGGGCCGAATGGGGCAGCACGGCGCCCTTGGACAGCCCGGTGGTGCCGCCGGTGTATTGCAGTTGCGCGGTGTCGGTCGCGCTGGCGCGTGACTGCACGGCCGGCAGCCGCTGCCCTTCGGACAGCGCGCGGGGCCAGCGGATGGCGCCGTCGATATGGAACGGCGGGATCATCTTCCGGACATGCTTGAGCACCGCGTCCACCAGCAGCGATTTCGGCCACGGCAGCATGTCGCCCACGCGGGTGGTGACGACGTGCCGGACCGTGGTGCCTTCCAGCGCCTCGGCGGCCACCGCGCCGAAGTTGTCCAGCACGATCAGCGCGGCCGCGGCCGAGTCGACCAGCTGGTGATGCAGTTCGCGCGCGGTGTACAGCGGGTTCACCAGCACCGCGACCAGGTCGGCGCGCAAGACCCCCAGCACGGCCACCGGAAACTGCAGCAGGTTGGGCAGCATGATCGCCACGCGCTCGCCGCTGGCCAGTCCCAGGCCTTCGCGCAGATGGCTGGCGAGCAGGCCGCTCAGGCGGTCGACCTCGCCGAAACTCAGGCTGTGCCCGAGGTTGCTGAAGGCCGCACGCCCGGCGTGGCGCCGGCATGCATCGATCAGCATCTGCGGCAGGGTTTGGCCGCTGTCGAAGGCGGCACTGGCGACATTGGGGAAATCGGCCCGGCTCAGCGCCGATGGCACATGCTTGCCGAATGGTTTGAGCACTTCAGCGTCCCCCGCCGTGATTGCCGATGCCATATCTCCCCGCTGGCGATACCTTACGATGGTCCTGGCGGTTGTCACAGGGCTGCCACCTCGCCCGCCGGGCTGTCAGCAGGGCAGAGCGTGGCCGACCTGCGTTCGCTTGCCGATGGAAGACGATTGCGCCGGTGCGGCCTGGTAGGACCGGGGCGATCGGTACATCGGGTACAGCGAGCGCTCCTCGCGGGTGAAGCAATGGCGGAGCAGGTCCTCGATCAGGGCCAGTTCGTCGAGAAACTCGTCCCGTCTTTCCTCGCTGATGCCGGCCTCCTGGCAACGGCTGAGGAAGCGCGTGGTCTGGCGCGAGATCTCGCCGGTTTCCCGGCGCATGTGGCGCATGAATTCCAGGCCTTCGGGGTCCGACTTCAGGCAGCGGCCCAGGTAGGTATACAGGCGCAGGTTCTTGTCCAGCATATGTTCGTTGAACAGCAGGCGGAATCGGTACAGGCACCTTTCCGTCTCGTCGAACTTCGACGCCCGCGCCGCGCTGCCGCCAAGCGCCAGCAGGTCCATCAGGCTGACCGCATGGCCGCACAGGCGCTCGACGAGCCGACTGTCGTAATGGAGCTGGGTACCGGGGGCCACCTGCTGTTCCGCGAGGTGATCCTCCAGCGATACCTCGAGTCCCGCACGCTGCTGTTTTTTTCCGAAGAAGTTCATGGCCTGGTCTCCCTGCTGGATTGCGCTGGTGCCGTTCCACCCGACCCTGTCGCCCCGGACCATCAGCAAGCCCCGGACGATGCAAGACGCCAAAACCCGATTCCTTTCGACCGCCTTCCGCTGGTGCCGACGGCGGTGCCTGCATGAGTCCTGAAGCAGAATGTGTGCCATGTGGCGGAAAGTGGCGAAGCCCGCGCCAGCAGGCCATGGGATCTGCTGCGACAGGGCCGCTGGCGGTGCAGCCCGGCGTCAACCGGCGGGCAGGTCGGGACGATTTGTGACACTGGGTGGCACGCGCGGCACCGCCGGCCGAACAGTGGTGATAGTTTTGTCCATTCACCTGCCTGCCGGAGTTCCCCATGCCCGTTCCCACCCCCACCTGGTCACGCCCCCGGCGCACGCTGGCCGCGCTCGCCGCCGCCGTGATGCTGGCCCTGGCCGCCACGGCCGCGCCGGCGCAGACGATCGGCGCTGACCAGGTGCCGCCGCCGCAGGACACGCCGTATCCGGGCACCATCGCGCTGCATGTCGATGCCAGCGACACGGTGCAGGGCATCTTCCGGGTACGCGAGACGATTCCCGTCGCGGCCGGTCCGCTGACCCTGCTGTATCCGCAATGGATTCCCGGCGACCATTCCCCAAGCGGCCCGATCGCCATGCTGGCCGGGCTCAGGATCACCGCCGACGGCAAGCCGGTGCCATGGAAGCGCGACAAGTACAACGTGTTCGCGTTCCATCTCGACGTGCCGGCCGGCGTGACCCGCCTGGAGGTGGCATTCGAATACATGTCCCCGCGCGACGGCGGCTTCGAGATCACCGACCGCATGATGGACATGGAATGGAGCAAGATGGCGCTGTATCCGGCCGGGCACTTCTCGCGCGCGATCACCTTCGCCCCCAGCGTGACGCTGGCCCATGGCTGGCAGATGGGCACGGCGCTGGAGACGGCCTCGCAGTCGGGCGACACCACCACCTTCAAGCCGGTGACGTTCAACAACCTGGTCGATTCGCCTATCTACGCCGGGCAATATTTCAAACGGGTCGACCTCAACCCGGGCGGCGCCGCGCCGGTGCACCTGGACATCGTCGCCGATGCGCCGAAGGACCTGGAAATGTCGCCCGAGCAGCTCAAGGCGCATCGCGCCCTGGTCACCCAGGCGGTGAGCCTGTTCGGCTCGCATCACTACGACCACTACGACTTCCTGTTCTCGCTGTCCGACGTGCTCGGCGGCAATGGCACCGAGCATCACCAGTCCAGCGAGAACGGCCTGGGCGCCGACTATTTCACCGCCTGGGACAGCAACGCGCCGGAGCGTGACCTGCTGGCGCACGAGTACGCCCATTCGTGGAACGGCAAGTTCCGCCGCCCCGCCGACCTGTGGACGCCGAACTTCAACGTGCCGATGGGCGATTCGCTGCTATGGGTCTACGAAGGCCAGACCCAATACTGGGGTTACGTGCTCACCGCGCGCTCGGGCATGTGGACGGCGCAGCAGTTCCGCGACGGTCTGGCGATGGTCGCCGCGAACTACGATCGCAACCGCCCCGGCTTCCAGTGGCGCACGCTGGAGGACACCACCAACGACGCCACCGCGGCGCATCGTTCCAGCCTGCCGTATCGCAGCTGGCAGATGAGCGAGGACTACTACAGCGGCGGCCAGATGCTGTGGCTGGCGGTGGACGCGCGGATTCGCTCGCTCACCCACGACGGCAAGTCGCTGGATGATTTCGCCCGTGCGTTCTTCGGTGTCGACAATGGCAGCTACGTGACCAGGCCCTACACTTTCGACGACGTGGTGGCGACGTTGAACGGCGTGGCGAAGGACGATTGGGCCAGCTTCCTGCACGCGCGCGTCGACACGCTGAATCCGCCGCTGGCCGGCGGCCTCGAAGCCACCGGCTGGAAGCTGGTCTACACCGACCAGCCCACGGCATTCGAAAAGCAGTACAACTCGCGGCCCGAGCCCGCGCGCCACCTGTACAACTTCGCCTGGTCGATCGGCCTGACCATGAACGACAGGGGCGAGGTCAACGACGTGCGCTGGAATGGCCCCGCGTTCAGGGCCGGTGTCAGCACCGGTGCCACGCTGGAAGCGGTGAACGGCCAGGCGTATTCGAAAGAGGTGCTGAAGGAAGCGATCGCCGCGGCGAAAGGCAGCAAGTCTCCGATCCAGCTGCTGCTGAAATACCAGGGCGGCTATCGCACCGTGCCGGTGGACTACCACGACGGCATGCAGTACCCGCACCTGCAGCGCATCGAGGGCACGCCGGATTATCTGAGCCGGATCATCGCGGCGCGGAAGTAGGCAAGCTTGGGGCGGAACGAAGTTCCTGCTTCGTTCCGCACCGGCCTGTCATCAGTCCGGAATCACATGCCGCTGTTGCCGGCACCCTCGATCGCCTTCACCGCCTTGAGCGTCTCTTCGACGTGCTTGTTGGGGCTGAGGTCGGAGTAGACGTAGGTGATCTTGCCGGACGGCGCGATCACGTACGAGGTGCGGTCGGACCAGCCCGGGCGCATCAGCAAGGTGGCGTCGTATTGCTTGGCGATCTTCGCGCCCGCATCGGCGGCGACCGGGAACTTGCCGCCGCAGTGTTCGGTTTCCTTCGAGAACGCGGCCAGCTGGTCGAGGTTGCCGGCGGTGACACCGATCACCGTGGCGTGCTCGGCCTTGAACTTGTCGATCGCCTCGGAAAACAGGTGCGCCTCGACGTTGCAGCCAGAGGTGTGCGGCGCGGGGAAGAAGTACACCACCACCGGGCCTTTCTTCAGTGCATCGGCCAGATCGAAGGTGAACGGCTGGCCGGCCAGGTAGGCGGGTGCGCTGAATTCCGGTGCCTGGGTGCCCGCTTTCAGGGCGGCGAAGGCCGGCATCGCGACGGTGGCGCCGCCGAGCAGGGCAAGCGTGGCGAATTTCATCAGTGGCTTCATGGGGGACTCCGGGGTGGGGGCGGGACGCCAATGTACCTGTATACGCCGGAACGGGGCAGGTGGATGTACGCATGCCGTCCTGGTTCGGCCGGGCGCACGCTGCCTGCTCAGCACGGTCGCGCTGCGCGGGTCTCGTCGATCATGTTCATGGGCTGCCCCTTTGCAGGCAGCGCAGGAATCATCGGTCAGTTGCAGAATGTGCATGATGTCGTCGCCGGCCGCTCAACCTGCCTCGGTGCCATCGCCGACGAGCGGCTTGCTTGCCGAGGTCAGCGTGGTCGGCATCCACGGGCCACCCCACCACATGCGCCAGCCCAGCGAACGCCGTTCGGCACGGATGCCCATGGCTTCGAGATGCCTGCGGTACTGGCCGCCTTTCGAGATGTCGGCGATCAGCAACTGTCCGCCGGGACGCAGCACCCGCCACGCCTCGTCGATCGCCTGGTCGCGCCCCGCGGCGTCGCCGATGTTGTGGATCGCCACGCTGGAAACCACCAGGTCGAAGCTGGCGTCGGCGAATGGCAGGGCGCGCATGTCGGCGGTTTTCAGCTCGACGCGGTCGGCCACGCCTTCGGCTTCGGCATTGCGCGCGGCGACATCGATGCCGTTGCCCGACTGGTCCTTGCTGCTCCAGATATCGATGCCGGTGGCCCGCCCGCGCGGGACGTGATCCGCCGCCATCAGCAGGACGGCGCCGCGACCACAGCCGATGTCAAGCACCTGTTCGTCGCCGCGCCATTGGCGCGCGTCGAGCAGGTTACGCCACACCGCGAATTTCCCGCGCAGGGTGGTGTGCATGTAGATGGCCAGAAGAAGCGCCACCAGGCCTGCGCTGAACCACCAGCCCCGCAGGGGCGTGAAGGCGATCACGCCCAGGCAGACCAGCAGGCCCGCGGCCATCAGCGCGGGGGCGTAGGGCGCGTCGATCCCGTAACGACCACGACGAGAAGTGTTCAAGTTCGCTCCTGTCAGCCTCGAATGGACGGAGTCTTGCGTCGCCGCCGCGGGGAAACCAGTGACGCGTGTCATGCCCGTCGCCTGCACGCAAGGCGGCCCGCGTGCCGCTGCCATTCGCGGAGGTTCTAGAATGGCCGGGTTTTCGCCCATCGCGACTCATCGCGATGCGGTTTCTCCGCCATCTTTCGGTCCGGTGCGGGCGCCGCTCGCCGGGTCATCAGGAGTGTCATGCGTTCGACTATCTGCCTGCGTCTGCTGTGCCTCGTGTCGTGCTGGGCGGTGGCGTGGCCCTTGCTGGCCAGCGAAACGCCGTCGGTCGGCCAGCAGCGCGAAGACGTGCTGTTCTGGAGCCAGGCCGAACACACGGCGCGCTTTCCGCGCATGTACGAAATCTTCCCCGCCGACCGCGTGGATCACGGCGCGCACGTGCATGCCTTGCCGCAGGGCGCCGCACTGACGCCGCAGTGGAAAGACGGCTCGTCCACGCTGGCCGGCTACATGACGACGCACCACCTGGCCGGCGTGATGGTGCTGCAGCATGGCCGCATCCGCCTGCAGCGCCATGCGCCGGGTTTCGATGACAGCACGCGCTGGACCTCGTTCTCGGTGGCCAAGTCGGTCACCTCGACCCTGCTGGGCATCGCCTTGCGCCGGGGCGACATCCACGGCATGGACGACACGCTGGACACCTACATCCCGCAGCTGCGCGACAGCGCCTATGCCAAGGTCACCGTGGAGCAGCTGCTGACGATGACCTCCGGCGTGCGCTGGAACGAGGATTACGCCGACCCGCATTCCGACGTGGCGCAGATGTATCGCGCCGCCTGCGAGAACGGCCAGGCGCACGTGATCTCGTACCTGGCCAAATTGCCGCGCGCTTATCCGGCCGGCACGCACTGGAACTACAACACCGCCGAGACCGACCTGCTCGGCATCCTGGTCCAGCGCGCCACGAAGCAGTCGCTGGCGGCGTATCTGTCGCAGGCGATCTGGAAGCCCTACGGCATGGCGTCCGACGCGTACTGGCTGAAGGACGAATGCGACGGCAGCGACACCGGCGGCAGCGGCTTGTCCGCCACGCTGGCCGACTACGCCCGGATCGGCCAGTTCATGCTCGATGGCGGCAAGATCGGCGGCCAGCCGGTGATCGCCGAGGCGTGGATGCACGGCGCCATGCGCAAGCAGCAGGACGTGGACAGCCCCGGCCATGGCTACGGCTACCTGTGGTGGACCGACACCGACGGCAGCTACGCGGCGATCGGCATCTACGGCCAGATGGTCTACGTCGATCCGGCACGCCAGCTGGTCATCGTGCAGGTCGGCGCGTGGCCGCAGGCGACCTCGAAGGAGCTGGTCGCCGCGCGTCGCGACTTCGTCGACGCGGTGAAGCGCGCCGTCGACGGCGGACCGACCCGCTGACGCTTCTAACGCCGCGTGGCCAGCACGCCGTCCAGCGCGAGCTCGGCCCTGAAGCCGGCTTTGTCCAGCCGCTTCTGCACTTCGCGGGGCACGTCGCGGCCGCTGGTCAGCTTGTTCGGGCTGCCGGTGTAATGGAACAGCCGCCCGCCACGGCGCAGCACGCGCGCCAGCTGGTCGTAGAACGCCTGCGAATACAGCTCGCCGGCGATGCCGAAGCGCGGCGGATCGTGCAGCAGCGCATCCACCGAGGCGTCGGCGATCTGCGTGATCGCCTGCGCCACGTCGGCATGGGTCAGTTGCAGACGGCCGCCGCTGGCGGGCGACTGCGGATCGGGCGACCACGGGTTCAGCGTGCGCAGCCACAGCACGTCGGCGTTCTTCTCGAACGAGTGGATGCGCGCCACGCCCGCTTCCAGGCAGCACGCGGCGAAATAGCCCAGCCCGCCGCAGGTATCCAGCACCACCTTGCCGCGCGGTTCGACCAGGGCCACCTTGCGCCGGGCGTCGTCGAACGGTGATTCCTTCGACGTCGGCAGCATCTTGATGCCGTCGATCTCGAAGGTCGGTGCGCCCCATTCGGTGGGCACCAGCTTGATCAGCGAGTTGGCGTAGCGCGCCACCGGGGCGAAGTCGTCGCCGTCCCAGTGATAAATCGTGCGGTCCTTCAGCCGCTCCGGATACGGATAACGCAGGCCGCCGCGTTGCCAGGCCTCGGGCTCCAGCGCGACCGCCTCGCTGCTGACGCCAAGGTCCAGCGAACCCGCCCATTCACCGGCGCCGGCAGCGCGTGCCGCCAGCAGGGCTTCGGCGGTGGAGCGCGTGAGCAGGGGGCCGGAATAGTGCGACACGGTGGGCGATCTCCTTGGGCGACGACAGCGCGCGGAACGGGGCGAAGGGGCGGCATCGTAACCCGGCGGCGAACGCGGCGCCCGTCTGAACCCCGCGGGCTGCGGCGTATCACTGGCCGGCAGCACGCCCGAACTCGCTCAGATGAAGCAGTCACCTTTCAGCGAGACGAAGCGGCGATCTGCGAAGGGCTCATGCCCAGCAGGCGGCGCATGCAGCGGGCCATGTGGCCGGGATGGGCGAAGCCGGCTTCCAGCGCGATGTCGGTCAGGCTGGCGCGGCCTTCGAGCAGTCGCGTCCGCGCGCGCTCCACGCGCCGCTCCAGCACGAAGCGATGGGCCGGCATGCCCACGGCCTGCCGGAACAGCGGCTTGAAATGCGACAGGCTGAAGCCCGCCACGCTGGCAAGCTCGGCGAGCGTGAGGTCCTGGTCGAGATTCGCCTCGATGTACTCGAGCACGTGGCGCAGCCGCCACGCCGGCAGCGCGCGACCCGGGGATGGAGCCGGCCTGCGCGATTGCAGGGCGAGCAGACGCGCGGCCAGCGCCGCGGCGAGGCTGTCGGCGAACAGGCGGCCGCCCGGATGGGCGTCCTGATCCTCGGCCTGCATCATCCAGCCGATCCGTTCGACCTGGGGATCGCGGATGTGGATCGACGGCGCCAGCCCGGCGTCCTGCGATGCCAGCCCCATCGCGTCAGCGGTATCCCCCAGCAGTGCCGGGGTCAGCCGCAACAGCAGCGAGCGCGCGGGCCGCGTCAGCGTCCAGCGCGTGCTCGAACCGGCGGGGACGACGCAGAACTGGCCATGGATGCGCGTGCCGCGCCGTTCGTACCGGCCCATGCGGTAACTGACCGGCACCGGATCGCCCAGATGCAGGCAGAGCACGTGGCGATCGTCCAACGGCGAATCGAACCGGCCCGACGGCACCGGCGAGGTGAGCACGTCAAGCAGCGGCATGCGGTTCGGGCTGCTGCCCGACAGCAGCGGTGCCGGTGGCGCGGGATAGCAGGCGGGGCGATCGCTCATTGCTTCATCCTCGCGACGGCGCGGGGTTGTGCACAAGTGCCGAAAATCATCCTTCCGTGTCCGCCAGCGTCCGTTTGTGCGCGCCCGATCCGCGGCTAGGCGTCAGCATGTCCCCGGTGCAGCAGCACATGGCAAGGAGATCGAAATGAAGCGCAGGCAATTCCTGCAGTTGACCGGGGCGGCGTTGGCCGGCGGTGTCGCCGGCGTGTGCATGGCGCGGACGGACATCGCCCGGCTCGCCACAGCCGTGGCGATGCCGCCGACCGACGCGGCCACATTCGGCAGGGCGCGGCGTTTCGCCGAACTGCCCTGTGGCCGGATCGCCTACGTCGAGCGTGGCGCGGGCGAGGCGGCGCTGTTCCTGCACGGCGCGCCGTTGAACGGCTTTCAATGGCGCGGCGCGCTCGATCGGCTGTCCGCCCATCGGCGCTGCATCGCGCCGGACTTCATGGGGCTGGGCTATTCGCAGGTTCCCGCGGGGCAGTCGCTGGCGGCCGATGCCCAGGCCGGCATGCTCGCCGCGCTGCTCGATGCGCTGGCGGTCGGCAAGGTCGACATCGTCGCCAGCGACAGCGGCGGCGCGGTGGCCCAGCTGTTCCTGGTTCGCCATCCCGGGCGCGTGCGCAGCCTGCTGCTGACGAACTGCGACGTCGAACCGGACAGTCCGCCGGCCGGGGTGATGCCGGTGATCGGGATGGCGCGCGCGGGCACGCTGGCCGAGGCCACGGCCCGATGGCTCACCGACAAGGCGCTGGCGCGCTCGACGTTCGGCGCGGCCGTCTATCGTGATCCGGCCCGCCTTGCCGACGAGACCATCGAGTATTACGTCACGCCGCTGGTGAGTTCGCCGCTGCGCCGGGCGCAGTACGAGGCGTTCCACATCGCGCTGGCGCCCAATCCGCTGGCCGGCATCGAGGCCGCGCTCAGGCGCAGCGCGGTACCGGTGCGCATCGTCTGGGGCGCCGCCGACCAGGTCTTCGCGCTGGCGGATGCCGAGTATCTGGACCACACCTTTCCGCAGTCGCGCGGCGTTCGCCGCGTGCCGGGCGCAAAGCTGTTCTTTCCCGAAGAGTTCCCCGACCTCGTCGCCGAAGAGGCGCGGCGCCTGTGGGGTATCGGCTGATGGAAAGCCCTCCCGTTTCCTGCCCGTCCCGCCCAAACCGATGGAGTCTGCGTACCGTGCGATCGATCATCCTGTTGTCCGCCTTGATGTCCGGCCTGTGCCTGGGCCAGCCTGCCGCCGCCGCGCCATCACGCGATGACGCCAGCAGCATCGACCACGTTCTGCTGTGGGGGCGCAGCATCGACCAGGTCAGCGCGGTGATGACCGTCAAGCTGGGTTTCCAGGTCCGCCCGGGGCGCAATCCCGACGGCGTGGCCAATCGCTATGTGCGGATGTCCGACGGAAGCTATGTCGAGCTGGAGGGCATCACCCGGCCGGATGCGCGGATGGACCCGGGCATGCGCACGGATCAGGTCGCGCTGCGTGGTGGCCCGGGCGCCCGCACCTTCGGCTTGCGTTCGTCGACGCTCGATCGGGAGCGCGTGTCGCTGCGCCAGCGCGGCTTCGCCCCGACGGAGATTTTCTCGGCAGCGCCGAATGATCCCGACGGCGACGGGCCCTCGGCGCCACCGCGCTGGCGGCTGTTCGCATTCGAGCGCCAGCCGCTTTCGAGCAACCTGTTCTTCATCGACTACGCCGCAGGCAGACCCACGCCGACCCGCGTCGCCGACGCGCGGAGCGCGCGCGTGCATCCCAATGGCGCGCGCGGGCTGTCCGCGATCTGGCTGCTTTCGTCGAACGCCGAGGCGGACCGGCAGCAACTGGCCGCGATGGGTTTTGCCGGCGCCACGCCGGTGAGCGTGGCCCAGGTGGGCGCGCGCGGGTATTGCGTGCCGATCCATCGCAAACGCGTTCTGGTGTTGCAGCCGGATGGCGCGGGGATCGCTGCCGACGCGCTGCGCAGCGGTGGGCCGCAAGTGCTCGGGATCAGCGTGGCCGTGGCGGACATCGCGAGCGCAAGGCGGCAGGTCGAACGCGGATACGAAAAGCCGCTGGCTGGTTATCGCGGCCTGCTGGGGCCATCCTTCCTGGCGCCGACGCGGGAGGATCTCGGGCTGCTGGTCGAATTCCACGCCGGGTCCGGCGTTGCCGCAACCTCGCCCTGCAGCGGCTGATGCCGCGGGAGCATGGCCGTCCTGTCGATCCGGCCACGCTTCGTTCGTCGCCATGGCAGGAGCGCGGTTTGCCGCGCGACCGCAGCCTTCCCACAGGAGATGACGATGCGATTCCTTTCGATGATCCGGATCAACGAGAACAGCGGGCAGCGGCCCAGCGAGCAGCTGATGGCCGACATGGGCAAGCTGATGGCGGAAATGACCGCAGCCGGCAGCCTGCTGGACACGGCAGGCCTGCGGCCCACGGCGGAAGGCGTGCGCGTGCGCCTGTCGCAGGGCCGGCAGACCACCACGGACGGCCCGTTCGCCGAAACCAAGGAAGTGATCGGAGGCTACGCGATGCTGCAGGCCGATTCGATGGAGCAGGCGCTGGCGCTGACCCGGCGCTTCCTCGACGTGCACGGCAGCGATTGGGAAATCGAGTGCGAAGTGCGCCAGGTCGACGAGGACTGCTCACCGCAGCGATGAGCCGGTGCGGCCGCCGGGGACCCGCGGTGGCCAGGGATCGCCGGGCCGGCTCAGGCCCGGTCGATCTTGTCCCCCTGATCAGTCCGCCTTGACCAGTTCCACGCGGCGATTCTTCGCCCGTCCTTCCTCGCTGCGGTTGTCGGCCACGGGGCGCTCCTGGCCGAAGCCGGCGGCGCCGAGTCGCTCGGCTGGCACGCCGGCCTGCACGATGGCGTCCATCACGCTGTTCGCGCGGGCGTCGGACAGCGCCTTGTTGGAGGCGGCGTCGCCCACGTTGTCGGTATGGCCTTCCACACGGAGCTTCAGCGCGGGCGAAGCCTTCATCATCATCGCGACCTGCTGCATGGTGGCCAAGTCGTCGGGTTTCAGCACTGCCTTGCCGGTGTCGAAGTTCACGTGCAGGGTGATGAAGCCGTTCTTGTCGAGTTCGTCGCGCAGCTGGTTGGCGGTCACCGCCTGCGCCATCGCCGCCACTTCGGTGACCACCAGCAGGTAATCCTGGGTGGGCGCGCCGTAGATGTCCGGCACCAGCTTGACCCACACGTCCTTGCCGCCGGTGTGCACCTTCAGCGTGGTCTCGCCGCCATCGCCCTCGCTGGGCAGGCGTTCGTAAACCACCTCGCCGCCGATCTGCCTGATCGCGTTCTGGTAGTTGCGGATGATCTGCAGCGGGCTGGCCTGGGTCTCTGGACTGCCGTAGAAGTAGCGCAGGCTGGTGGTGTCGCCTTCCACGGTTTGCGTGGTGGCGTTGTCGCCCTTGCCGACCTTGAACTCGGTGGCGCTGTAGGCCTTGCTGTATTCGCTGATGTACGAACCCGGATAGCGGGTGAGCAGGGGGTGATCCTTCGAACCGGCGATATCGTCGCCGGCGACTGCAAGCAGGGGCAGGGCAAGGCTGAGCGCGAACATGAAGACACGGACGATCCGATTCATGGCGGGCACCGGCAGTGGCAGGTGGCGGCATGATGCGCCCGATCGGCTGGCCGGGGGAAGCCAGGCGGAGGGCGGTGTCAGGCCGTGTCGGCGTGCTCCGGTCGGCCGTGCCCGGCCTGATCCAGGCAGTCGCGCAATTGCCGCAACGAAGGCAGCAGCTGATCGGGTTCGCGCAGGGCCTTGCGCGCCGCGCCGATGCTTCGGCGCACCTCGACCGGCGGCGCCGTGCCTTGTTCCAGCAGGGCGATGGCCGGGTCGATGCAGGCGTGCAGGGCGTCGATCCAGTCCGCGGGTTGCGCTGCCTCGCCTCGGCGCGCGGCCCATCGGCTGGCCCTGAATGCCGGGGCGATCTGTGCGACCTGCGCCCACGCCGCCAGCACCTCGTCTCGCGTCCGCGGCGGCGTGGCCGGGTCGAAGGCGTCGCCGAGCACGGCCAGTGCATCGGCGATGCGCCGGCGCAGCACGTTGCGCGAACGCACCGGGTAGACCAGCCAGGCGGCGGCCACGCCGATCACCGCGCCGATCACGATTTCCTGCAGGCGCAGCCCCAGGTCATGGGTGGCGGAGCGGCCTTCGAAACCCTGCAGCAAGGCCAGCGCCAGGGTGACGAACAGCGCCCACCAGGCGTAGCCGAGCGGACGCAGCCAGATGCCGAAGAACACCGCGGCGAGGATCAGCGCGACGGTGGCGCCATCGTGGCTGCCCAGGTGCACGCTGAAGCCCAGCGCCAGCACGGTGCCGAACGCGGCGCCGAGCACGCGCAGCACGCTCTTGTACGCCACATCCAGCCGTCCGCGGTTGCCGCTGTTGACGATGAAGGCGGTCAGCACGATCCACGCCCAGCGCTGCGCGAAAAAGGTGTAGCCGACGACGAACGACAGCGCCAGCGCCACGGCCGTCTGGATGGCCATGCGCGTGCTCGCGATCGGCCGCAGCGAGCTCTCATGCGTGGGTGCAACGGCGATTCCGGTGGTGGCTGCCTGCGCGGGCGGCAGCACGCGCAGCCGCCGCGCCAGCGCGTGGAAGGCCGCCACCCAGCCCAGCGCCAGCAGCGCCACGACGATCGGCACCAGCGCCGCCATCAGCGGTCCCAGTCGCTGGCTCGGTACATGCGGCGTGGTCAGGATCACCACGAACGGCAGCGCGATCAGCGAGCCGGCGCGGCGCGTCATCGGGCCAAACCGGCGCAGCCAGATCGACGCGAACATGCCGGCCACGAAGACGAGGGCGCCCAGCCACGGCGCATGCAGCAGCAACATGCCCACTGCGGTCGCCAGCAGGCCGACGATCGGCAGTGCCACCGCCGCTTCCAGCCGGCCGCGCAGGTCGCGATCCAGATGGCTGCGCGCGAACGACAGGCACAACACCACGGCCAGCACGGCAGGGCCGGGTTCGGCATCGATCGCCATGGCGCAGCCCAGGGTGGCCAGCATCGCCAGCATGGTCACGACCGCCTCCCTTCCGGCACGACCGAACGCGGAGATGGCGGCATCGAAGGCGATGCGGGCGGTGGTCGGTGTTTGGTCGGCAGGCGTCATCCGGGCATAGGGTAGTCGAGCCGGCGGGCGACGCGGGGGGGCGTCGCGGCGGCGTGGCTCAGTGCGCGGGCAGGGTGTAGCTGAAGTCGTAGTCGTGCCGACCATCGGCGATGGTGATTGTCATGGAGCCGTCGAGGCCAACCAGCTCGCCGGTGCCGGAACCGGGCACCACCACCACGGTCCATTCCCGCGGCGTGCCAGCGACCATCAGGGCGCGGTGCACCAGCGCGAAACTGCCGCTGCGGCCGTGCAGCTTGCCGCTGACGGTCTCCAGCGCCACGTAGGCACCGGACGTGCTGCCGTCGCCGGCGGCCAGCATCTCGCCCTGGCTGGTGGCGTCCAGATCACCGTGGAACTGCTTGTCCAGCGACAGTCGCGCCAGGCCCGAGGCTTTGGCCTGGGGATTGTCGGGCGTCTGCGGGGAAACCTTGACGTCGAAATGGCCGGTGGCGTGCATGGTGACGGGCTCCGTGGGGGTTTGTGCGAGCGCTGCCGCAGGCAGCGAAACGGCGAGGGCAAGCAGGAGTCGTGCGGCGCTTTTCATGGGAGACTCCCGGGTGATGTCACGCCGACAATGAAAGCACGGTTGGGGACGCGATGATTGTAAAAACGCGACAGGCGCGTGCCACCTCTTGCGGAAGACGCGGATGAACGGCGGCGTCGGCAAGGCCCGTGGCGTGCTGCGTCCGGCGCCAGGCGCGCCGTCGACGGGCCTGTTCCACCACGCCCGCATCGCGCCACCGCCGGCGCTGGCCGGCGTGGTGCAGCATTACTGGATCGTGCGCTGGGATCTGCAGGGCGGCCCGCCGCAGCTGCGCGAAACGCTGCCGCACCCGAACGTGCACCTGGCATGCGAGGCTGCCGGCAACCGCATCCATGGCATCCACACCGGCCGCTTCAGCACCGTGCTGGAAGGCTGCGGCGGCGTGTTCGGGGTGAAGTTCCGTCCCGGCGGTTTCCACGGCTTCCTGCGGCAACCGGTATCCGTGTTGCGCAATCGCTCGATCGCGCCGGAACAGGTGTTCGGCACCGTCGCCGCCGAACTGGCGACGATCACGCAGGCGTCGCCGGACGATGAACACATGGTGTCGCTGGCCAGCGACTTCCTGATCACCCGTCTGCCGCCTCCCGATGCCCAGGCGCTGCGCGTGGGCGAGATGGTGGACGCCATCGCCATCGACCGCAGCCTGCGCACCCTCGACGACCTGGCGACCCGCTGGAGCATCACGCCGCGCACCCTGCAACGCCTGTTCAACCAGTACGTTGGCATCGGCCCGAAGTGGGTGATCAACCGCTACCGCATGCACGAAGCACTCGAACGCGTCGACGCGGGCAAGCCGATGGACTGGACGCAACTGGCGCTGGACCTGGGCTACTTCGACCAGGCCCACTTCATCCGCGACTTCAAGGCGCTGGTGGGGTGTTCGCCGGTGGGGTATGCGCGGCGCGGGCAGTCGGGTTGAGGTCGCGTCGGCGCGATGCCAAGGTGTGGTCCTGATTCGACGACGTTGTCGCGCCGTTTGTATCCGGCAACCCTTGTGGCTCGAAGCATGGGGCCGCTTGACCAGGCAATGTTGAAAGCTGACCATCCGATGGCACATGCCCTGATATGGGGCCTACCAGGCGCCAGCCTTCAATGACAGACATTCTTGGCTTCCCGCCTCATATGGCTGCGATGATCGTTGCGGTCGGGGTCACTTACTTCCTCATGTCGTGGGCGCCGGTCTGGTGGTCTGCCCTGGTTGCGTACCGGGGCGGTCGCCTGATGCCGCGTCGTTTCCTGTTCGTGGTCGTCGTTACCTGTTTGTCGTACGGCATTTTTTCTTTCCTGCTTTTTGCTCTTTCCTTCCCGGCCGAGATGTATGCCATGTTCGTGGCACCCCAACTGGATCGACTCGGCTATCCGGCTGGGAGGCCGGTGCTCGCCGTGATTCGCTTCCTGGAACATTACTGGTGGCTTGTATTGCCGCCTCTTCTGTTCGCCACCACCTTTTTCATCACCCGCAAGCTGTCCAGTCGGTGGGAGAAAATTTGCGTGGCGCTTGAGGGCTGACATTTTCCTGGGGAGATTCTCGGTGGCCTTGGGTGCATGGTTTTTCTACAACCAAGTCAGAGTGGCTGCTGTGCTCTCGGGCCTTTGTGCGCTATGGCACTTGTCACAATCAAGTTGGTTTAGTCGGCAAAATCTAACGGCTGTTTCCGGAGTTTGCGGACATTCCGAGCAGGCGTCTCTGGCGCGTTCCATGCTCAGGTCAGGTGGAGAAGCGGCCCAACCTCGCGGAGAGGTATTCAAGGACTTGCCCAAATGGTGAGGGTGCAAGGCAATGCCGGAGCACGCTACATGGCCGCCGCGCCCGCTTTTCTGTATGTTGGCGGCTTCCCAACGCCAAGGCGCGCCGCATGACCGCATCGCTGGAACACCCGGACCATCTTCGGCGCAGCCTTTCCAACCGGCACCTGCAGCTGATCGCCATTGGCGGCGCGATCGGCACCGGCCTGTTCATGGGCTCGGGCAAGACGATCAGCCTGGCCGGGCCGTCGATCCTGCTGGTCTACCTGATCATCGGCGTGATGCTGTTTTTCGTGATGCGGGCGATGGGCGAGCTGCTGCTGTCCAACCTGGAGTACAAGTCGTTCATCGACTTCTCCACCGACCTGCTGGGGCCGTGGGCCGGTTTCTTCTGCGGCTGGACGTACTGGTTCTGCTGGATCATCACCGCGATCGCCGATGTGATCGCGATCGCCGCCTATACGCAGTTCTGGTTTCCCGACCTGGCGCCGTGGATTCCCGCGGTGCTGTGCGTGTTGCTGCTGCTCAGCCTGAACCTGGTCACGGTGAAGCTGTTCGGCGAGATGGAATTCTGGTTCGCGCTGATCAAGATCATCGCGATCTGCGCGCTGATCGCTGCCGGCTTCGCCCTGGTGGCCTGGGGCTTCACCTCGCCGACCGGGCACCAGGCGTCGGTGGCGAACCTGTGGAATGACGGCGGCTTCTTCCCGAAGGGGCTCAGCGGCTTCTTCGCGGGTTTCCAGATCGCGGTGTTCGCCTTCGTCGGCATCGAGCTGGTCGGCACCACGGCGGCCGAGACGGCCGACCCGCAGCGCAACCTGCCCAAGGCGATCAACTCGATCCCGGTGCGCATCATCATTTTCTACGTGCTGGCCCTGGTGGCGATCATGATGGTCACGCCGTGGCGCATGGTGGAGCCGGGCAAGAGCCCGTTCGTGGAACTGTTCGTGCTGGCCGGCATTCCGGCCGCGGCCACCCTGATCAACTTCGTGGTGCTGACCTCGGCCACGTCCTCGGCCAACAGCGGCATCTTCTCGACCAGTCGCATGCTGTACGGCCTGGCCGAGGAGCAGCACGCGCCGAAGACGTTCGCGCGGCTGTCGCGGGCCGCGGTGCCGTCGCTGGGCCTGCTGTTCTCCTGCGTGTGCCTGTTGCTGGGCGCGGCGCTGATCTACCTGATCCCCGACCTGATCACCGCGTTCACCCTGATCACCACCTTGTCCGCGGTGCTGTTCATGTTCGTGTGGTCGCTGATCCTGTTCGCCTACATCGCGTACCGGCGCAAGCGCCCGCAGTTGCATGAAGCGTCGACCTACAAGATGCCCGGTGGCGTGTTCATGTGCTGGGCCTGCCTGGCGTTCTTCGTGTTCGTGCTGGTGCTGCTGAGCCTGCAGCCGGATACCCGCGAGGCGCTGATCGCCAGCCCGGTGTGGTTCGTGCTGCTGGGTATCGGATACGCGTGGAAGGGGCGCAAGGCGCGCGGCGCCTGAGTCCGGTCCTGGCATGAAGCGGCGTTCCACGCGGGGAGTCCTGTTGCTGCTGGGCCTGGTCGTCGCGGGCCACGCCGCTGCCGCGGACGTCGCGATGCCGGCGCATGCATCGTTCACCCTCGATTCGACGGTGCTGCGCGAGGCGAGGCACATCAACGTGTACACGCCGCCGGCTTACCCCACGGCGAAGGACGCCCGTTACCCGGTGCTGTACATGCCCGACGGCGGACTGCAGGAGGATTTCCCGCACGTGGCCGCCGACGTCGACGCGGCGATCCGGGCCGGCGCGATGCGGCCGATGATCGTGGTCGGCATCGAGAACACCGAACGCCGGCGCGACATGACTGGCCCGACCACGGTGACCAGCGACCGCGAGATCGCGCCGCGCGTGGGCGGATCGGCCGCGTTTCGTGCCTTCATCGCGGACGAGCTGATGCCCGAAGTGCAGCGACGCTATCGCACGGACGGCCATCGCGCGATCGTCGGCGAATCGCTGGCCGGGTTGTTCGTGGTCGAGACGTTCTTCGCGCAGCCGAAGCTGTTCGACACCTGGATCGCACTCAGCCCCAGCCTGTGGTGGAACGACATGGCGCTGGCCCGTGGTGCCGCGGCGCGACTGCAGGCGCAGCCATCACTG
Source organism: Rhodanobacter sp. Root179 (assembly GCF_001428465.1). Lineage (NCBI taxonomy): Bacteria > Pseudomonadati > Pseudomonadota > Gammaproteobacteria > Lysobacterales > Rhodanobacteraceae > Rhodanobacter > Rhodanobacter sp. Root179. Next base: position 53,922 of record NZ_LMHR01000084.1, on the reverse strand, counting down.
GCGTCGACCCTGTACGTGGCCAGCGCCGGCGACGATGGCCTGGACGAGAGCGGCGGTGGCCTGCTGCGGGACGCCCTGCGCAAGCACGCGCCGCGCGGACTGCGCTGGTACTACCAGCCGTGGCCGGAACTGAAACACGCCACCATCTATCGCGGCGCGTCGCCCGCGATATTCCGCCAGCTGTTCGCGCCGAAGTAGCGGTTCTCGCTCTGCAGGGCGGGCACGGCCCGCCCTGCGCGTCGACTTCGCTCGCGCAAGCGAGGGTGCGCTCAGTCGCGGTCAGGCGCACCGAGCGGGAAGTACGAGCGGTAAGGGCGTGCCTCTTCCACCGCGCGGGCGAACGAGGGACGCGCCAGCAGGCGCTGCCGATACGCGACGAGGTTTGCGAAGGCGGCGGGGATCGGGTGCGCCCAGTCGGCGTAGAACAGGGCGGGTGCGGCGGCGCAGTCGGCGAGGCTGAAACCGCCGCCGGTGGCCCAGTGCCTGTCGGCGAGTTTGTGGTCGAGCCAGGCATAGGCGGTGTCGAGCATGCGGCGGGCTTCCTCCACGCCGCGGGCATCGCGCTCGGCGGCGGGGCGCAACTGGTCGAACACCATCTTCTGCAGCGGCGTATGCACGTAGTTGTCGAAGAACCGGTCTAGAAAACGCGCTTCCAGCGCGGCTTCGGCATCGTCGGGAATCAACCGCTGCGGACCGGGATGATGCTGGCCCAGGTACTCGATGATGATGCTGGATTCGACCACGTTGCGTTCGCCGTCGCGCAGCAACGGCATGCGCCGCAGCGGCCACCAGGCGGTGAATTCGCGGTCGGTTTCGGCATCGTCCGGGGTGAGCAGGCGCAGCTCGAAGGCGATGTCATTCTCGTACAGCGCGATCAGCACCTTCTGGCAGTAGGACGAGAACGGGTGGGCGTAGAGCTTGAGGGTCATGGTGGAGCACCTGGCTGGGGATACGCGAAGGCGACGAACGAAGGTGGTCGGAATCGACAGGCCATGCTCGACCCTGCTGGCATCGGTACGTCACGGATTGCCCCGGGAAAGGTCGCGCCGAATCAGCGGCTGCGAGGCGTGCCGGATTCGCGCAGGCAACAGTGGCGCCGCCGGTGGAACGGATCGCCGTCTGTCTCGACCGGGCTTGACCGCGATCAAGGAAACGCCGCGGCGGGGCGACCACGATCGACACCGGCGACACCGGCCAGGTGTCGGTGCAGCGAGGAACTTCGATGGAATTTCATATTGCGCTGGTCGACGCGTCCCCCGAGCCCGGCGTGGTGCAGGACGCGCTGTTCGACATCGATCCCACGGCCGTGGTCGACCTGGACATGAGCGGACTGGTGATGCGCATATCGTCCTCGGCCACGGTTACCGACCTGGTCGAGGTGCTGGGGCAGGTCGGCTGGACGGTGGCGCCCGCACAGGTCGCGCAACAGCCGACGATCTGCTGCGGCGGCTGCAGCGGCTGAACCGCATCGACACAAACGTCTCTTGTTGATCGCGCGCCGTTCGCTCGCGCGCGTCGGCGCGCGGGCCTTTTCTCCGGAGTACCTGCCATGTGTTGCGATATCGTGATCATCGGCGCCGGCCCCGCCGGCTTGTGTTTCGCCCGCGCGCTGAAAGGCAGCGGCCTGCGCATCGCGCTGGTGGAGCGCCAGCCCGAAGCCGGCCTGATCGCACCACCGGATGACGGTCGTGAAATCGCGATCACCCACCACTCGCAACGCCTGCTGCGCGAGCTGGGCCTGTGGGCGCGCCTGCGCGAGGAGGAGATCGGCACGCTGCGCGACGCGATGGTGCTCGACGGCGACGACCGCGAGGGGCTGATGTTCCGCCACGACGAGGCGGGCAAGTCGCAGCTGGGCTGGCTGCTGTCCAACCACGCGATCCGGCGCGCCGCGTACGCCGGGGTGATGGAGTTGCCGGAGGTGGAACGCATCACCGGCGTCCAGGTGAGCACGGTGCGCACGGGTCGCGACGGCGCCGAGGTCGAGCTGGCCGATGGCCAGACGCTGCGTACGCAGCTGGTGGTGGCGGCGGACAGCCGCTTCTCCGACACGCGCCGGGCCATGGGCATCGGCGCCGACCTGCATGATTTCGGCAAGACCATGCTGGTGCTGCGCATGCGCCACGAGATGCCGCACGAACAGGTGGCGTGGGAATGGTTCGGCCACGGCCAGACCCTGGCCCTGCTGCCGCTGCACGATTCGCACACCTCATCCGTGGTGCTGACCCTGTCGCCGCCGGCGATGCGCGAGATGCTGGCGCTGGACGACGCGGCGCTGGAACAGGCCATGGCCGAACGTTTCGAGCAGCGCCTGGGCGCGATGCGCGTGGCCGGCCCGCGCTGCGCCTATCCGCTGGTCGGGGTGTATGCGCAGCGCTTCATGGCCGAGCGCTTCGCGCTGATCGGCGACGCCGCGGTGGGCATGCATCCGCTCACCGCGCACGGCTTCAATTTCGGCCTGCTGGGACAGGACACGCTGGCGGGCGAAATGCGCGCCGCGATGGCCGTGGGCCGGCCGTTCTGGGAGGCATCGGTACTGCAGCACTATGAGCGCCGGCATCGCCTGGCCACCCGGCCGCTGTATCTGGCCACCCGGATGCTGGCCGGCCTGTACACCGACGACCGCCGCCCGGCGCGGGTGTTGCGCAAGCTGGCATTGGGCGCGGGCGCGCGACTGGGGCCGTTCAAGCGCCTGGTGATGTCGGGGCTCACCGCCGAGTCGGCCGGCGTCCCCGCCTTGTTGCGCCGGCGCTCGACCTGAGAGTTGTGACTTTTCAACCTCGAAGCAACAGAAGAAAACCACAGGCAGTGGCTTTCCTCACCGGCCATGGCCGGAGCCGGCCTGCTCAGGCGGGGTAGCTGGCCAGGCTGCTGGCGATGCGCACTTCGCCGGTCAGCACCTTGTGGATCGGGCAGGCGTTGGCGATCTGCAGCAGGCGTTCGCGCTGCTCGTCGGTGAGGTCGCCCTGCAGGGTGATCACGCGGGTGATGTCGTTGCCGCTGGCCGGCGTGCCTTCGGGATTGAACTGCAGGTCCACGCCGACCCGGCGCAGCGGCCATTGCTTGCGCGCGGCATACATCTGCAGGGTGATCGCGGTGCATGCGCCCAGCGCCGACAGCAGCAGGCGGTGCGGCGCCGGCCCGGCATTTGCACCGCCATCCTCGACCGGTTCGTCGGCCAGCCAGGCATTGCCCTGGTCATCGGTGAAACTCACCGTGTACGGCGTTTGCCCGGTGACGGCGTGGACGGAGTAGATGGTCATCGGCATGGTTCCTGCGGCAGGGAAGGCAAGCTTGGCGGGCGCACTCAGATCACGTCCCACATGTAGCCATCGTTGGCCAGCACGGCGCCGGCCAGTTGCTCCACGGCGGCGTCCTCGTTGCGCTCCAGCCCGCGCACGTTGCGCGACATCCGTCGGCGCGCCTGCCTGGCGAACATCTCGGCGATGCTGACGGCCTGCGCCGCGGCGGGATGCGATTTCTTTTCCAGGCTGTCGGCACGCGACAGCACGCACAGGCCCACGAACAGGTCGATCGCGATGTCGGCCAGGCGTTTCTGTGCATGCTGCATGTCGGTGGCTTTCTTGCCGAAGCGACGCAGCAACTGGTCGGACGATCTGGACAACTCGACGGTGTATTTCTCGTACATGCCGGCGACCTTGCGCAGCCGCGGCGACAGCTCGTGGGTGATGCGGTCGATGCCGTAGCCGGTGGCCTCGCGCATGCGCCGGCCGGTATAGCTGCCGAGCACGCCGAAGCCCTTGATCGGGTCGTTGAAGATCTCGCCCACGGCGGATTTCAGCTCGCTCAGCCCGGTGCCCACGTCCTTCAGCCCGGACAGCGCGATGTACAGGTGCAGGATCTCGTTGGTGCCTTCGAAGATCGACAGGATGCGCGTGTCGCGGGTGATCTGCTCGTACGGGAACTCGCGCATGAAGCCGTTGCCGGCGGCGATCTGCAGCGCTTCGTAGGACGCGCGCTGCACCGCTTCGCTGGCGAACACCTTGCTCATCGCCGCCTCGACCGAATAGTCGCTGCCGCCAGCGTCGATCAGGTGCGCCACCATCCACACCGCGCTTTCGGCGGCGAAGCAGTCCATCGTCATCTGGGCGATCTTCTCGCGCACCAGGCCGAACTCGGCGATCGGCTGGCCGAACTGCTTGCGCTCCTTGGCCTGGGCGCAGGCCAGGCGGATCAGCGAGCGCATGCCGCCCACCGCGCCGCCACCCAGGCCGGTGCGGCCCGAGTTGAGAATGCTCATGGCCACCTTGAAGCCCTTGCCGACCGGGCCCAGCACGTTCTGCGCCGGCACCTGCACGTCGGCGAACGCCACCGTGGTGGTGCTTGATGCGCGGATGCCCATCTTGTCCTCGTGCGGACCGTGGCTGACGCCGGGCCACGCCGCTTCGACGATGAAGGCGGTGATCTTGCCCTCGGGCGTGTCGGTGCGGGCGAACACGGTATAGAAGTCCGCGATGCCGCCGTTGGTGATCCAGATCTTCTCGCCCGAGAGCGTCCAGCTGCCGTCGTCGTTGCGCACGGCCTTGGTGCGGATCGAAGCGGCGTCGGAACCGGCGCCGGATTCGGTGAGGCAGAACGCGGCGATCATCTCGCCGGTGGCCAGCTTCGGCAGGTAGCGCTGCTTCTGTTCGTCGCTGCCGAACAGCAGCAAGCCCTTCATGCCGATCGAGCTGTGCGCGCCGATGGTCAGCGAGACCGAACTGTCGTGGCTGGAGGTCTGGCCCAGCACCCGGGCATAGGCGCCGTTGGAAAGCTCCAGTCCGCCGAACTCCTCGGGAATGATCAGGCCGAACAGGCCCATCTCGCGCAGCGCCTGGATGAATTCGGCCGGCTGCTCGGCGTCGCGGTCGTACTGTTTCAGCTCGGCGGTCTTGTCGGCGAGGAACTGGTCGATCGCGTCGGTCATCGCGCCCAGCATTTCCCGGTCGCGGACGCGGATTTCCGGATACGGGAACAGGTTCTCTTCGAGGATATTGCCCAGGAACAGCTGCTTGGCGACGCTGTGCTCGCTGCGCAAGGCGGGGGTGGCGGGCAAGGGCGTGTTCACGGCGTTCTCCGGACGGGGGCTGAAGCGGCATTCTGGCACCTGTGGCGTGCCTGGCCATGACGCCAATCGCCGCAGGCCGATCACGCAAGCCGACGGGTTATGCTGGCCGTGCATCTGAACAGGGGAAGTCCATGCATCGTTTCGTCATCTTCGCCGCGCTGGTCGCGGCTTCCATGCTGGCCGGCTGCGCGCCGCACACCGCGGTCAAGCCGGCCAGCACCATCACCTTGAACGTCGATGCCGCGGGCAAGCCGGGGGCCGATGCGGACATGAAGAAAGTGCTGGGCGCCCTGGAGATGATCCAGGCTGGCCGCATCCAGCTGGCCATCGATGGCCCCCTGAACGAGGTGATCGACAAGTACGAGGCGCTCTACAAGGGCAGGGCGGGCACGGTGTTCTGCGCCCGCGGCCTGGGCGATGCGCTGATCTACTCGACCCTGGGCAGCAAGACGGTCAACGGCAAGGCGGATGTACCCGTAGAGGTGATCGGCTCGGCCTGGGCGCTGGCCTACTGGGCGCGTGGCTACGCGTACAGTGAAATGGCCCGCTACGCGGATGCGCGGGCCGAACTGGAAAAGGCGCTGGCCCTGTCGCCGATGGACAGCCAGTACAAGAACGAATTGGCGTTCACCTATCAGCGCAGCGGGGACTGGAACCGGATGCTGGCCCTGTATCAGGAGGCCGAGGGGACTGCGGAGATCAGCGGCACCACCCCGGAGGCGACCACCGAGCTGAAGTGCGTGGCGCTGCGTGGCCAGGGTTATGCCCTGGTCGAGCTGCACCGCCTCGACGAGGCGACCAAGGCCTACCAAGGCTGCTTGAAACTGGTCCCCGGCGAACCCAAGTCTTTGGGGGAACTGGGATATATCCAGAATTTGCGGGCGAAGGCGCACTGAGCTGCCGGCGCCCGCCCTGAAGTCTCGCGGAGGCAAGCCATGGCAACCGGTTGGGCCGGCGACGGCGCCGTCCAGGATCAGATCGATGCCACCGTCAGTGATGCGGTGCAGCGGGCGCGCCAACAGCTGCGACAAGGCCCGGGGCTGAGTCACTGCGAGGAATGCGAGGCGCCGATTCCCGAGGCGCGGCGCCAGGCCGTGCCTGGCGTGCGCCTGTGCGTGACCTGCCAGCAGGCGCAGGACACGGAACAGCGCAGCAGCGGCCCGTACAATCGCCGGGGCAGCAAGGACAGCCAGTTGCGCTAGCTGCCTGGGTGGTGGCGGGCTACGGCCATCGCGATGGAAGACGCTTGTGCGACTGCCCGGCGCGGGGCAAGCTCCGCAGGCTGCCGGACTGACGATGGGTTGACCTGATTGCAGCCGCCAGTTTGGGTAAGCTTGGCGACAGCGTTCGAAGCGCTGCCGGCGTGACCAGGGGGGACACCATCATTTCCAATCCGTCGAATCCTTGCGGACTTGCAGCTGGCATCAACTATTTTTTTGCCCTGCTGCCGGACGAGTGCGCGCGAACCGCGATGGCTGGCATGGGCGAGCGTTTTCGCAAGACCCACCGCATGGGCGGCACGTCGGTGGGCGTCGACAGCCTGCACCTGACCCTGTGCCCGATGGGCAAGCCCGAGCGACTGCGGCAACCGCTGGAGCAGGCCCTGCTTGCCGCCGGCGACGAAGTGCACGAGCAAGGGTTCCTGGCCACCTTCGACGCGGCGATGCGGTTCACCGCACGCGACGGCCAGTTTCCGTTCGTACTGTGCGCGGACAGCGCCACCGCCGAGGCGGCGCTGGGCCTGCGCAAGGCGATTGCGGCGGGGCAGGCCCGCGCGGGCCTGCAGGTCAGCGGAGTGTCCAGCTTCCTGCCGCATGTCAGCCTGCTGCACGGCGCCGCCATCGAGGCGATCGAGGAATCGGTGGCGCCGATCCAGTGGCGCGCCTGCGAGTTCGTGCTGATCCGCAGCTTCTTCGGCGAATCACGCTTCGAGGTGGTGGGGCGTTGGCCGCTGGCCGAGGCGTCGGGACAGCCGTCGGTCAATCTGCTGGACGAGCTGGCCAACATGCCGGACCTGCCCGAGTTGCCTGACGCCTACTGACCGCGCGGCCCCGGTCATATCGACGGCTCGGCGCTCGTCACCGGTGCCACCCGCCGGCGCCGTTCGCGCGCCAGGCGATGTTCGCGCCAGGCAATGTACAGACTGGCCGCGATGATGATGGCGGCACCTGCCGCGGTGTAGCGATCCACCGCCTCGCCGAAGATCCACCAGGCCAGCACCGCCACGATCAGCAGCTGCAGGTAACTGAACGGAGCCAGCAGTGACGCGTCGGCCAGGCGCAGCGCACGCGTCCAGCAGAAGTGGCCGCCGGTACCCAGCGCGCCGGACAGCACAAGCCATGGCCAGATCCCGGCGTGCGGCCATTGCCATACCGACAGCGCGGCGGGTAGCGACAGCGGAATCCACAGCAGGGTGGTCAGCAGCACGATGCGGTCGGCCGGTTCGCTGCCGGTCAGCGACTTGATGCTGATCGTCACCGCGCCGGTCAGCGCGGCCGCCAGCAGGGCGACCAGGCTGCCGCTGGTGAACGCATCGCTGCCCGGCCGCACGATCACCAGCACGCCGATGAAGCCGGCGACCACCGCGCTCCAGCGCCGCATGCGCACCACTTCGCCCAGAAACAGCACGGCGCCGATCGTGACGAACAGCGGTGACGAATAGGACAGCGCCACGGCCTCGGCCAGCGGCAGGTTCACGATCGCCCAGAACCCGGCCAGCATCCCGCCCATGCCCAGCACGCAGCGCACGATGTAGAAACCCAGTCGCGGGGTGCGCAGCAGCTGCCAGCCGTGGCCGTGCAGCAGGGGCAACGCGAACAGGGCGCCGAAACCGCTGCGGAAGAAGGTGATCTGGAACGGATGCAGTTGGGCCGAGGCCAGGCGGATGCAGACCGCCATCAGCGCAAACAGGCTGGCGCTGCCCAGCATCAGCATGACGGCGCGCAATGGCAGCGCCGTGACGGGGGGGGATGGGGTGGGTGTCGTTTCCAGGAGCGTGCCGCAGGAAGCGAAGAGTGGCGCGCATGGTACTGCAAGTTCCGACCCGGCTTCGCATCGCAGTCGCCGTGCAACGGCGTGTTGCCGGATGTCCGGCAATCATGGCGCAGCACCCGGACTCGGCCTTGCAGCGATCGGTGAGGTGGTGCCGACGTGCGATCGCGCCGGGGGCGATGCCGCTGCGGCGTCCCGACGTCGGCGAGGGCGTTTCATGATTCCTCGGCGCTTGGTGGACAACGTTGTCAATCCACATGAGGTTTAGTCACCTCCTCGCAACGTGAGGCAAGCCCGCGGCCTGATGACGGCTGGAGCCAAGCGCGGATCATGGCGGACGGTTCCCCGTCACAGTTTGGAAAAAGTCTGATAGACAACGTTGTCATTCGAGTCTATGACGGGACAGCACGTCCATAAGAAGCGGTAGCGAGCAAGGAGGCAGCAGGACACCGGGTTCCCCACCCCTGGCTGACCGGAGCGTCGCCAGGCCTGTCCTGACAACCCACCCGTAGCGATGTAGTCCCGACAGGAGACATCTCATGTTTGCGAAACGATCGGCTGTGTGGTCCGGCTTGGCTTTGAGTGCATTGGGCAGTGCCATGGGCACGTGCTTTTCGGTGGCCCTGCTGGCGGCAGTGCCGCTGCAGGCGACACACGCGCAGTCCGCGCCCGCCTGTGCCGCGGCGTGGAATGCGGCGACCGCCTATGGCGGCGGCAGCGTGGTCAGCGAGAACGGCAACAATTACCTGGCCAACTGGTGGACCCAGGGCAACGACCCGGCGACCAGCAATGGACCGAATGGTTCGGGCCAGCCATGGACCTCGCAGGGCGTTTGTGGCGGCAGCAATCCGCCGACCGATCCGCCGCCCACCGACCCGCCTGGGTCGGGTGGTTGCGACGCGGCATGGAATGCGGCGACCGCCTATGGCGGCGGCAGCCTGGCCAGCGAGAACGGGGTGAACTACAAGGCCAACTGGTGGACCCAGGGCGATGACCCGGCCACGCACAGCGGACCGACGGGTACCGGCCAGCCATGGACTGCCCAGGGCAGTTGCGATGGCACCACGGACCCGGGCGATCCCGGTGATCCGGGGGACCCTGGCGATCCGGGCACCCCGAACCCGCCCGCCGAAGGTTTCCTGTTCAGTCCGTACAAGGACGTCACCATCAACCTCAACTGGAATACCAACGTGATGCGCACCGCGGTCACCGGCACGGCGATTCCGCTGGTGGGCAGCGGCAGCCTGGTGTCCACCGCGTTGCCGAATCTGGGCGCGGTCACCCTCGCGTTCGCTTCCGGCGAATGCGGCAGCGAAAGCTGGGGCGGCATCCCGGCGGCGAGCTTCGCCAGCGCCAACATCCAGCCGCTGGTCGACGCGGGTGTCAGCTATGTGGTTTCCACCGGTGGCCAGGCGGGCAGCTTCACCTGCGGTTCGGCGGCGGGCATGGCGCAGTTCCTTTCGCGCTACGCCTCGCCCTACATGGTCGGCTTGGACTTCGATATCGAAGGTGCCCAGTCACAGGCGCAGATCAACAACCTGATCGCCAACGCCGCGTACGCGCACACCTTGTATCCGAACCTGCGCTTCTCGTTCACGCTGGCCACGCTGGCTGCATCGGACGGCAGCTACGGCGGGTTGAACGGCGTCGGCGACATGGTGGTGCGCGCGGTGAAGGCAGCCAACCTGCCGAACTACACGATCAACCTGATGGTGATGGACTTCGGTTCGGCGAGCCCCGGCGTGTGCGTGGTGTCGAACGGGCAGTGCGACATGGGCCAGTCGGCGATCCAGGCGGCGCTGAACCTGCAGCACACCTACGGCATTCCCGCCAGTCGCATCGAGCTGACCCCGATGATCGGCGTGAATGACGTCAGCAGCGAAGTGTTCCGGATTTCCGACGTGGACACCGTGGTCAATTACGCGGTGAACCAGGGCATGGCCGGCGTGCACTTCTGGTCGCTGGATCGCGACACGCCGTGCGCGGGCGGTGGCGGCACGGCATCGCCGATCTGCAATTCGGTGAACGGCACCACGCCGCTGCAGTACAGCAAGCGGTTCCTGCAGGACCTGGGCAAGTAGCCACAGGAGCTGGTGGACCGGCCGGATGCCGGTCCGCCAGCTTTCAGGACGTCGCCGATTCGACGAAGGTGACCATGTTGCCGTCCGGATCGCACACCGGCGCGAAACGCACGAAGTGCGTGGCCAGTTGCGGGGCAGGCACGTCGATGTGGCGATCCTGCAGGTCATGCAGGATTTCGTCCAGGTCCTCGACCATGATGCCGACCGACGTTGCGCCGGCGTGGCAGGGCGCTTCGGTCAGCTCGTTCCTCGACAGCAGCTGGATGCGCGTGCGCCTGGCGATCTGCCACTCGGCACAGGATGCATTGGGTGTGTCGTCCGGGCCCCGTCCGAACAGGCGGGCATACCAGGCGCTGGATGCAGCAAAATCGCTCACGGCAACAGTGGCGAGAACCTGGTGGGCAGTCATGATGTTTCTCCGCGGGTGTTGGCGCAAGATTTAGCGCCTCGTCCATGTCGGCAGCGTGAAGGCTCGCCCGATGCCTCTATAATCGCGGCCCGATTACCTGGTTCAGGGGCGTTCCGTGTCCGATATTCCCGCCTGTCCGTCCTGCGCGATGGAGAACACCTATCCCGACGGCGACAACTACATCTGCGCCGATTGCAGCCATGAGTGGCCGATCGCGTCGGGTAACGGCGAGGGTGGCGATGCGCTGGTGGTGCGCGACGTCAACGGCAACGTGCTCAACAGTGGCGACACCGTGACGGTGATCAAGGACCTCAAGGTGAAGGGTTCATCGATCCCGCTGAAGCAGGGCACGGTGATCCGCAACATTCGCCTGGTCGATGGCGACGACGAGCACATCGAAGGCAGCTCGGACAAGATCAAGGGACTGGTGCTGAAGGTGTGCTTCCTGAAGAAGGCCTGAGGCCGCTGCCCGTTGTCAGTCCGGGGGCAAGGCCTGGAAGCGCTGCACGAAATCGGCTGCTGCTTCCGGCATGCCGAGATGGTAGCCCTGGCCAAAATCGCAGCCCATGCCGGCCAGCAGGTCCTCGGTGGCCTGGTTCTCGATGCCTTCGGCAATCGTGGCGAGGTCGAGGTCGTGGGCCATGTTGATGATCGCGCTGACTAGTCGAGTCGTATGCGGATCATCCTGCATGGAGCCGATCAGTGACTGGTCGATCTTCAGTTCGGTGGCGGGGAAGCGGCGCAGATAGGAGATCGAGGCGTAGCCTGTGCCGAAGTCGTCGATGGCGATACGCACGCCCATGTCACGCAGCCGGCGCAGCACCTGCACGCTGGACTCCAGGTCCGCGGCCAGCGCGGTCTCGGTGACTTCCGCGATCACCGAGGTGGGCGCCACGCCCCAGATGTCGAGTGCGCCCCGGAACTGCTCGACCATGCCGGGCCGCGAAAAGGCCTGCGGCGAGAGGTTGATGGCAAAGTCCAGTCCGCCCTTCGCGCACAGCGGCGCGGCGTGGCGCAGGGTGGCGTTGATGCTCCAGCGGGTCAGCATCGAAATCAGGTCGCTCTGTTCGGAAAACGGCACGAAGCTGGCCGGCGACACCGCGCCGTGGCGGGGGCTGGTCCAGCGTGCCAGCGATTCGACGGCCACCAGGCGCCGTGCCTGCAGCTCGCATACCGGCTGGAAATACACCTGCAGCCGGTTCGCCTCGATGGCGTCGCGCAGTTCCTCGTAGAAAATCTCCACCTGGGTGTCGTGCGGCTGGTAGATCTGGCAGGACTCGCGCCGGCGCTGCGCTTCGTCCAGCGCCATCGCGGCGCGGCGGCACAGCAGGTCCGCGTCCTGCCCGTGTTCGGGGTAGAGCGCGATGCCCATCACCGCGCGCAACTGCCAGGGCGATTCCACACCGTGCAGCGGCTGCTCGAAGGCCTGGCTGAGTCGCGCGCTGGCCAGCAGCACGTGGTTGCGGCTCAGCATGTCGGGCAACAGCACGGCGTAGCTGTCGTCGCCGGCGCGGAAGACCCGGTCGGCGGGGCGCAGCGACCGCACGATCAGTTCATGGGCGATCTCGCCGGCGTGCTCGCCCTGCGCGTAACCGAAGCGCAACGCGATCTGGCGCAAGCCGCGGGCACGCAGCATGAGCACGGCGAAACGCCCGCCTGTTTCGGCGCAGGCGGCGATTTGTTCCTCGATCGCGGCAAACAGGGAATCCCGATTCAGCATGTCGATGGCAACGCGGCCTGGAGACTTGAGGACGGGTGGAGCGCGAACCCGTGGCACGGGCGAATCATCGCAGCTGCGTCATTTCAGGAACAGGCCGGCGGCGTCGATGCCATAGTCGCCGGCGACCAGGCTGCGCACGATGTCCACCGCGGCGTCATGGCCCTGCTGCATCAGGTCGACCTGATGGAAATCCTCCAGCGGCTGCTTGTTCGACCGGGTCAGCACGACGACCTTGGGGCGCAGCCGGCGCACCTGGTTCTGCGCCATCACCACGGCGACCTCGCCGGTGCTCAGCTCCACCAGCGACCCGGTCGGGTAGACGCCGAGGCAGACCTGGAAGCGCTCGATCATCTCGGCCTGGAACAACGTGTTGCGGGTGGCGTAGATCTGCCGCAGCGCGTGGTGACGGGAAATGGCCGGACGATAGGGGCGCGGACTGATCATCGCGTCGTAGGTGTCGATGATGCCGAGCATGCGTCCGGTGATCGGGATCATGTTGCCGGCCAGGCCGTCGGGATAGCCGCTGCCATCATGGCGCTCGTGATGGCTGCGCAGGATGTCGAGCACGTCCTGGTCGGTGATGTCCGACTCGGAGACGATCGCCAGCCCTGCCTCGACGTGCGAGCGCACCACGTCCACTTCGGCGGGCGAGAGCGAGCCGGGATAGCGCAACAGGTTTTCGGGAACGCGGGTCTTGCCCACGTCCATCAGCAGGCCGCCGGCGGCCAGGCTGAGAATGGTGTCCTCGGCGAAGCCCATGTGCCGCCCGAACGCGGCGGCAAGCGCGCTGCAACCGATCGAATGGCTGTAGGAATAGTTGTCGTGCCGGCGCAAGCCCTCGACCAGGAAAAATGCATCGGCGCTGCGCAGCACGCTGGCCACCAGCGGTCGCACTGCCTGCTCCACGCGCTCCACCGAGAGCTCGCGGCCGCTGGCGATGTCTTCGTAGATCCGGTCGACCATCTCGCCGGCGTTGTCCAGCGCGGCGTGCGCCCGCGGCGCTTCCTCCTCGACCGGAATCCTGTCGGCGTACTGGACGGTGTCCTTGAAGCGGGTCCCGGAGAGGCTGGTGCGGGTCAGTGCCGGTCGTGCCGTTATCGGCACCTGGCGGCGAAGGTCGATGTATACGTACTCGCAAACCGCGCGGACGGCAGCGAGATCCTCGGGACTGGCCAACCCCACTCCCTGCAGGGGAAAAGAGGTCGCGTCCCACGGTCGGTCGAGCCGGCACACGTACATGCCAAGCCGGAGGGCGTGGACGTCCATGCGCTGTTCTTCGATCTCAAAGGCCACGCATGGTCCCGGGCTGGCTGGAATGGGGCGAGCCGATGGTCTGGCCGAATGGCCCGGCGGCAGACTTTCCGCCTCCTGCAACACCCGGCAGCCTAGCAGGGGATTGTGTGCGGATGCCAATGAAGCATGTCGCGCAGGATGCGTTGATGCGGAGTGGTCATGCGCGCGTCGACCATTGGCCTGGCCGAGTGTCGCCACTACAGTGCAACACCTTGCCCAGGACCCTCGTGCCCGTATGTCGCCCACTCACCGATTCTTGCGTACCTTCCGATCGATCCATCTGCACCTGGGCTTGTTCACCGCCCCGATGCTGCTGTTTCTTGCCATCACGGGCGGGCTGCAGGTGTTCGGCCTGCACGAAGGCTCGCGCGGCAGCAGTTACGCGCCACCGGCCTGGCTGGCCAGTGCGGCGCAACTGCACAAGAAGCAGACCCTGGAAATGCCGCAGCGGCGGCGTCCGCCGGCCGCGGCGGCCGGCAACACGGCGCAACCGACGCCGGTCGCGCAACCGCGCGACGGGGCGGCGCGGCCAGCGAAGAAGAATCTGTGGCCGATGAAGGTGTTCTTTGCGCTGGTCGCCCTGGGCCTGCTGGTGTCGGTGTCGAGCGGGCTGTACATGGCGTGGCGCTTCACCCGCCGCCCCGCGGTGTTCGGTGCGGTGCTCGGCGCCGGAGTCGTGGTGCCGTTGTTGCTGCTGTTGTTCTGACCCGTCGGCGCGGCAGGCTGGAATGCGGCCTGCCGCGGCCGGTGACTCAGGCGATGGTCAGCGTCACGTCGATGTTGTTGCGGGTGGCGTTCGAGTAGGGGCAGACGATGTGCGCCTTCTGCACCAATGCCTCGGCCTCGGCGCGCGGCATGCCGGGGATCGTGATGGTCAGCTCGACCTCGATGCCGAAGCCGGTGGGAATCGGGCCGATGCCGACCTGGCCGGTGACTTGGGTGTCGGCTGGCAACTGCTGTTTCTGCTGGCCAGCCACGAACTTCATCGCGCCCAGGAAGCAGGCCGAGTAGCCGGCGGCGAACAACTGTTCCGGATTGGTGCCGTCACCGCCGGCGCCACCCAGTTCCTTCGGGGTGGTCAGTTTGACGTCGAGCACGTTGTCGGAGGAGGTGGCGCGGCCGTCGCGACCACCGGTGGCGGTGGCCTTGGAGCGATACAGGACTTTTTCGATGGACATGGCGGATTCCTTGGTTGGGGGTGGTGAAGTTGCGTGCTATCAAATAGCGCGCTATTTGAATGATGGAAAAACGATTGGCGATCAGTCCTCGGTGGACAGCTTGCGGCGCAGGTCCTGCAATTCCTGCTTGAGGTGGATCAGCTGCTCCGGTGCGCAGCGGGTAGCGCAGAAGATCGATTCCTGCACCTTGCCGGCCTTGCCCTGCAGCGCCTTGCCCCGGGCGGTCAGCGAGATCACCACGTGGCGTTCGTCATCGCGCGAGCGCAGCCGCGTCACCAGGCCTGCGGACTCCAGCCGCTTGAGCAGCGGGGTCAGGGTGGCGGAGTCGAGGAACAGGCGTTCACCGATTTCCGACACGCTGAGGCTTTCGTCCTCCCATAGCACCATCATCACCAGGTACTGCGGATAGGTGATGTCGAGGGCCTTGAGCAGCTTGCGATACACCTTGTTCATGGCCAGCCCGGCCGAATAGAGCGCAAAGCACAATTGCGCATCCAGCCGGGGTACGGCGTTGGCGGCAGGCTTCGTGGTGGTGCGGGCGGCTTTCATGACTGCGCATATTACATAGCGCGCTATTCGTTTGCAAGCGACCCTGTTCGCGAGATTGCAGCCGTATCGCGCGGCTGGAGTAGAGTTGTGGACCCGCCGGTGCCGCCAGAGGTTCCGGCATCCACGCAGCAGCCCAGGGGACTACGCATGGACTTCCGGATCAGCAGGTTCGTGACACTCGCGGTTGCCGCCTCCGTGGCGCTGGGTGGGGCCAGTGTCCACGCCGGGGAAACGTACAGCGCGGCCCAGCGCGAGGCCTTGGGCGCGGTCGATGCGCTGTTTGTGGCCATGACCCGGCATGACGTGGAAGCTTCGCGCCGGCTGATCCTCCCCGGTGCCAACTTCGTGGTGCTGCTGCCCGACGGCAAGCTGCGGATCGAGGCCGATACCGGTTATCTCGACACGCTGGCCAAGCGCAAGGAAGCCTTCCTCGAGCGCATCTGGGATGCGCAGGTCACCGTGCAGGGGAATCTCGCCCAGGTCTGGGCGCCGTACGACTTCCATCTGGACGGCAAGCTGTCCCATTGCGGCATCGACAGTTTCAGCTTGGCGCGGACCGCCGATGGCTGGCGCATCGCCGGCATCAGCTACACGGTGCAGAAGGTAGGTTGCGCGCCGAGCCCGCTGGGCGCCGTGCACCCGCAGTGAGGGCGTTTCAGGTCACTCCAGCGGCGCGGTGATCATCAGCTGGTCGACGTCGTAGCCGCGCTGGCGCGAGTGTTCCTTCAGCGTCTGGAACAGCGCATGGTCCATCGACGCCTTGCGGGCGAGGATCCACAGATGTTTCCGGCCGGGACTGCCGATCACCGCCCATTGGTAGTCCGGGTCCACCTCGATCACCCAGTAGTCGGCCCAGGTCACCGGCAGCCAGCTCAGCCAGCCCGGGGCGAAGCGCACCTCCAGCGCACCGGGCTGGCCGTCCTTGATCCGGGCCACGCCGGTGACCGACATCTGGCCCTTGCGGGTGCGACAGGTGTTGTCCACGCGTACGGTGCCGTCGGCGTTCGGCGTGTACCTGGCGGTCACGCCGTCCAGGCACTTGCGCTCGAAATACATCGGCAACCGGGCGATCTCGTGCCATTGGCCGGCGTAGTGGTTGAGGTCGAGCGAGCGCACCGGCTCGTTCGGCAGCGTGGCCGCCGCGACGGGTGCGGCGAAGGCCAGCGATGCGAAAAACAGAAGCAGGAAGGGCATGGCGGATGCCGGCAAGGAGGGACAGAGCATGCTACGTGTCGGAAGTGCTACTGGATGCGGGCATCGAGCAGGAATGGCCAGGGGCGCGTCATCGGCTGGCGGGTACGTCATGGCTTGCGCTCCAGCCGGGCGAACGAGAAAAGCGATGCCAACCGGTGCCTGCGCCGTTCGATCAGCGCGCGGATCAGCTCCGCGCCCAGCATGCTGTAAGTGATGCCATTGCCGCCATAGGCCATCGCGAAATGCACGCGCGGCCCGTATTGCGCGTGCGGCCCGAAGAACGGCAGGCCGTCATCAGTCTCGGCGAAGGTGCCGCCCCAGGCGAAGGTAGGGGTCAGCCGGAGGCCGGGAATGGCCCTGGCCACCTTGCCCACCAGTTTGCGCGCCTTGCGGTCGACCCGTGCATCGCGCAGGGCCGGCACGTCGATGGCGTCATCTTCGCCGCCGACTAGCAGACGGTGGTCGGCGGTGCTGCGCAGATACAGGTAGGGGCGGGCGGTTTCCCAGGCCATGGTGT
This sequence comes from Rhodanobacter sp. Root179, assembly GCF_001428465.1. Taxonomy (NCBI): domain Bacteria; kingdom Pseudomonadati; phylum Pseudomonadota; class Gammaproteobacteria; order Lysobacterales; family Rhodanobacteraceae; genus Rhodanobacter; species Rhodanobacter sp. Root179. Next base: position 36,922 of record NZ_LMHR01000084.1, on the reverse strand, counting down.
CGGCCAGGCCATGCAACGCATCCGGATCGAGCGGATCGGTGACGAAGGCGTAGCTGCTGCGGTTTCGTGCCACCGGCGTCTTCAACCATTGCTGGCTGGCGTAGCCGGCGGCGACCACCACGTGTTCCGCGCGCAGGCGGATGCCGTCGCTGCTGCGCAGGGTGACGCCCAAGCTGCCCGCTTCGATGGAATGGATCGTGCTGCGATCGAACACGGCCGTGCCGCGGCGTTCGAGCCGGGCGAACAGCCGGTTGGCCATCCGGTACGGGTCCATGCGGGCGGCCAGTCGGCTGAGGATCGCGCCTGGCGCCTCGATGCCGTAGTCGCCACGGAGCGCGTCCGCCGACAACCATTCCACGGCCAGCCCGTGCTTGCGACGCAGCGCGAGTTCGTCCTGCATCGCCGGGACATCGCGGCGGCGGCTGGCGTAGTAGAGGCTGCGCATTTTCGCGAAGCCGACGTCGCGCACCTCACGGGCCAGCGTGCCCAGGCGCGGGATCGCCTCGGCGCAGGCGGTGTAGGCAAGTACCGCATCGGCCTCACCGTAACGCCGCGTCAGCTCGCTCATTGGCGTGTCGATCTCGTACTGCAACAGCGCCGTGCTTGCCGCGGAACTGCCCCAGCCGATGTCGCGCTGTTCCACCACGACAACGTCGTGTCCCGCCGCGACCAGTTCATGGGCGATCAGGGCGCCGGTGATGCCGCCGCCGATCACCGCCACGTCGCAGCGCGTGTCCTGCTGCAACGGCGGGAACGCATGCATCAGGCCGTTGCTGATCGCCCAGAACGGATAGCCGCTTTTGAGATCCATGCCGGTTGACCCTGGCGCACCGATTCGATGGCGCAGCGTCAGGTGTCCGATGTCTTCGCCTCGTGAGCGGAACTACCGGACTGGCAGGCTGGCCTTGGCCATCGCCACCGGCATACCATGCGCGTTCCCCGATCGTTGCCAGGACATGTGCGTGCCGCCGATCATTGCCGTAAAGCAACTCAGCAAGACCTACGCCTCCGGTTTCAAGGCACTGAACGACATCAACCTGGAAATCCGCCAGGGCGAGATCTTCGCCCTGCTCGGACCCAACGGTGCCGGCAAGACCACCCTGATCAGCATCATCTGCGGCATCGTCAACCCCGGCGAGGGCACGGTGCTGGCCGATGGCCACGACGTGGTGCGCGATTACCGCGCGGCGCGCGCGAAGATCGGCCTGGTGCCGCAGGAGCTGACCACCGACGCGTTCGAGACGGTGTGGAACACGGTCAGCTTCAGCCGCGGCCTGTTCGGCAGGAGCGCGAATCCGGCGCATATCGAAAAGGTGCTGAAGGACCTGTCGCTGTGGGGCAAGAAGGACAGCCGGCTGATGACCCTGTCCGGCGGCATGAAGCGCCGCGTGATGATCGCCAAGGCGCTGTCGCACGAGCCCCAGATCCTGTTCCTGGACGAACCCACCGCCGGCGTCGACGTGGAGCTGCGCCGCGACATGTGGGCGATGGTGCGCGCGCTGCGCGACACCGGCGTCACCATCATCCTGACCACGCACTACATCGATGAGGCCGAGGAGATGGCCGACCGTATCGGGGTGATCAACAAGGGCGAGCTGATCCTGGTCGAGGACAAGGCCGAGCTGATGAACAAGCTCGGCCGCAGGCAGCTGACCCTGCAGTTGCAGAGTCCGCTGGACAGCGTGCCGGCCTCGCTGTCCGGCTATGCGCTGGAGCTGTCGGCCGACGGCAGCCAGCTGGTCTACACCTTCGACGCGCAAGGCGAGCACACCGGCATCGACGTGCTGCTGCGGCGGCTCGGCGAGGCGGGCATCGACTTCAAGGACCTCAAGACCAGCCAGAGTTCGCTGGAGGATATTTTCGTGAACCTGGTGAGGGAGCGCGCATGAACGTCTACGCCATCCGTGCAATCTACCTGTTCGAAATGGCGCGCACCTGGCGCACGCTGCTGCAGAGCATCGTCTCGCCGGTGATCTCCACCTCGCTGTACTTCGTAGTGTTCGGCGCGGCGATCGGCTCGCACATGAACGGGATCGACGGGGTCAGCTACGGCGCCTTCATCGTGCCGGGACTGATCATGCTGTCGCTGCTGACGCAGAGCATCTCGAACGCCTCGTTCGGCATCTACTTCCCGAAGTTTGTGGGCACGATCTACGAGATCCTGTCGGCGCCGGTGTCCGCGTTCGAGATCGTGGCCGGCTATGTGGGCGCGGCAGCGAGCAAGTCGATCATCCTCGGGCTGATCATCCTGGTCACCGCGCGACTGTTCGTGCCGTTCCAGATCGAACATCCGCTGTGGATGCTGGCGTTCCTGCTGCTCACCGCGCTCACCTTCAGCCTGTTCGGCTTCATCATCGGCATCTGGGCGGACAATTTCGAGAAGCTGCAACTGGTGCCGCTGCTGATCGTGACGCCGCTGACCTTCCTCGGCGGCAGCTTCTACTCGATCCACATGCTGCCGCCGTTCTGGCAGAAGGTCACCCTGTTCAATCCGGTGGTCTACCTGATCAGCGGTTTCCGCTGGAGCTTCTACGGCGTGTCCGACGTGAGTGTGGGTGTCAGCGTGGGCATGACCCTGATGTTTCTCGCGATCTGTCTGGCCGCGGTGTGGTGGATCTTCCGCAGCGGCTATCGGCTGAAGGCCTGACAGTTCAGCTCAGCGCGGTATGCGCATGGAACGGCAGCAGCGTGGCGCCGGTACGGGCCACGGCCGGTTCGGCGGCGCCCAGTTGCTCCTTGCTGGCGTCGATCACCACCAGGATGCGCCCGGCCGCGATCTCGTCCTTGAACTTGCGGCTGACTGCATCGGGCACCTCGAAGCCGACCATCTCGCCGATGCAGGTGCCGAACGCGGCGCCGGCAATCGTCATCGCCGCGGCGCCGGCGAGCGTCACGCCCAGCGGCGGCACGGCGACCGCGACGAGTCCGAGCAGCAGGCCAGTGCCTCCGCCGCAGACGCCGCCGCGCACGGCGGCGGGGTAGAAGTCGTTGCGCCCCTGCATCAGGTGATCGGGGATCTTTTCCAGCTCGATGTCTTCGCGGGCGACCAGCGAGATATCGTGGTCGTCCACGCCGGCTTGTCGCGCCGCGGCCATCGCGGCACGCGCTGCCAGCAGGTCGGGGGTGCTGAATACGCATCGGGTTTTCATGGAGTGTCCCTCCACTTCCGGCATGGCGCCCCTGCGGACGGCACGGGCAAGGCGGGTTTGCCGCGCCTATCTTTGTCGTCGCAACGTCATCGTTGCGTGACCCCCTTGTTATCAGAAACGAGGGCTGCGTCGGCGCGTCTTTACATGCGCCGAAGGGGAACGGGAGCACGGTCGCCCCATCCGCAGGCCTGTACGGTGTGCCCTCGCAGGTTCGGGCGAGCGCGATGAACGAATGGGGCGCATGCAAGTCCAACCGGGATATACGGCGCAACGGGAGATATCGTGGGCAAGCAACAAGCATCGACAGGCAGCTGGATCGGAGCGGTGGTCGTGGTCCTGGCCATCGTGGCGGGAGGCATTTACCTGGCGCGCAAGGCCATGCACCCGGGCGCGCCGGAACCGACCACGCCGGCCGTTTCGGCATCGGCCCGAACTGCTCCGGCCAGCACGCCGATCCAGCATCCGATCGAACAGGCACAGGCCGGCCCGGCAACCGCCTCGACCGCCGCGCTGCCCGCACTGGATGACAGCGATGCCGGCGTGGCTTCGGCACTGGCCGCACTGGCCGGCGGCAGCGACCTGTCGTCGCTGCTGGTCAGCCAGCAACTGATCACCCGCATCGTGACCACCATCGACGCGCTGCCCCGGCACGACGGGCTAGGTACGTTCACACTGCCGGCGCATGTGCCCAAAGGCGCGTTTGCGGTCGATGAGGTCGACGGCGCGACGGTGATCGGCGCCGGCAACAGCGCCCGCTACGCGCCCTACATGCAGGTCGTGGACGCGACCGACCCGCAGGCGCTGGTGGCCTGGTACGTGCATGCCTATCCGCTGTTCCAGCAGGCCTACCGGCAACTGGGCTATCCGAAGGGCTATTTCAACGATCGCCTGATCGTGGTGATCGACGACCTGCTGGCGGCGCCGGAACCGGCCCAACCGCCCGCGGTGGTGCGCTCGAAGACGTTCTACGTCCATGCCGATCCCGCACTGGAGTCGCTCTCGACCGGACAGAAGCTGCTGCTGCGCGTCGGCTCCGCCAACGAGGCCAGGATCAAGGCGAAACTGCGTGCGATCCGCGCCGGGCTGATCGGGCAACATTTGCCGGCCACGCCGGCGGCGGTCGACGGAAGGTACCCATGAACTTGCCTGGTCGCTCCCGTGCCCGCTGACCATCCGCAACTCGACCTGCTTGGTGCTATCGATGCGCATCCCGCCGAAGTGCACCGGCTGTTCCTGGCGCTGCTGCCGGATGCCGCGACCCGCGCACGCCTGGCGCAGATCGCGGCATCCCTCAAGGCCGACCACCCCGGCCTGCGCGCACGCTGGGTGAATCCGGCGCGCTACCACGCCACGCTGCATTTCCTGGGTGACCACCCGATGCTGCGCCAGGACCAGGTCGATGCCGCCAGGGCGGCGGCAGGCCGGCTCGGCGGCGTGCCCGCGTTCGATTGGGTGCTCGATCACGCCAGCAGTTTCCGCGGCCGGCAGCCGCCCTGCGTCCTGCGCGGCATCCACGTGCCCCAGCCGCTGCAGCAGTTGTGGCAGGACTTGCGCCACGCCCTCGTCCTGGCCGGGCAGGGGCGGCACGTCGAGCGCAGCTTCACGCCGCACGTCACGCTCGCCTATGGTCAGGGCATGCTGCCGGAAACGGCACTGATCGAGTCGGTGGCCTGGCCGGTCACCCGGGTAGGGCTGATCCACAGCGTCGTGGGGCAGCAGGACTATCAGGTGCTGGCGGACTGGTCGCTGCGTTAGCGCGCCCGGTGATATCGCTGTAGTGGCGTCGTCGCAGCGGGTGCGGTATCCGGATGGACGCCCGTTTCGTCCTCGTCGTTGTTGCGGGCGTGAGCCGGCCAGCTTCGCGCGCGGCGATCGCGGCGGGTTCTCGACTACAGGGCTGCCGTTCGATCAGGTCGCCGGGGGAGGCGTTTCCGTCGACGCGGGATTCGGGTACAACGGACCGATCCATCTCAAGCGAGCAACAAGATGCAAGCAACGCCTTCGACCGGAAGCCTGGTCTGCGTCGGTCTGGGCATGACCCTGGGTTCGCACCTGGGGCCGCTGGCGCGCAGCCATATCGAACAGGCCGACGTGGTGTTTGCCGCGCTCTCCGACGGCATCGTGGAACTGTGGCTGCAGCGCATGCATGCCGACGTGCGCAGCCTGCAGCCGTTCTACCAGGAAGGCAGTTCGCGCATGAACACCTACTGGCAGATGGTCGAAGCCATGCTGGTCGAGGTTCGCGCGGGCAAACGGGTCTGCGGCGTGTTCTACGGCCATCCCGGCGTGTTCGCCTGGGTACCGCACAAGGCGATCGAACTGGCTCGCGACGAAGGCTATCGCGCGCACATGGAGCCGGGCGTGTCGGCCGAGGACTGCCTGTACGCCGATCTGGGCATCGACCCGGGTGCGTATGGCTGCCAGCACTACGAAGCCAGCCAGCTGCTGTTCTACCAGCGCCGCATCGACCCCACCGCCTACCTGATCCTGTGGCAGGTCGGCGTGGTGGGCGACCAGTCGATGGCGCGCTTCTCGACCAACGCCGCCTATCGCCAGGTATTGGTGGACGTGCTGGCACGTGATTACCCGCTGACCCACGAGGTGATCGTCTACCGCGCAGCGACCTTGCCGATTCAGTCACCGCGCATTGAGCGGCGACTGCTGGGCACGCTTGCCCAGGCAACGGTCGAGATGGCGGACACGGTGGTGATCCCGCCGGCACGTCCGTTGCAGCCGGATCATGAAATCCTGGCGCGCTTCGATGCGCTGGACAAGGCGCTTTCTCCGGTATCGTGAGCGCAGGGCGATGCGCTGGCGGTAGCCCGACGGTGGCGCTATGCTGCCCAGCGCGTCCACGGGGAGTATCAGACGCGCTACTGCCGGGGGGCAGACTATCGTTTTCGGTGGATCGATTGAGTGAATGGGTGTGGCGCGTCGCCGTCGACGTCGTTCATCAGCCGGTCTGAACGTTTGCAGTTGCACCACGATCAGGTTCAAAGGGGGAATCTTGTCAGACATTATCGATTTCATGGAAAGGATGGGGGGCGATGCCCAGCTGTCGCAGGCGTCAGCGGACGAGCTGTCCGAGGTCCTGTCCGCAAGCGATCTTGCACCCGAGATGCAGTCGGTGGTGATGGAGGGGAATGCTGCAAAGCTGGAAACTCTGCTCGGAACGAAGCCCATGTGCATGTTGGTGGCACCGCCCGGACCGCCAGGTACCGAGTCAACTCCGGTGCGGCCGGCCGTACCGCCGCCGCCGCCGGATGACGCCGAGGAAGAGCAGGAAATCAAGGACCTTGCTGAACACGCGAGTGCCAGCGAACGCGAGATTCGTCGGGCCTAGTCGATGCCCAATTCCGGCACCCGGTGTCGATGGCTGCTGATCAGCTTGATTGGCAGCCTTGCCCTGTTTGCCGGCATGGCTTGCGCGACAGAACCCGCGACGACAAACGAAAGCGAAGTCCTGTTGCAGCAGGCTGAGACACAGGCTTGTCCCACCGCGCTCACGAAGCAATGCGTGAGCTTGCTGCGTCGTCTGGATTCGATGGCGGATCAGTTGTCTCCGGAACGGAGGCAGCATCTGCGCTATCTGCAGGCTTGGCAGGCTGTTCTCGGTGGCGATTACCAGAAATCGGATGCGCTCATTGACGGCATCCTGAGCCACTCGCAAGATCCGAACCTGTCGTTGCAGGCCGCGATACTGCAAGTGAATTCCCTGTCGGAGCAGTCCCGCTTCGAAGAGGCCTTCCGCCAGCTGAGCCGATTGATCGTTTCCCTGCAGGATGGCGTGGGTATCACTCCGCGCATGCGGGAAAAGGGCTTTGTAGTGGCATCCTCCCTGTACGCGGACGCTGGCCAGTATGAATTGGCGTCCTATTACGCCAACGAGATATTCAGGCAGGGTCTGGCAATCGACGGCTATACCTGCGTGGACGACCATGCCCGCATCGCGGCTCTGTTCGGCAGTGGCCAGTGGGAGGGCATCGAATCGCTGGTGGCGCAGGGCATCGAGGTCTGCATCAAGGAGGGCAACAGCCTCTACGCCAATGGCATTCGCTATTTCGCGGCCAAGCTGGATGTCAGTCGCGGGCATCCGGAGCAGGCGATCGCCCTGCTGCGGAAGAACTACCCGGCGGCGGAACGCGACGGCTACGCTCCCCAGCTGGCCCAGTTCAACGCCTTGCTGGCTGCCGCTTACTACGAAACCGGGCAACTGCAGCTGGCGCGGGAGTCGGCGCTGGCGGCGATCACGCACGGCACGCACAACCATTACGCCGAATCCATCAGCACGGCCTACCGGATCCTGTATCTGGGTGCCAAGCAGCAGGGTGACTTCGCCTCGGCGCTGGCGTATCACGAAAGGTACATGACTGCCGACAAGGGCTATCTGGACGAGCTCAGCGCGAAGGCGCTGGCGTTCCAGACCGTGCAGCAGCAGGTGGCGGCGAAGAAGCTGCAGATCGACACGCTGAACAAGCAGAACCGGATCCTCCAGCTGCAGCAGTCGCTCGATCGCAGCGCGTCGGAAACCAACCGGCTGTACATCATCCTGCTGCTAACCGTGCTCGGCTTCATCGCGTTCTGGACCTACCGCATCAAGCGCTCGCAACTGCGCTTCATGAAGCTGGCGCGGCGCGACGGGCTTACCGGGATCTTCAACCGGCAGCATTTCGTCAGTTCGGCCGAACTGCAGTTGCAGTATTGCCGCAAGTCGTCGCGGCAGGCCTGCCTGGTGCTGATCGATCTTGACCACTTCAAGGTGGTCAACGACACGCACGGGCATGCGGTGGGCGATCGCGTGTTGAAACGCGCCGTGGCGGCCTGCCAGAAACACCTGCGCTCCACCGACATCTTCGGCCGGCTCGGTGGCGAGGAGTTCGGCATCGTGTTGCCAGAATGCACGCTGGAACAGGCCCTGGGCCGTGCCGAACAGATCCGTGCGGCGATCGCCGACGCGGCCGGCAGCGACGATTCGCTCGCGGTGGCGGTGTCGGCCAGCTTCGGCGTGGCCACCATCGAGCGTTCGGGTTACGACCTCAGGAAGCTGCTGATCGATGCAGACGACGGCCTGTACCGCGCCAAGCGCGAGGGCCGCAACCGGGTCCGCGTCTGCGATGACGCGCAGCCACGCGAGCGTGTCGCCGGCGTGGCGGTCGAGCAGGCCTGAGCCGCTTCCTGCGGGAAAGGCTTATCGCGAAGCGCGCTCCGCCGTCTTGCCCGTCGGCGCATCCAGCCGGTCATGGTTGAGGATGGCGTTGAACACCAGCGGGTAGCTGCCGATGGTTTCGCCGCGCCAGATCGGGTTGCTGGCGAACAGCAGCACATGGCCCTTGCCGTAGCGGGCGTCGACCACGGCGGCGCGTTCGGCGATCTCGTCGCCACCATCGAGCAGGCCGGCGATCAGCAGGTCTTTCGCCGCGGCGTAGCGCAGGATCACCTGCGGTCGCTGGTCCAGCGGGATCACCCACGGGTTGTTGCGCATCTGCTCGGCGTTCAGCGGCATCGGCTGCCATGGCTTGACGTCGGGCAGCGCCGGCGCGGCGGTCGCGGCGCGGCCTTCCGGCGTGTCGGTGTCGTGCGGGCCACCCCGTCCGGTCGGGCGCTGGAAGTTCTTCGCGCTGGGCAGGCCGCGGTCGCCGGTAAGCAGGCTGGATACGCTGAACGACTGTCCGGCCGCGCTGTACAGGGCCAGTTCGTCGCGCATGTAGCTGGCGGCGATCGGACTGCGCCGGTCGACGAACTTCGCCTGCAGCACGCTGCCGACGACCTTCAGCCGACTGGTGGGAACGATCGAAACGCCCGGCGCCATGCCGGTGTCGATGGCGAACTTCGCAGTGCCCTCGGCGGTGACCAGCAGCCCGCCGTCGCGCACGAACTGCTGGAGCCTGGCCAGCCCGCTGCTGCTCAGGCCGGGCCGCATGTCGTCGGTGGCATCGATGCGACCCAGGTTCGGCGTCAGCGCCGTGGTTTTCCACGGCAGCGGGTTGCCCCACATCGGCATGCCGTCGACGATTTCCCGCGCGCTGGCGTCGCCAATCGGGGCGAACAGGATCACGTCGTACTTCGCGTGCAGGTCGCCGATCCTCGCCACATCCTGGGTGCTGATGTAGTCGTACGGCACCTGCAGGTTGTCCAGCGCGATGCGCCACCAACCTTCGGTCTGGGTGCCCAGCCAGGTGTGCATCAGCGCGATGCGGGGCAGCTTTCCGTTGGGCAGATCGATCGCGGCCAGGCCCGTCGGTACGTTGACCGGCTGGCCGACCTGGCTCATCGGCGCCTGCAGGATCGCCGGATCGGTGATTCGCGCCACCTGCACGTCGAACAGGTCGCCCATCGACCAGCCGGTGTCGTCGTAGGGATGCTGCTGGGGGTCTTTCGGCGACCAGTACTGGCGATCCAGCAAGGTGTCGGCGATGCGCGAGTAGGGCTGGTCCATGCGCACCACGTAGCTGCCGGCGGGGAACGTCTGCGTGGCCGGCTTCTTCTGCTGGTCGGCCGGGGCGGGCAGGCTCACGGTGACCGGCGCGCTGGTGCGGCTGATCTCCACATGCTGGCGCTGCAGCACGCGCAGCAACTGGGCGCGCGAGCCGGCGCGCGGATCGCTGGCGCTGAACACGTAGGCGGCGGGCCCGGCCTGCTGCGGCTTCTCGATCGAGCGTTTGGCCTTCAGGTAGAAGTTCTTCAGAAACTGCTGGCCATTGCCGGCGAAATAGTTCAGCGCGGTGAGCAGGCCGGTCTGCTGGTAATTGTTGTTGTTGCGCTGCGACCACAGCACGGTGGGCAGCGGCGGGTTGGGCCGGTACCAGGTGCGCTCGTACTCGGACGGTTCGAGGATGCGCTGCACGGTGTCGGCGCCGCCGTTGCCGAAGGTTTCGTAGAGCCGGCTGATGCCGTTGTGCATGGCCGCGATGAACATCAGGTAGCCCGGGCTCCAGGTGTCGAAGTCGCCGTGGGTGAACACGCCGGGCATGCCCAGCCGGGTCATCTGCTGCACATTGTCCCAGCCGAGCTGCTGCCATTCGCCGGTGAGGATCGGGTCGATCCACGCGTTGTACGGGCCGTCGCCCACCGTGTTGTCGTACAGGAACGGCACGGATTCATGCAGGTCGTGCAGCACCTGGGCATGCCAGCCCACGAAGGTGTCGGCCACGTTGCGGGTGAGCGCCAGCGACATGCCCATCGCATCGCGGTTGTTGTCGTGCGCCACGTAGTGGCCCCAGTACATCAGTCGCGGATAGTTCTGGCCGGGGTGGGCCAGGTGCCAGTTGTACAGGTCGACCATGCGGTCGCGGCCATCCACCTCGACCACCGGCGTGATCAGGGTGATCACGTGCGAGCGGATGTGGCGGATGTATGGCGCCTCGTCCACCGCCAGGCGGTAAGCCAGTTCCATCAGCGCGGTGGGCGAGCCGGTCTCGGTGGAGTGGATGGCGCCGGTGATGTAGTAGACCGGGGTGGACTGGGCGACCAGCTGGTCGGCCTTCGCATCGTCCATGGCTATCGTGCGCGGGTCGGCCAGCTGGGCCAGCCGCGCCCGGTTCGCGTCCAGCCCGGCCAGCAGACTCTCGTCGGCGATCGCCACCGCGATCATCTCGCGGCCTTCCTCGCTCTTGCCGATGGTGAACACCTTGACCCGCGGACTGGCGGCGGCCAGCGCCCGGAAGTAGCGATGGACGTCGGCGCTGTACGGCAGGTAGTTCGGCGCGCCGGCGACATGGCCCAGCACCTTCTCCGGCGTGGGGACGCTGGCGGAAGCGGGCAGGTAGTCGGTCAGCGGCGTGTTGAACGACGGATCGGTGGTGAACTTCAGGATCTGCGCGGTATAGGCCTGGTCGACCGGCTGATCCGGCGCGCGGGCGTAGTCGTTGGCCACGACGGTGCTGGCGGCGTGGGCGGCGAACACGCCGAGCGAGAACAGCACGCCGCATGAGAACCGGATGGTTGTATGCATGATCAGCTTCCCCCGTGGCCGAGGCCGGCCGATTTCCCCACTTTGCCAGAGCGCGCCGGACTGCGGATAGGCCATCAGTCAGGTAGGGATTCGGCTCGCATGCACCGTGCCGGTCGGCACGGGTTCGTGGCGCGAATCGGGTGCACAATCGGCAGACCTCTTGCCATGGAGTAGCGTCATGCGACCGACCGTGCTTGCAACCCTGTTTTGCCTCGCAATTCCCGTTGCCGTTTCGGCCCACGCGCCGAACCCGAACGCGGCCTCGCAAAAGGCCGAGAAGACCGGTATCGACAAGGCCGCTGTGGAGAAGGCTGCTGTGAAGAAGGCTTTGAACGACCCCGCCCGCGCCGCCGACAAGGGCGACGACAACCGCCGCAAGATCGAACAGGTGATGCTGTTCGCCCAGGTCAAGCCGGGCCAGAGCGTGCTGGAACTGGTCCCGGGCAGCGGCTACTGGACCCGCGTGTTCAGCGCCGTGGTCGGGCCGCAGGGTCACGTCTACACGGTGTGGCCGAACGAGATGGGCAAGTTCGACACCGAAAGCCTGGCCAACTGGCAGAAGCTGACGGCCACGCCGCACTACGCCAACGTGGGCATCCTGCAGCAGCCGGCGGCGAAGTTGCAGGCGCCGGCGCCGGTGGACCTGGTGTTCACCGCGCAGAACTACCACGACTTCCATGATCCGTTCATGGGGCCGATGGACATCGCGGCCTTCAATCATCAGGTGTTCGATGCGCTCAAGCCCGGCGGCCTGTTCGTGATCATCGACCACGTCGCTCCGGCCGGTTCGGGACTCGCCGATACGAACACCTTGCACCGGATCGACCCGGCCTCGGTGAAGCAGGAAGTGGAGGCCGCCGGCTTCGTCTTCGACGGCGAAAGCAAGGCGCTGCACAACGCCGCCGATCCGCACGACATCAAGGTGTTCGACAAGTCGATACGCGGCCACACCGACCAGTTCATCTTCCGCTTCCGCAAACCCGCGAAGTGATTGGCGCAACGCGACCTGCTTGAGTTGCGGCGGTGTCTGGCGGCACCATCGGAGCGACACGCCCATTCGCCGATGCCCGCAGGAGCGCCGTGAATTCCGATGAACCCGTCGCACCGGTGACCGATCCGCACGATCCGCCACCGGTGCGTCCGCCCGAGCCTGATGCCGCCGATTGTTGCGGCGAGGGTTGCGTGCGCTGCGTGTACGACGTGTACGACGAGGCGCTGGAGCGTTACGAGCGCGCGCTGGCCGCGTGGCATGCGCGCCATCCGGGACAAGCTAAGGGGCATCGAACCATGTGGATCGCCATGACGCGTGAGGTCAGCCCGGCACTCGGCGATTGCGAGCTGTCGTTCGTCGAACGCGCCGCGATCGACGTGGCGCAGGCCAGCGCGCAGCATCACGCCTACCAGCGCGCGCTGGAAACGCTGGGTTGCCGGGTGATCGCGCTGCCGGCCGAAGCCGATTTGCCCGACTCGGTGTTCGTCGAGGACACCGCGATCGTGCTGGACGAGGTGGCCGTGCTGACCCGCCCCGGCGCCGCGTCCAGACGCGGCGAGGTAGCCAGCATCGCCGCGGCGCTGGGCGGGTGGCGACCGCTGCTGGCGATCGAGGCGCCCGGCACGCTCGACGGCGGCGACGTGCTGCGGCTCGGTCGCACGCTGTACGTAGGCGAATCGGCGCGCAGCAATGCGGCGGGCATCGCGCAGCTTCGCGAATTGCTGGCCGGCCACGGTTACACGGTGCAGGGCGTGCCGACGCATGGCTGCCTGCACCTGAAATCGGCGGTGACCCAGCTCGACGACGACACCGTGCTGTTGCAGCCGGCCTGGGTGAACCGCGCACGCTTCGCCGGTTTCCGGGTGATCGAAGTCGACCCAGCCGAGCCGCATGCGGCGAACGTGGTGCGCATCGGCGACGCCTTGCTGATGCCGGCCAGCTTTCCGCGCACGCGGCAACGCCTGCTCGATGCCGGCTTCGAGGTGACCGCCGTCGACGTCTCCGAGCTGCAGAAAGCCGAAGGCGCGGTGACCTGCTGCAGCCTGGTGTTCCGCGGGCCGGAGTGAGCCGTGGGCATTCGCTACCGGCTCGCCCGTCCGCAGGATGCACTCGCGATCGGCAGGCTCGCGCGCCGGGTAACCCGGCGCTGGATCCTGCCGGAGCAGCCGGCCAGCGCGGCAGCGTCGCTGCTCTACGGCATGGGCGCCCGGGTGATCCGGCGCAAGATCCTGGCCAGCCAACGCTTCCAGCTGGCCTGGCAGGATGGCGAGCGCCTGGTGGGCGTGGCGGCGATGCGCGACGAATCGCACCTGTTCCAGTTCTTCGTCAGCACGCGCCTGCACGGCCACGGCATCGCCCGCCGACTGTGGCAACGCGCGATGGACGATGCGTTCCGCCGTGCCGGCACGCGCCACTTCACGCTGAATTCCTCGGCGATGGCGGTGCCGGTCTACCAGCACCTGGGTTTCGTCTGCAGCGGGCCGCTGAAGATCAGCGACAACGGCCTGGTGACCCAGCCGATGCATCTGGATCGGCCGTGAAGCGGGCGCCCTGACCTGCGGCGATCCGCGAGTTTTTGCGTTGAGCGTCACCGCAACTACGAATTTTGGTCATACCGCGGCAAGCGCCGGTCGCATATAAAACGCGCCGGGGGAATCCTTGCCAACGCGTAGGGATTTATCAATGTCGTGGAACAACAAGATCGTCCGCAGCCTGGTGCTCGCGGGATGCGTGGCCTGTTGGCCGACGCTGGCCGCTCCGCTGCTGCCGGATCACCAGGAATTCGACGCCGCACTGCAGGTGCCGTTCCAGGCGACGGCAGGGCGGGACATCGTGATGCACTTCGAATACCCCGGGGCCAACCCGGGCACGCCGGTGGCGTGGCAGGTCGCGCTGCTCGATCGCGATGGCCAGTCGCTGCGCGAATGGAATGGCGGCTCCGTGCTGCACACGCGCCAGGCGCAGGCCAGCATCCACTGGGACGGCCTCGATGCAGGCCACCAGCCGCTACCCGCCGGCTACTACAGCCTGCGTCTGCGCGCGATCGCGCTGGACGATGACAACGCGCGCCGCATCGGCAGCGGCCTGGCCAGTCGTGCGCTGACGCTGGCCGAACGCCTCGCGCCCGAGGCGATCACCGAGCAACGCCAGGAAATCCAGATCGGCCATGTGCCGGCGGCGGTCATGCCGCACTTCACCGCGCTGGCGCAGCATGCTGCCCCGCAGACCTTCGCGGCCAGCACTGGCGGGCTGCCCTACACGGTCTGGTACGGCGATTTGCACAGCCAGACCAACCACAGCGACGGTGGCGGCGCGCTGGCCACCTGCCACGGCGAGCAGAATCCGCAGAGCAGTGCCTACGGCCCGACCGATGCCTACCAGTACGCGATGGGTCGCGGCCTGGACATGCTGATGACGTCCGAGCACAACCACATGTACGACGGCTCCACCGGCACCAACACGTCGGCCAGCCCGGCCGCCGCGCACAACCTGTTCGCCTCGGGCCTGCAGGCCGCCGCCGCGTTCCGTGCCGCGCACCCGAACTTCCTGGCGATCTACGGCCAGGAATGGGGTGTGATCAGCAACGGCGGCCACATGAACATCTTCAACGCCGACGGCCTGATCGAGTGGGAGAAGAACAGCGCCGGCCAGCTGATCGGCGACTACGAGATCGCCAAGGGCGACTACGGCTCGCTGTACACGCTGATGCGCAGCAAGGGCTGGATCGGCCAGTTCAACCATCCCGCGCAGAGCGGCCAGTTCGTGGTCGGCGGTACCAATTTTGGCTACACCGCCGATGGCGACCAGGTGATGGTGCTGGCCGAAGTGCTGAACAGCTCGGCGTTCTCGGTGAACACCACCGAATCGGAAACCGTGCGGCCCAACTACGAGATCGCCTTCAACACGATCCTCGAACGCGGCTACCACGTGGCGCCGAGTTCGGACCAGGACAACCACTGCGCCAACTGGGGTGCCAGCTTCAGCAACCGCACCGGCGTGCTGATCCCGACCGGCACCGCGCTGAGCCTGGACAGCTTCCTCGACGCGCTGCGCGCCCGGCGCGTGTTCGCCACCGAGGACAAGACCGCGCAGATCGTGCTGACCGCGAGCGGCCACGTGATGGGCGAACGCTTCGCCAACAGCGGTCCGCTGACGCTCGACGTGAACTACGCCAGCACTTCCGGCCAGACGGCGCAGCACGTGGAGCTGTTCGAGGGCGTGCCCGGCAGCAATGGCAGCGTCACCAGCCTGTCCGAGACGGCCACGACCACGGTCACGCCGGCGGCGGGCGAGCATTTCTATTACGCCAAGATCACCCAGGCCAACGGCCTGCGGCTGTGGTCGGCGCCGGTATGGGTGACCGAGGGTTCCGGTGGTGGCGGCGACACCACGGCGCCGACCGCGACCGCCAGCGAGAACGGCAGCAGCGGCAGCATCAGCTTCACTGCCAGCGCCAGCGACAACGTCGGCGTGACCCGGGTGGAGTTCTACGTGGACGGCGCGCTCAAGGCCATCGATGCCAGCTCGCCGTACAGCGCCACGCTCGACTCGACCACGCTGGGCGACGGCACGCATGCGCTGATCGCCAGGGCGTATGACGCGGCCGGCAACGTCGGCAGCAGCAGTCCGGTCAGCTTCAGCGTGTCCAACGGCAGCGGTGGCGACAGCACCGCCCCCACGGTGAGCGCCTCCGAAAGCGGCAGCAGTGGCAGCATCACGTTCAATGCCACCGCCAGCGACAACGTCGGCGTGGCACGGGTGGAGTTCTACGTGGATGGCACGCTCAAGGCCACCGACGCCAGCTCGCCGTACAGTGCGACGCTGGACTCGACCACGCTGGGCGACGGTACGCATGCGCTGATCGCCAGGGCGTACGACGCCGCCGGCAACGTCGGCAGCAGCACGGCCGTGGCCTTCAGCGTGTCCAATGCCACCAGCACGCCCGCGCAACTGATCGCCAACGGCGGCTTTGAAGGCGGAACGACGGGATGGACGCAAACCAGCGGCGTGATCACCAGTGACAGCAGCGAGCCTGCCCATGCCGGCAGCTGGAAGGCGTGGCTGGACGGTTACGGCAGCAGCCACACCGACTACGTGCGCCAGCAGTTCAGCATTCCCGTCACCGTGGCCCATGCCACGCTGAAGTTCTTCCTGCACGTGGACACGGCCGAGTCGGGCAGCACCGCGTACGACACGCTGCAGGTGCAGCTGATCACCTCGACCGGCAAGTACATCAACCTGGCCAGCTTCTCCAACACCAACGCCGCCAGCGGCTACCAGCAACACACGATCAGCCTGGATGCGTACAAGGGGCAGACCGTGCAGGTCAATTTCTACGGCAAGGAAGACGGCAGCCTGGCGACTTCGTTCGTGATCGACGACGTGGGCGTCGAGGCACAGTGAGTGTGCACATGGCGGGAAGCGCAAGCTTCCCGCCATGCTCGCGGCTGCGGCTACACTGCATCGGGTCGACGCCGTGCAGGGAACGAGGGATGAGTGACATCGACGCGACCGGGACCACCGGCAAGCTGATCCGCTACGCGCACCTGCGCTGGCTGGTGCGCATCCTGCGGCACCCTTCGGCGGTGCTGTTGCTGGTGCAGCTGATCGGGCTGCTGCTGTACCCGTTCATCGAACACACCCGTCCGGCCCGCGCACTGTTCGGCGCGTTCGGCGTGCTGGTGCTGTGCCTGGCGATCGCGATGGTGCAGCGTACGCCGGGGCGGGTATGGGTCAGTGCGGCCATCGCGGTGCCGGCGGTGCTGTTCAACGTGCTCGACCTGACACTCGGCCTGCCGGGGCTGAAACCCTGGTGGGCGGCGCTGGAGTCGCTGTTCTATTTCTACGCGGCGATCTGCCTGATCCGCTACATGCTGGCGGACCGGCGCGCCACCAGCGACGAGCTGTTCGCGGCCGGCGCCACGTTCACCCTGCTGGTCTGGGCGTTCACCTATCTGTTCGTGCTGTGCCAGACCCTGCAGCCGGGCTGTTTCGCGGCGGCGGTGAATCCGGATGCGCCGCGCAGCTGGACCGAGCTGCTGTTCCTGAGCTTTGCCCTGATGTCCAGCACCGGCATCGGCGACGTCATTCCGGTCACCGTGCACGCCCGTGCGGTGGCCAGCCTGGAGATGTTCGTGGGGGTGATGTACATGGCGCTGGTGGTGTCGCGACTGATCGGACTGACCCTGTTGCGCAAGGGCGAGTAGCGACAGCGACAGATGCGCCGGGCGAGGTGTCCCGGCGCAACCGCAGTGACTCGCGGTCCGCCGGGGCAGCGGGCGCTTACTTGCTGTTCTTCTTCTTTTCCTGCTTGGCCGCCTTTTTTTCCTTCATGGTCTTGGCCGGTTTCTTCTTCTCGTCCTTCTTTGAATCCATGCCCTTGCTCATGTTGCTCTCCGCGATGTGGATGGTTGGCAGTGACGCATGGGCAAGTCTAAGCCGTTCTGCCGGTTCCGGGCAGGGTGCTCAGATGCGATCGTCGGGGGCCAGGTAGCGCCATTGCCCCGGCGGCAGTTTCGACAGCGGAATGCGCCCCACCCGCAGGCACTTCATCGCCAGCACCTTGAGGCCAACCGCGTGGCACATCGGCTCGATCCGGCTCGCCGACATCCGCTTGAAGGCGAAGCGCAGGCGCTGCTCGCTCTGCCAGCTGACCTTGATCGGCGGCATCGCGTAGTTGTTGAAGCTGAGGCCGTGGTTGAGCAGGGCCAGGCCGTTCTCCTTCAGCGTGCCGCTGACCTCGACCACGAATTCCTGCTCGATCCGGTCGATGTCCTCGGTGAGCTTGCGGCTGACCCGCCAGTCCTGGGTGAACACCAGCAGGCCGCTGGCAGCGGTGGGCAAGGCCAGCGGCGCGCCGAGGCCGTGCATGTGCCGCTGCAACGGCCGCACGCCGGAAGCGTCGTCGGCCCATCGGGTGGCCGGCGTGACCAGCGCGCGGGCCGGGTTCGGGCCGTCGCCCGCGTCGTAGCCGGCCGGCTTGTGCAGCACCAGGGTGACTGCCTCCAGCGGCGCCAGTTTGGCAGCCGGGTCGATCTCGACGCTCTGCGTGTCGACCATGAACTGCGGTTCTTCCACCACGATGCCGTCGACCCGCACCCAGCCGCCCTCGATGTACTGCTCGGCCTCGCGGCGCGAACATTGCGCCAGCGCGACGACGCGCTTGGCCAGGCGGAGGGATTCGGTCATCGGGCATGCCAGCGGGTGAGGGTGGGCCATTGTAGGCCGGCTTCGGCGCGGGAAATCGGCGGCTGGCAATCGGCGCCGGATGTCCCCACATCGAAGTCATCCGTTTTGGCATGAGTCACGACATGATCCCGTTTTCCATTCTCGACCTGGCCCCGGTGACCGAAGGCAGCGACGCCAGCCAGGCGTTCCGCAACACGCTGGACCTGGCCCGCCTGGGCGAACAGCTGGGCTATCGCCGCTACTGGCTGGCCGAGCACCACAACATGCCCGGCATCGCCAGCGCCGCGACGGCGGTGCTGATCGGCCACGTGGCGGCGGGCACCTCGACCATCCGCGTCGGCGCCGGCGGCATCATGCTGCCCAACCATTCGCCGCTGCAGGTGGCCGAGGCGTTCGGCACGCTGGCTTCGCTGCACCCGGGCCGGATCGACCTGGGGCTGGGCCGTGCGCCGGGCACGGACCAGGCCACCGCGCGTGCCTTGCGCCGCTACTTCGATGGCGCGGACAGCTTTCCGCAGGATGTGCTGGAACTGCTCGCCTATTTCGAGCCCGCCGTGGCCGGACAGCAGGTGCGCGCCGTCCCCGGCGCGGGCGTCGAGGTGCCGGTGTGGCTGCTCGGCTCCAGCCTGTTCAGCGCGAAGCTGTCGGCGCAGCTCGGCCTGCCGTTCGCGTTTGCCTCGCACTTCGCGCCGGACGCGATGGACGAGGCGCTGGCGCTGTACCGGTGCGATTTCCAGCCCTCCGCCCGCCTGCAGCAGCCGTACGCGATGCTGGGCCTCAACGTGGTCGCCGCCGACAGCGATGCCGAGGCGCGCCGGTTGTTCACCACCCAGCAGCAGAGCTTCATCAACCTGCGTCGTGGCCGGCCGGGGCTGATCCCGCCGCCGATCGACGACATCGAGGCGTACTGGACGCCGCCGGAAAAGCTGATGGTGGAGCGCGCGCTGGCCTGTGCCGTGGTCGGCGACGCGGCCACGGTGGAACAGGGCATCGCCGCCTTCATCGGGCGGCACCGGCCGGACGAACTGCTGCTGACCGCCAACGTGTTCGAGCACGGGGCGCGGCGGCGTTCGTTCGAGCTGGCGGCCGCGGCACGCGATCGTCTGCAGGCCGCATGAGTCCCGGGGCGCCAATCGGCCATAATGGGCGTTGTTCTCCCATCGCGAAGCTCTTCCACGCATGAAAACCCCCAAGGGCCTGCAGGACCTGATCGACGAAGGCGTGATCGATCAGGTGCTGCGACCGCTGAAGAGCGGCAAGGAAGCCTCCGTCTACGTCGTCCGCTCGGGCGAGGACATTCGTTGCGCCAAGGTCTACAAGGACATGGCGCAGCGCAGTTTCCAGGCGCGCGTGCAATACCAGGAAGGCCGCAAGGTGCGCGGCAGCCGGCAGATGCGCGCGATGGGCAAGGCCACCAAGTTCGGCCGCAAGGAGGCCGAGGCCGCCTGGAAGAATGCCGAGGTCGACGCGCTCTACCAGCTCACCGCCGCCGGCGTGCGCGTGCCCAAACCCTACGGCTATTTCAGCGGCGTGCTGGTGATGGAGCTGGTCACCGACGCGGAGGGCTACTCGGCGCCGCGGCTGGGCGAGGTGGAACTGTCAGCCGACACCGCCCGCGAGTACCACCGCTTCCTGATGCAGCAGGTGGCGCGGATGCTGTGCGTGGGCCTGATCCACGGCGACCTTTCCGAATACAACGTGCTGGTGGGACCGGACGGCCCGGTGATCATCGACCTGCCGCAGGCGGTCAGCGCCTCGGGCAACAACAACGCCCGCACCATGCTGCGGCGTGACGTGGGCAACATCAGCATCAGCCTGTCGCGCTTCGCGCCGGAGCTGCTGGACACCCACTATGGCGAGGAGATGTGGGCTCTGTACGAACTGGGTGAACTGCACCCGGACAGCGAACTCACCGGCCACTTCGAGTTCGACGAGACCATCGCCGACGTGGACAGCGTGATGCAGTCGATCATCGATGCGCGCGAGGAAGCGATCATCCGCCAGCAGGGGCGCGAGGCCGCGGCACAGGAAGACTGAGCTTCGCGGCGTAGGGCGGGCACTGCCCGCCGCTCTTCATTCCGCGCATGACGCAAGCAAAAAGCTGGCGGGCAGTGCCCGCCCTACGCCTGTGGGGGCGTCAATGCGTGCTGACGTCGACCAGTTCCACGTCGAACACCAGCGAGGCGTTCGGCGGGATGTCGCCACCGGCGCCGCGCGCGCCGTAGCCGAGCTCGGCGGGAATCAGCAGGGTGCGCTTGCCGCCCACCTTCATGCCGGCCACGCCCTGGTCCCAGCCGTCGATCACGCGGCCGGCGCCCAGCGGGAAGTTGAACGGCGCGCCGTGGTCGTACGAGCTGTCGAACTTGGCGCCGTGCTTGTCCTTGGCGCTGTCGTCGTAGAGCCAGCCGGTGTACTGCACCAGCACGTCCATGCCGGGCTTGGCCTCGGCACCGGTGCCGACCCGGGTGTCGATGATGGTGAGCTTGTCGACCTTGCCGCTGGCGTGCGCCGGAGGCGGCGTGCTGCAGGCGGCGAGGGCGAACACGGTGAGCAGGGGCAGCAACCAGCGCATGGGTGACTCCGGGAAGGTGGATGGAAAGGGACAGGGTATTACGTGTCCAAGAGCTTGTGGCGACGTGGACCCCACCCCGACCCTCCGCCGCAGGGCAGGGCAGGGAATCCGGCGTTTTTTGGCTTCGTGACAGGCGGGTCAGCTCACCAGTTCGGCGGCGACCATGCGCTTGAACGGCTCGACGGCCACCGCGTCGGCATCGTTCATCAACTGCAACTGGCCGTCCTGGATCAGCGCCTGCAGGCGCATGCCACGCTGCAGCAGTGCCACCAGTTCGGCCACCGTGGCGACGGGAATGTCCAGCACGGTGAGGTTCTTGTTGCGGGCCAGCGCGCTGGCGTTCTTGTTCCACCAGATCTCCGCCGCGTTGCCGCCGTAGTTGATCACCACCACCTGGCGCGAACGGCCGCAGGCCTTGCGGATGCGCGTCTCGTCGGGCTGGCCGACCTCGATCCACAGCTCGATCTCGTCGGTATACGCCTTGCGCCACAGCGCCGGTTCGTCCTCGTCGCTGATGCCCTTGCCGAACTCCAGGCGATCCTCGGCATACAGCGCGAACGCGAGCAGGCGCACCATCAGGCGCTCTTCGGTTTCCGACGGATGCCGCGCCAGGGTCAGCGCATGGGTGGCGTAGTAATGCCGGTCCATGTCGCTGACCTGCAGTTCGACTTTGTAGATGGTGGAGTTCAGTGCCATGGGCGTACCTGGAGACAACAAGCCGACCATTGTACGCGCCGGGCAGCACCTACACTGTGCGGGCATGAAGTCGCCCACGCCCAGCTTCACCCGTGACGCCCGCGCCAGCACGGTGCACCTGCCGCCGGGCCACTGGGCGACCGTGCTCGACGCGCTGTGTACGCACTTCGCCGCGATCAGCCGCGCGCAATGGCTGGACCGCATCGAACGCGGACGCGTGCTGGATGGGCAGGGCGGCGCGATCACGCCGCAGACGCCGTACCGGGCGGGGCTGCGCATCCACTACTACCGCGAGGTGGCGGATGAGCCGGTGATCCCGTTCGGCGAAACCGTGCTGCATGTGGACGAGCACCTGGTGGTGGCCGACAAGCCGCACTTCCTGCCGGTGACGCCGGCCGGCGGCTTCGTCGAACAGACCCTCCTGCGCCGGCTGGTCCAGCAACTGGACAACCCCGCGCTGGTGCCGCTGCACCGGATCGACCGGCTCACCGCGGGCCTGGTGCTGTTCTCAGCCAACCCGGCCAGCCGCGCCGCGTATCAGGCGCTGTTCCGCGAGCGGCGCATCGACAAGCGTTACGAGGCACTGGCGCCGGCCTTGCCCGGGCTGGCGTTTCCGCACCTGCGGCGCTCGCGCATCGTTGCCGGCGAGCCATTCTTCCGGATGCGCGAGGCGGCGGGCGAGGCGAACAGCGAGACGCGCATCGAGGTGATCGAACAGGGCGCCGGTGACTGGCGTTATGTGCTGTTCCCGCGGACCGGAAGGAAGCACCAGTTGCGCCTGCACATGGCCGCGCTGGGGGCACCGATCAGCGGCGATCCCCTGTATCCGGCGCTGGCCGAGCCGGCCGCCGACGATCACCTTCGGCCGCTGAAATTGCTGGCGAAGGAGCTGGCGTTCGTCGATCCGTTGTCCGGACAACCACGGCACTTCGCGAGCGTCCTGGCGCTATAGGCGGGCGGCACCTGCGGGCTCGCCGTTTCGCGCCATCGGTAACCACCCGCAGCCATTCCACGCTATCTTCCACCGCAGCATCCATCCGGGGGAGAGTCATCTGTGAGTGCAAAACCAGCTTCCATCAGCGCGCCACGCACCGAGTTGACCGTACGTGGGTTGATCATCGGTATCGTGATCACCCTGGTGTTCACCGCGGCCAATGTGTTCTTCGGGCTCAAGGCCGGCCTGACCTTCGCCACCTCGATTCCGGCGGCGGTGATCTCGATGGCGATCCTGCGCAACTTCAGGAACTCGACCATCCAGGAAAACAACATCGTGCAGACGATCGCCTCGTCGGCGGGCACCTTGTCGGCGATCATCTTCGTGCTGCCCGGTCTGGTCATGGTCGGCTGGTGGACCGGCTTCCCGTTCTGGATCACCTTCGGCATCTGCGCCACTGGCGGCATCCTGGGCGTGATGTACACGATCCCGCTGCGCCGCGCGCTGGTCACCGATTCCGACCTGCCGTATCCGGAAGGCGTGGCCTGCGCCGAAGTGCTGAAGGTGGGCGGCGGCGACGATTCTGAATCCACCACGGAAGAGAGCAGCCGCGCCGGCCTGCTCGCCGTGATGGGCGGCTCGGTGGTCTCGGCGCTGTTCGCCATCGTGGTGGCCACCCGCGTGTTCGGCAGCAACGTGGCGCAGTATTTCCGCCTCGACGATCGCGGTTCGGCGACCGGCTACGACTTCAATCTTTCCTTCGCGCTGCTGGCAGTCGGGCACCTGGTGGGGCTGTGGGTCGGCCTTGCCATGTTGTTCGGCGCGGTGATCGCGTGGGGCTGGGCGGTGCCGCATTACACCGGGCTGCTTGTTGGCGTCACCGGTGCCGCGGCGGACGTGGCGCAGGCGGCGTGGAGCAGCAAGGTGCGCTTCATCGGCGCCGGCACGATCGGCGTGGCGGCGATCTGGACGCTGGCCAAGCTGGTCAAGCCGGTGATCGGCGGACTTGCCGCGGCGATGGCCTCGTCGCGGGCGCGCAAGTCCGGCCAGGGCGCCAGCCTGCCCCGTACCGAGCTGGACATGCCGATCGGCATCGTCGGCCTGGTCAGCCTGCTGTGCCTGCTGCCTATCGCCTGGCTGCTGGGTGATTTCGCCGGCGATACCGGCCTGGGCGACCATCTGGGCCTGCTGCTGGCCGGCGGCCTGGTGTTCGTGGTGGTGATGGGTTTCCTGGTTTCGGCGGTGTGCGGCTACATGGCCGGCCTGATCGGATCGTCCAACAGCCCGCTGTCGGGCGTGGGCATCCTGGTGGTGATCGTGGCGGCGCTGTTGCTGGTCGCCGGCGTGCAGTCGCAACTGCCGGTCAGCGCGGGCAAGGGGCTGGTGGCGTTCGCGCTGTTCGCCACCTCGATCGTGTTTTCGGTGGCGACCATCGCCAACAACAACCTGCAGGACCTGAAGACCGGCCAGCTGGTCGACGCCACGCCGTGGAAGCAGCAGGTGGCGCTGGTCGCCGGCGTGCTGGTGGGCGCGGCGGTGATCCCGCCGGTGCTGGACCTGGTCAACCAGGCCTACGGTTTCGCCGGCATGCCGGGCGTCGACCCGGCGCGCGCGCTGGCCGCGCCCCAGGCCGGACTGATCTCCGCGCTGGCGCAGGGCGTGATACAGGGCAACATCGACTGGAGCCTGATCATCCTGGGCGGCGCGATCGGCGTGGTGCTGATCATCATCGACGCGGTGCTGGGACGCAGCAGCAAGTCCGCCTCGCTGCCGCCGCTGGCGGTGGGCCTGGGCATCTACCTGCCGACCTCGACCACGCTGATGGTGGTGGTCGGCGCGATCGTCGGCTGGTATTTCGACAAGCGCGCCGACCGCGCGCGCGATCCGGAGGCGACCAAGCAGCTGGGCGTGCTGCTGG
Source organism: Rhodanobacter sp. Root179 (assembly GCF_001428465.1). Lineage (NCBI taxonomy): Bacteria > Pseudomonadati > Pseudomonadota > Gammaproteobacteria > Lysobacterales > Rhodanobacteraceae > Rhodanobacter > Rhodanobacter sp. Root179. The sequence continues at coordinate 12,522 of NZ_LMHR01000084.1, read as the reverse complement.
CCTCGGGCATGATCGTGGGCGAGAGCATCATCGGCGTGGTGATCGCCGCGATCGTGGTGTTCTCCGGCAAGGAGGCGCCGCTGGCCCTGGTCGGCGGCGGCTTCGCCAATGCGGCGATCTGGATCGGCGGAATTGCCTTCATCGCGGTCAACGTGGCGCTGTATCGCTGGGTGGCCCGACTGGGCCGTACACCCGCGGCCGGTTGACGGGTTGACGGGCATTTGTCCGCGCCGTGGCGCATGATCGCGCTGCGGCGGGGCAGGTCGCCCGGCTGCCACGACAACGAGGTGACCGTCATGCTGGATTGGTTGCAATACCGCAAGGAACTGCTGGGCCGGATCGGCGAGATCGGCAAGCTGAGCCCGGATACCCTGAAGGGCTACCAGACCCTGTCTGGCGCCGGCGAAAAGACCGGTCACCTGGATGCGAAGACGCGCGAGCTGATCTCGCTGGCGGTGGCGGTGACCACCCGCTGCGACGGCTGCATCACGGTGCACGTGGGCGAGGCGCTGAAGCATGGCGCCAGTCGCGAGGAAATTGCCGAAGCACTGGGTGTCGCGGTGGCGATGAATGCCGGTGCCGCCCTGGTGTATTCCGCCCGCGCGATGGATGCGGTCAGCGCGCACAGCGGCGGTTGAGTCGGCAATCGGCGCGGACGCAAGGCGCCGCCACGTACAATGCCGCCATCGTTTTGATGGTCGAGGGTTGACGTGACGGTTGCCGGAGTTTCCGCTGCCGCGCCGGATGCGGCGCTGGCGGCCCTGTTCGTGCCGTTCGAGTCCGGCGAGTTGTCCTTGCCGGCGGACGGTCGCGTGCTGTTCCTGCGCGCCCGCGCTGGCGTGCGCCTGCGCGAAATGGCGCGGCCGGGTTGGCTGTGCGAGCAGGGCTTCCTGCCGTTTGCCGACGAACTGGCGCGCAACGGCCTGCGCGTGGGCGAGCCGGCGGCCGGGGAGAAATTTTCACTGACGCTGCTGCTGCCGCCGCGCCAGCGCGACGAAGCCCGCGCGCTGTTCGCCCGCGCGTTGCAGCATGTGGCGGCCGGCGGCGTGCTGCTGGCGGCGATGCCGAATGCCGAGGGCGCGAAGTCGGGCGAGGCGGACCTGGCGAAACTGGCCGGCGCCGTGCAGCACCAGTCCAAGCACAAGTGCCGGGTGTTCTGGAGCACGCCGTCTGCCGACACGGTGGACCAGGCCTTGCTGGCGGAATGGCTGGCGCTGGATGCGCCCCGCGAAATCATGGACGGCTACATCAGCCGCCCCGGCCTGTTCGCCTGGGATCGCGTCGATCGTGCCTCGGCGCTGCTGGCCGCGCATCTGCCGGCGGACCTGCGCGGCAGCGTGGCCGATCTCGGCGGCGGCTACGGTTATCTTTCCGCGCAGGTCATCGCGCGCTGCCCGCAGGTGCAGGCGATCGACCTGTACGAGGCCGAGGCGCGCGCGCTGGAGCCGGCGCGACTCAACCTGGCCCGGGCGAAGCGCGCAGCCGGCAGGGAACTCGCGGTGGCGGTGTACTGGCATGACGTCACCCGCGGCCTGGCGCGGCGCTACGACGCCATCGTCAGCAACCCGCCGTTCCACCAGGGCCGCGCCGACCTGCCCGAGCTGGGCCGCGCGTTCATTGTCAGCGCGGCCGAGGCGCTGCAGCCGGACGGCCGCCTGTTGCTGGTGGCCAATCGCCATCTGCCCTACGAGGCCGTGCTGGCCTCGCGTTTTCATGACGTGCGCACGCTGGTCGTGCAGGAAGGATTCAAGGTGATCGAAGCGGTGGGAGTGCGGGGATGAAACTGGTCAAGCTGATCGCCAACCTGGGCTATGGCAGCCGCAAGGACGTCACGGCGCTGTTCCGTTCCGGCCGCATCACCGATGCTGAGGGCGAAGTGCTGTACGCCGACGACGTGGTGCCGTACGAGACCATCCGCGTCGACGACGAGCCGCTCGATCCGCCGCCCGGCCTGGTGCTGATGCTGAACAAGCCGATGGGCGTCACCTGCTCGCGCAAGGACCCGGGACGGGTGGTCTACGACCTGCTGCCGCCGCGCTACAGCGTGCGCTCGCCGGCGCTGTCCAGCGTGGGCCGGCTCGATCGGGACACCTCCGGCCTGCTGCTGTTCACCGACGACGGTGCGCTGCTGCACCGGATCATTTCGCCCAAGGCGCAGGTGACCAAGGTCTACGAGGCGACGCTGGCGCAGGATCTGCGCGGCGACGAAGGCGCGCTGTTCGCCAGCGGCAGCCTGATGCTGGAATCGGAGAAGGAGCCGCTGGCGCCGGCGAATCTTGAAGTGCTGGGCCCGCGCCATGCCCGACTCAGCGTCACCGAGGGCCGCTACCACCAGGTGCGGCGGATGTTTGCCGCCACCGGCAACCATGTCGAGACCCTGCAGCGGATCTCGGTGGGCAGGCTCGCGTTGGGCGAGCTGCCGCTGGGCGAATGGCGTGCGCTGGATGCCGACGAGGTCGCGCTGATCTTCGCGCCCTAGCACCTACAGCATGTGCACCGCGGTAGGGATCGTGGCGCCGAACCACTTGTGCCGCTCGTCGCGGCAGCTGGGGCTGCCCATCGCGAACTTGCGGCAGATGCCCGGGCGTTCGTCATAGATGGTGCAGCCCGAAGTGTTCGGATCGACCGCCGCGCACCAGCCGTCCTCGCCCTTGGCCAGGGTTTCCATGCCGTGTTCGTCGCGATCGATCAGCCACGTGGGCACGTGGTCGTCGGGCATCAGCACCACGGTGAGGCGGCAGCACACGGCTTCGCAGGTATTGCAGTGGACGCCGGGGTCGATGCTTTCGGCGTAACGGTCGACGGGCTGTGCGCGGGAGGGATTCATGCGCCAGCTTGGCACTGCCGCGATGAACAGGATGTTGAGGCGACGATCAGTCCGCCTTGTCGTCCCACAACGCCTGCCAGCCATCCGCACCCAGCCGGCGCAGGGTTTCCTGGTTGCGGCGATAGATCGCGTCGGTGTCGCTCATCTGTTCCATCGCGCGTTCGACGCTGGCTTCGCGCAACAGGTGCAGGGTGGGGAAGGGTGAGCGGTTGCTGAAGTTCTCCACGTCGTCCGCGTCGCTGTCGGCGAACTGGTACTGCGGGTGGAAGCTGGCCACCTGCCATTCGCCTTCCAGTCCCAGCGTCTGCACGGCCGCATCGGCCACGTCGAGAAAGTCGTTGTAGTCGAGGAAATCGCCCAGCACGAACGGATGGATCAGCAGGCCGGTCTCGCATTCCTCCGGCGTCAGCGCGTTGAGCGACTGCAGCTCGCCGCAGAGGTCGTCCAGCAGCGCGTCGGTATCGCGCGCCTGGCTCACCCGCAAGCGCAGCTTGCCCTGCACGTGGGGCGCGCGGGCGAACGGACACAGGTTCAGCCCGATCACCGCCCGTTCCAGCCAGCGCGTGGTGGCCGCCAGGTAGGGCGCGTCCCCGGGCAGGGCGTCGGCGTTCAGGTCGTTGGCGGGGGACGGGATCATGCGATTTCCGGTTCGGGGACGAGCCCGACTATAGCCGTTGCGGGCGGGCCACCGGCACGGACTGGCTGCGGCGCGCAGGTGACGTGCGATGATGTCCGACGCATTCCGGGCACGCGGCTTGCTTGGGTGATGGTTTCCCTTCGCCGGCCACCGCTGAACGCGGCGTTGCCCGGTCGCATGGTGAGGATGGATTCGTGGATGGTTCGAGCGGCCGGATGACAGGTGCGACCCACCTGGCACCCGGCGAAAAGCCGGAAGCTCCTCGCCCCGCCGTGGCGCGCGCCGCGGCGGCGACCGCGTGCGCGCCGACGGCCAGTCGTTTCCGCGGACCCCAGCGCCGCCCCGATCCCCGGGCCAGGCCTGCCACGCCCGCGCCGGCGCGGCATGCGCTGGTGCGTCGGCGCCGCGAATCGACGCCACGCGAGGTGCCAGGCCATCGTGGACGATGGACGGCAGCGTTCGCCGCCTGGCGTCACTTCGCGGCGCGCGTGCCGGCCCTGGTCAATGTCTATCTGCCATCGGTGCCGCGCTACCTTGCACCGGCGATCCTGGCCGCGGCGTGTCTTGCGACAGCGATCGGCTTTGGCGGCGGGCGCCATCCCGGGCATGCGACGGCTCCCGCGATGACGGCGCAACCGGCGCCCGGAGCGCCAGCCCTGGTCACGGCCGTGCCACGCAGGGAGGTGGCCGCTCCAGCGGCGGCTCCGGCGATTCTGCCGTATGCCGCGGAACAGCGGACGCCTCCCGCGCCGTCCGCCGACCGCCTGCTCAGCGAAGTCAGCACGATGGACCTGATGATGCCGATCGCCGAGCCCGACCTGGACATCCGTTCGCGCCACAGCCTGTGGGCCCAGGTGGGCAAGACCTACGGCATCGACCCGCTGTTGCTGTACAGCGTGGCGCTGGTGGAATCGAAGTCGCTGTATCCGGACGGCCGGGTGGCGCCGACGCCGTGGCTGTTCCGCGTCGACGACCATCTGGTGCGGGGCGATCGCCAGCACGTGCAACTGCAGATGGCCGCGGCCAGCCAGTTCGGTTCGGCGGTGCAGGACGTGGGCATCATGCAGGTCTATTACCCGATGCACCGCGACGCGGTGCGCGACCCGCTGACCCTGCTCGATCCGCGCACCAACATCACCGTCGGGGCAAAAATCCTCCGCGACGGCATGCGCCGCACCCGCGATCGCGTGATGGGCGTGGGCTATTACCACAGCCGCACGCCCAGCCTGGCCAGGGGTTACGGCACGGCCGTGCTGACCGTCTACGACCGGCTGAAGGCGCAGCATCGCAAGTCGGCCAGGCAGGGGCCGGTGGCGCGCTAGGTTCCTCCGGTCGCAGGCGAGCGCCTTGCATCGCGGGGTAGTCGCCCGGATATAGGCAGCACCTCCCGCGGTCACCATCAGCATGTTCCAGCTGCGCTTCGACAACGCCTTCGTCCGTGACCTGCCCGGTGATCCGCAGCAGGGCGCGGGCCCGCGCCAGGTCGAAGGCGCGCTGTATTCGCGGATCGATCCCACGCCCGTGGCTGCGCCGCGGCTGCTGGCGCATTCGGCGGAGATGGCCGCCACGCTGGGCTTCAGCGAAGCCGAGGTCGCTGCGCCGGAATTTGCGCAACTGTTCGGCGGCAATGCCCTGCTCGACGGCATGCAGCCGTACGCGGCGAACTACGGCGGCCACCAGTTCGGCCACTGGGCCGGGCAGTTGGGCGATGGCCGGGCGATCTCGCTGGGCGAAGTGATCAATGCCGGCGGCGAGCGCTGGGAGTTGCAGCTGAAAGGCGCGGGCCTGACGCCGTACTCGCGCGGCGCGGATGGCCGCGCGGTGCTGCGCTCGTCAGTACGCGAATTCCTGTGCAGCGAGGCGATGCACCACCTGGGCGTGCCGACCACGCGGGCGCTTAGCCTGGTCGGCACCGGCGAGCCGGTGCTGCGCGACATGTTCTACGACGGCAACGCGGCCACCGAGCCGGGCGCCATCGTCTGCCGCGCGGCGCCTTCGTTCCTCCGCTTCGGCAACTTCGAACTGCCGGCGTCGCGCGGCGACATCGGTCTGCTGCGGCAACTGGTCGACTTCGCCATCCGGCGTGATTTCCCCGAACTGCAGGGGCAAGGCGAGGCGCTGTACGCGGAGTGGTTTGCCCAGGTCTGCGAGCGCACCGCCGCGATGATTGCGCACTGGATGCGGGTGGGCTTCGTGCATGGCGTGATGAACACCGACAACATGTCGATCCTGGGCCTCACCATCGACTACGGTCCGTACGGCTGGATCGACAACTACGACCCGGACTGGACGCCGAACACCACCGACGCGCAGCGTCGCCGTTACCGCTTCGGCCAGCAGCCGGACGTGGCCTGGTGGAACCTGAGCCGGCTGGCCGGCGCGCTGGCGCCGCTGTTTGCCGACGTGGCGCCGCTGCAGGCGGGACTGGATCGCTACGCGGCCGCCCATGGCGCTGCCGATCGGGCGAATATCGCCGCGAAACTCGGCTTCGCCGAATGCCGCGATGACGACGTGGCCCTGATGCAGTCGTTGCAGGGCCTTATGCAGCAGGCCGAGATCGACATGACGCTGTGGTTTCGCGCACTGGCTGACCTTGACACGCGGGCGCCCACGCTGGCGCCATTCGCCGCGGCTTTCTACGACGAAGCGAAACGTCGCGAGGCCGAGCCGGCGCTCGACGACTGGCTGCGCCGCTACGCGGCGCGGCTGGCCGACGATCCGTTGCCGGCGGGACAGCGTCGCGAGCAGATGCGCCTGGCCAACCCCCGTTACGTGTTGCGCAATTACCTGGCGCAGCAGGCGATCGACCGGGCCGGGCAGGGCGACCTCGACGGCATCACCGAGCTGCTCGACGTGTTGCGCCACCCGTACGACGACCAGCCCGGCCGCGAGGCGTTCGCGCAAAAGCGCCCGGACTGGGCGCGGCACAAGGCCGGTTGCTCGATGCTGTCGTGCAGTTCCTGAGCCGGAAAGCACGAAGGCCGGCGATGCCGGCCTTCGTGCTGGGAAAATGGTGCCCTCGAGACGATTCGAACGTCCGACCTGCCCCTTAGGAGGGGGCCGCTCTATCCAACTGAGCTACGAGGGCAGCGCCGGGATTTTCGCATGGATCGCGCGGTTCTGCTGCTCCCCTGCCGCCAGAGGGAGGGAGCAAGGTGGTTGCCCCTGCTAGAATGGCGAATTACCGATTTCATCCACGGTGCCGGCAGGCGCCGCATGTCCAGGAGACATCCATGTCCCATGCAATCCTCAGCGCGCTCGGCCTCGACGGCGAGCAGTCCGGCAGCTACCTCGGCCAGGGCGAGTGGTCGAAGACCACCGACGCCGGCGCGTTGCAGCCGGTGAACCCGGCTACCGGCGAAGTGCTCGGCACCGTGCATGCGTCCAGCGCCGCCGATTATGAAGTGATCGTCCAGCGCGCCAAGGCCGCGTTCAAGGTGTGGCGCACCACGCCCGCGCCGCAGCGTGGCGAAGCGGTGCGCCTGTGCGGCGAAGCGCTGCGCAAGCACAAGGACGCGCTCGGTTCGCTGGTTGCGCTGGAGATGGGCAAGATCAAGCCCGAGGGCGACGGCGAAGTGCAGGAGATGATCGACATCGCCGACTTCGCGGTGGGCCAGAGCCGCATGATGTACGGCTCGACCATGCATTCGGAACGACCGGGTCATCGCATGTACGACCAGTACCATCCGCTGGGCCTGGTCGGCATCATCAGCGCGTTCAACTTCCCGGTCGCGGTGTGGGCGTGGAACGCGATGCTGGCCACCATCGCCGGCGACATCTGCATCTGGAAGCCGTCGCCGAAGACGCCGCTGTCGGCGATCGCCACGATGAAGATCTGCAACGAGGCGCTGAAGGACGCCGGCTTCCCCGACCTGTTCTTCCTGTTCAACGATGCCGGCAGCGACCTGGCGCAGGCCTTCGTCGACGACAAGCGCATCCCGCTGATCAGCTTCACCGGCTCGACCAAGGTCGGCCGCATGGTCGGCGAGCGCGTCGCGCAGCGCATGGGCCGCTCGTTGCTGGAACTGGGCGGCAACAACGCGATCATCCTCGATGAAAGCGCCGACCTGAAGCTGGCGATCCCGGGCATCGTGTTCGGCGCCGTCGGCACCGCCGGCCAGCGCTGCACCACCACGCGCCGCCTGTTCGTGCACGAGTCGATCTTCGACGGCGTGCTCGACACCCTGGTCAAGGCCTACCAGCAGGTCGAAGGCAAGATCGGCGATCCGACCCTGGCCACCACGCTGATGGGTCCGCTGAACAGCCAGGAAGCGGTTCAGGGCTACCTGAAGGCCGTGGAGAACGCCAAGGCCGCCGGCGGCACCGTGCGCACCGGCGGCAAGGCGCTGACCGACCGCAAGGGCAACTTCGTGCTGCCGACCATCGTCACCGGCGTGAAGAATTCCGACGACGTGGTGCAGACCGAGACGTTCGCGCCGATCCTCTACGTGATGCCGTTCAAGACGCTGGACGAAGCCATCGACATGCAGAACGACGTGCCGCAGGGCCTGTCGTCGTCGATCTTCACCAACAACCTGCGCGCGGGCGAGCAGTTCCTGTCGGCGGCCGGTTCGGACTGCGGCATCGCCAACGTCAACATCGGCACCTCGGGTGCGGAGATCGGCGGCGCGTTCGGCGGCGAGAAGGAAACCGGCGGCGGCCGTGAGTCCGGTTCGGACGCGTGGAAGGTCTACATGCGCCGGCAGACCAACACCATCAACTACTCCGACGCGCTGCCGCTGGCGCAGGGCATCAAGTTCACGGTGTGACGAAAGTCGGCCACGGGCGTTCGCCGTCCGTGGCCGTCCGATGCACGAAGGCGTTGTGCCACCTCCCTCACGAGTGAGCGAACGATGAGCTATCAACCGTCTTATCGCCCGGGCAACACGACCAGTTCGCTGGCGGTGGTGAGCCTGGTGTTCGGCATCCTGACGTGGATCTTGCTGCCGTTCATCGGTGCGCTGGTGGCGATCGTCTGCGGTCACCTGGCACGCGGCGAGATCCGCCGCAGCCCGATCGACAACCGCATGGAAGGTGACGGCATGGCGGTGGCCGGGCTGGTGCTCGGCTACGTCCAGCTGGCCTTGTGCGTGCTGGGCATCTTCCTGCTGATGGCGGTGCTGATCTTCGGTTTCGCGTTTGCCGGCTGGCACTGACGGCGCATGAACAAGGCGCTGCCGGCTCCGTTCGATTTCCGCGGCTATCGCGTCGTCGTGGCCGGTGGCAGCCGTGGCATCGGCCGCAGCATCGCGCTGGGTTTTGCCGCCGCTGGCGCCGGAGTCTCCATCTGCGCCCGTGGCGCAACAGCTCTCGAGGAAACTCGCCAGGCCATCGCGGCCCACGGCGTGGTCGCGCACGCGCAAGGCTGTGACCTGGCCGACGCGAAGGCGATCGAAGCTTATGTGGCGAATGCCGCCGACGCGCTCGGCGGCATCGACGTGCTGGTCAACAACGCCAGCGGTTACGGCTTCGACGAAGGCGACGAGAGCTGGCTGGCCGGCTTCAACGTCGACCTGATGGCCGCGGTGCGCGCCTCGCGCGCGGCGCTGCCGCATCTCAAGGCGTCGGCCCACGGCTGCATCCTGCACACCAGTTCGATCGCGGCCTTCCGTCCGCGTGCGAACGGCGCGGCCTATGCCGCGGTGAAGGCGGCGCTGAGCCAGTACACCACCTCGCAGGCGCTGGCGCTGGCCGGCGAGCGCATCCGCGTCAACGCGATCGCGCCCGGCTCGATCGCGTTCGCCGATGGCCTGTGGGAGCGGCGCCGGGTGGAGCAGCCGGAGTTGTACCGCGCCACGCTGGCGAAGATTCCGTTCGGCCGCTTCGGCACGCCGGAGGAAATCGCCCACGCCGCGCTGTTCCTCGCTTCGCCGTTCGCGGGCTGGATCACCGGCCAGACCCTGGTCGTCGACGGCGGGCAGATGCTCAGTGGCTGACTTCCAGTCCACCACGCGCTTCAGCGATCGCGTCGACGACTACGTGCGCTATCGCCCCGACTATCCCGTGGCGCTGCTCGACTGGCTGCAGCGCGAGCAGGGCGCGGACCGCCACTGGCGCGTGGCCGACGTGGGTGCGGGCACCGGCATCTCCTCGAAGATGTTCCTCGATGCGGGTTACCGTGTGACGGCGGTGGAGCCGAATGCGCCGATGCGCGCCGCCGCCGAACAATGGCTGCGCGGGTACGACGGCTTCGATGCCGTCGACGGCCGCGCCGACGCCACCAAGCTGGCCGATGCCAGCGTGGATCTGGTCACCGTGGCGCAGGCGTTCCACTGGTTCGACGAGGCGGCGGCACGGCGCGAGTTCGCGCGCATCCTGCGTCCGCAAGGGCTGGTGGCGATCTGGTGGAATTCGCGCCGGCTCACCGGCACGCGCTTCCTCGAGGGCTACGAGGCCTTGCTGCTGCGCTTCGGCACCGACTACACCAGCGTGGCCGAGCGTTACGCCGACGATGCACACATGCGCGTCTGGTTCGGCGCCGGCTATCGCGGCAGCGCCAGCTTCGGGCACGGCCAGCGGCTGGACTTCGACGCGCTGCGCGGGCGCCTGATGTCGTCCTCGTATGCGCCGCAGGCGGGGCATCCGCGGCATGAACCGATGCTGCAGGCGCTGCGCGAACTGTTCGACAACTGCGCCGAAGACGGCACGGTAAGCTTCGATTACGACACCCGCATCTTCGCGGGCCAACCGGTCTGATCCATGTACGACATCCTGCGCCCGCTGCTGTTCCAGCTCGACGCCGAGAAGGCGCATCACCTCACCCTGTACGGGCTGGGCGTGGCCCAGCGCAGCGGCTTCGCCCGCTGGATCGCCAAGCCGCCGGCGGACCTGCCCACCACGGTGTTCGGCATCACCTTTCCGAACCCGGTCGGCCTGGCGGCCGGCCTGGACAAGAACGCCGAGTACCTGGACGCGCTCGATGCGCTGGGCTTCGGCTTCATCGAAGTCGGCACGGTCACGCCGCTGCCGCAGCCGGGCAACGACAAGCCCCGCATGTTCCGCCTGCCAGGGCACGAGGCGATCATCAACCGGCTCGGCTTCAACAATGGCGGCGTCGATGCGCTGGTGCGCAACGTGCAGCAGTCCAGCTACCACGGCGTGCTCGGCATCAACATCGGCAAGAACAAGAACACGGCGAACGAGAAGGCGGTCAACGATTACCTGACCTGCCTGCACAAGGTCTACGAACACGCCAGCTACGTCACGGTGAACATCTCCTCGCCGAACACGGCCGGATTGCGCGACCTGCAGCAGGAAGCCACGCTGTACAAGTTCATTTCCGTGCTGCGGGCGGCGCAGGAGCGGCTGGGCTCGCAAGCCGGCAAGCGCAAGCCGATGCTGCTGAAGATCGCCCCGGATCTTTCCGAAGCGGAGCTGGACGCCATCGCCGAGGTGCTGCTGCGCACCGGCATCGACGGGGTGATCTGCAGCAACACCACGATCGATCACGAGTCGGTGGCGGACGACCCGCGCGGCGGCGAGGCGGGTGGCCTGTCCGGCAAGCCGCTGTTCGCGCGGTCCACCGCGGTACTCGCCGGCATGCACAAGCGCCTGCAGGGACGCATTGCGCTGATTGGCGTGGGCGGCATCCTCGAAGGCAGCGACGCGGCCGAGAAACTCGACGCCGGCGCCTCGCTGGTGCAGGTCTACTCGGGCCTGGTCTATCGCGGCCCGCACCTGGTCGGCGAATGCGTCAACGAAATCCGTCGCCAGCGCGAGGCCGCCCATGCCGTCTGAGCGCACCGACATGGGTGGTTACACGCTGATAGAAAACGCCTCGCTGGTGAACCGCAACACGCTGCGCGTCGATGCGCGCGCCACGTTGCTGGCGGAAATCCGCGACGCCAGCAAGCTGCCCGAACTGCTCGACTTTCCCGCCGTGCGCAACGGCCGCCTGCTGGTGTTGGGCGAGGGCAGCAACATGCTGTTCACCGGCGATTTCGACGGCACCGTGCTGGCGATGGAAACCCGCGGCGTGCAGGTGGAAAGCGGCGGCGACAGTGCACGCATCGCGGTGGCCGCGGGCGAACGCTGGGACGACTTCGTGCGCTGGACGCTGGGCCAGGGCTACGCCGGCCTGGAAAACCTGATCCTGATCCCCGGCACCGTGGGCGCCGCGCCGATCCAGAACATCGGCGCCTACGGCTGCGAAGTGGCCGAATTCGTCGAAAGTGTGGAAGCGTGGGATACCCGCGAGCACCGCGTGGTGACGCTGGACCACGCCACCTGCGCATTCGCCTATCGCGACTCACTGTTCAAGCACGAGCCAGGTCGCTACATCGTCACCGCCGTGCGCTTCGTGCTGCCCCGCCACCGCGCACTGCGCACCGACTACGCCGGCATCGACGAGCAGCTGGCGCGGATGGGCATCGACAAGCCCGCACCTTTCCACGTCGCCGAAGCCGTCGTGCACCTGCGCACGAAAAAACTGCCCGATCCGGCCGTGATCGGCAACGCCGGCAGCTTCTTCAAGAACCCCATCGTCGACGCCGCGCTGGCCGATGCGCTGAAACGCGAGCATCCCGAACTGGCCGCCTGGCCGCAAGCGGATGGCCGCAGCAAGCTTTCCGCCGCGTGGCTGATCGAAGCCGCCGGCTTCAAGGGTTTCCGCGAAGGCGATGCCGGCATCTCGAACCGGCACGCGCTGGTGCTTGTCAACCACGGCCACGCCACCGGACCCCAACTGTGGGCGCTGGCGCAGCAGGTGATGCACGGCGTGCACGCCAGGTTCGGCGTGCAGCTGGAACCTGAGCCGGTGGTGATCGGCGCGCGCTGAGCGGTTGTGTCGGCGCTGAGCGCCTGTTGCTTCTGGTGCGTGCAGAGCAAAAGTTTTCGTCCCCCTCGGCGGCCGAGCTACTTATCGTAGGGGCTGGCACTGCCTGACGGCTCTCCTAAGGTGCTGCGTCGCGTGCCTGCTCTGATAGGAGCGCATCCTGTGCGCGATGCGCTTTTGCCTATTGCTGTGCATCAGAGCGAAAAGCTTTCGTCTGCCTACGGCAGCCGAGCCACCTTTCTCTGTGTGGCCAGAGAAACGTGGCCCAAAGAGAGGCCACCCCGC
>NZ_LMHR01000083.1:0-114552 GCF_001428465.1 Rhodanobacter sp. Root179 | reverse complement strand
GGTGGAGCAGCACATGAAGAACATCGGCCTGATCCATGATCCGGAGATGGATGCGGCGACGCGGCAGTTGATCGCCGACAAGCGGAAAGCCTACGAGGCCGCCAGCGCAAAGACCGATGCCAGCGCTACCACCGGTACGGCCGCCACCGACGCGCTGACGTTTCCGCCGGGCTCGATGATGTGCGACAAGTGCAACACCAAGGCCTTGGTGTTGATGGACAACTGCCAGACTTGCTTGAATTGTGGGTATTCGAAGTGCGGGTAATGTGGTGGAGAGAATGAAAAGGGCGGCTTGTGCCGCCCTTTTTTGCTTCTTGGCATATATATCACCATGATCTACAGTGATCGCCTGCAAGAAATTGCAGCGACTACAGGGGGCGATATGAATTGGATTAATGGGGTTGGATTCGCACTATTCGTGGTGCTCGGTTCGGGCTGTGTTCAAACCAACACAAAACCTGTAACTACTCGTAACGGTGAGCTGACGCACGGCAACGTACAGCTGAACGTGAAGGTTGGTCAGACGTCAAAAGCTGATGTGTTGGAGCATTTTGGTGCGCCAAACATCACGACCATAGATGGGTCTGGCCAAGAGGTTTGGTCTTATCAGCGTCAAGCAACGGTGACCCAATCTAGCTCCAGTAGCAATTACTGGACCGTGATCCTTGCTGGGGGCGGAAATTCTGCTTCGGGATTTGAGCAGACTCAGCGAACCATGACATTGATCATCAAGTTCGGGAAGGATAATCTGGTTTCAGATTTCAGAAGTCGCTCGAGCGAATTTTAAACGCAGGGGGAACAGGGGATGAAAAAGTTTATCGTTGCGGGTTGCCTTGTGGTGGCCGCTCTAGCTGGTTGCGCAACTTCGCCAAATCCGGCGCCAACGTCGTTGCAGATTCAGTCCTTTCAGACAAAGGAATTTGAAACGACCAAGACGATCGCATTTGGATCGGTTTTGAGCGTCTTTCAAGACTTAGGGTACATCGTTCAGAGTGCTGACAAGGACACGGGCTTTATAACTGCAGCAAGCCCAACAACCAATAAGACAGGCTTTTGGCAGGCGATGGGCGGCGTGGCATCAAGCGGCCAGACTAAAGCAACGGCTTTTGTCGAGGAAATGAGACCTGGTTATGTGCGTGTGCGCTTGAATTTTGTAAATACTCGCAGCAATTCAAGCGCGTATGGGCAGAGTCGAAACGAGGACACCCCCATTTTGGATCCAAAAGCATACCAAGTGGCGTTCGAAAAAATCGACGACGCCGTTTTTGTCAGGAAGGGCGCTGCGACTACTGGCCAGAATTAAATAGAAGTATAAAATAATGCAGAAGAAGGGCCAAGTTCATTAACCCTCGTGGGTAAATGAACTTGGCTTTTTCTATTTTCATAAACAAGGGTTCGAGTAAAGTTTAATACGCGGCAATAACGGGGTCACGAATAAATGGGTGGAGTTAATTAAGCTAACGTAATTAACTTCGTTTCCGTTGATTCGGATGAGGAAAGCGGTTTCCACATTTGAATCAACGAAGCAGCATGCGATGCCAACGGCGCAAGAAGGACAAGGGGGCGGTCCATGACACTGAACGAAACAGCGCGGGAATGGCGTTTGAACAGCGCCAGCGCTTCAGCGCTGCTGCCCGTCGTCATCCCGTTGTTGATGCTGGCGTTCGGCTTGGTGGTGCTGATTGCTTCAGCCCTCCGAAGAGTCCAGGTTACCGATTTCAATTTCGGTTTTCTGGTCGTGTGGATCTGCGTGGTGCTGTGGGTGACATACAGCACCCTTTCCATGCCTCGCCGCATCGCCATCGAACCCGGTGGGTGGCTCAGCTTCCGCAGCCCGCTCGGCGAAACGCGCATGCGCGTGCAGGATGTCGTCTCCATCAGCCCCGGACGCGGCCAGCTTGGCTATTTGCAGCTGGAGTACCGAGGCGGAACGCTGCGCTTCATCGCCCAGTTCGATGACTTCCATACCTTCCTCAATCGCCTGACCGAATTGAATCCTGCGGTCGTCCTTGAAGGTTGTTAACCGGTGGCCTGGCCACCGGCGGCCAGTTTCGCTGGGTTCAGATGAAGATCCAGGACCTATCCTTGTTTGTGCTGCCGGGCAGTTGCTTGCCGAGTGCGATGATCGTGTTGTACCTGCGCTGGTGCGGCGACAGCGCGTCTTCGTATGGGTGGTATGGCCTTCCGCTGGCAGCGACGGCGCTGTGCCTGGCTTATCTGAATTTCCTGGTCCGTCAGTCGAGGCGAGGTCAGTAACGCGATGCAGCCAAAGAGATCAGTGACATTGCCTGACTGGTGACAAAGGTTTTCACTGATGGTCGGGCGTGACTCCGGTGGCGACGATGGGGTTCTGTGAGGGTTCTGGAGGTGGTGAACAACATCTCCGGCGCCTGGTTCTTTCTCTCGCCTGCCTTGTCGGATGACTCCCATGCTGCGCTTTCTGTTGGTCTTTTTCGCGCTGGAAGTGCTTGGCTCTGGCGCCGCAGTATGGCTGTTCAAGGCCGGCAGATTGCCTGTGGCGATGGGGGAATTCTTAAGCCTGCACAAGCTTCTCACGCCCGTCATCGTGGCTCTGGTCGCTCCCTTCGTTGCCTTGGCTTTCGCCGCGTTCTGGCCGGCACTCGGGGCTGCGATCGTCCTGAGTTGGCTCTACCTGTATTTCGCGGTGGCCACTGGATGCGCGCTCATCCCCAAGGGAAGCGATGGTGCGGTGGTCTATTTGGCCACTGCTCTGTGGGGAGCCTTGGCTCCAGTCGTGTCCGCTGCTTCAGTCGTGCTTGTCCACTTGTTGATCTTGATATTCCGCTGAATCCAGTGCCATTCGGAACGGACGCATTTGAACGGGTTCGTTGATCTTGGTCGCTCACATGAGTGGCGGGCAGCATTGTTCATGGCCCTTGTCACGATCAGCGGAACCTCAGGGGAAGGAGGTCAAGTCTCGAGGTGGGGGCCCGATCCTCGGCGAATGCAGGTGCGGGATGGCGAAGGTCAGGTGAGTGGCTGGTATGTGTGCGCTTCTGTACCGCCTGGCTTGGCGCGACCCTGGAACTCCCCTGGCCGTCGGTCGAGTCGCAGAGAGTTGCACAAGAGATGCGGGTTGCCGGCGGCATGCCGTCTCGGCGCCCCGGGGCTCGACACGCTCCCGCGGCGTGACTGCGATACCGCCTGGCGAGTAGTGTTCTCTGTCTCTGAAAGCTTTGGTCACGGCAGACTGCGCCATCGCGGGCGTCGCGCCGCTCGTCTCCACCGGTGGTTCCTGTCCTGGAGCAAGTCGATGTCCGAGTTCCTCATCCGCAGCTTTGGCGACCCGCGCAGTTTCACGCCGCAGAATTTTCCGCAGGGGGTGCTGCCGCGCACGTCGGTGGAGAGTTACGTGCCCTGGGCGCTCACGGCCGACCGGCGGGTGGTGTATGCCAAGACCGGCGAGCACACCAGTTGGCGGGGCGGGTCGGCGGGTCTGCGGCCTTACGACAGCCTGGTCAGCCAGGATCGCCGTCGCCTCGCCGAGTCGGCGCTCGGCTTGATGGCGCTGGATCATCCGCAGTTCACGGACGAAGGGGTCGGGCAGGTCAATCTGGCCATCCAGAAATACCTGGACCACCAGCTGGTGACCAATCGGGCCGCGCTGACGAGGGAGCTGTTCGCCATCGGCCAGTATTTCTACACCGGCGGCGGCAGCGGCTTCGGCCGCATTGATACGGTGGCCAAGGCGGCGCTCGGGCCCGATGGCGTGCGCAAGGGCATCTTCAATGCGCTGGCGCGGGGACGGCTGGACCAGAAGATGTCGATCCATGACGCCGTCGGCCGCAAGGTGCTCCCCGCCCTGGGTGGCGAGCAACTGGCGGCGTACAACCATTGGGGGCCGATCCTGCGCCAGGACTGGTTCGACGACGCCGCCAAGCGTGGCCGCAAGCCGGCCGCGCAGCGCGCTGGCGCCACCAGCGTCGGGGGAATCGTGAGGCCAGAGCAGGCCGGGGCGGTGGGCACCACGGCGATCGCGCGGGGTCGCGGCGTCGACATGTTCCAGCGCGACACCGCGCGCACGCGCCAGCCGGAAGCGGACGCCTATTACGATGACGTCGACGCGCGCAATCTGCTGTTCGGCGCCGGCATCTCGGGCACCACCGGCTCGCTGCTGCAATCGGCCTTCGCCTTCGCCGGCGTGTTTCGCGGGGAGCCGCTCAAGCAGTACGTGCTCGCCATCGTGGGTTATCTCGTCGGCGGCGGCATGCACAGCTACCACGAGTCCATGGCGGTGGCGAGCAAGGCGGGCCTGCCCTACAACCCGGGCGCCTACGCATCCAGCCTGCCGCAGGCGTTCCTGGGCTCCATGCAATACGCGGCCTGGCGCACCGACTACTACGACATCGTGGAGCTGGGCGCGACGCATTGGCGACACAATGCCGGCGCCTTGCCGTCACACTTGAACCGGCAGTTGACGCCGTCCTGAGTGGACGAACCCGCGAAACCGGATGGCGGGACGCGTTTGCCCGATGCAGGCGCGTCGCTTCCCGCATGAATCCATGTAAGGTCGCCCGATGCTTCGAAACGCCCATCCTGCCGACTTCCCCGCGATCCTCGCCCTCAACGAGGCCTTCGTCGCCGTGCTCAGTCCGCTGGACGCAGGGCGCCTGGCGCAGTTGCATGCGCAGGCGGCCGTGCATCGGGTGGTCGAGCGGGATGGGCGGATCGAGGCTTTCCTGCTCGCCTTCCGCGAGGGCGCGGATTACGACGGCGCCAACTACCGCTGGTTCGCACAGCGCCATGCGCGCTTTCTGTACGTGGACCGCATCGTGGTCGCCGGTGACGGGCAGGCCGGGGGCATCGGCAGTCGGCTCTATGCCGATGTCCGTGCGCTGGCCTCGGCGGACGCGGTGCCGCTGATCGCCTGCGAATTCGATATCGATCCGCCCAACCCGGCCTCCGCACGTTTTCATGCCAGGCAAGGCTTCCACGAAGTCGGGCAGCGGCGGGTCGACGGCGGCAAGGTGGTGTCCATGCAAGTGCTCGACGTAGCTGCCCCGTGAGGTCGTGGATTGCGAGGAGCTGCTTCGTCCGAAACCCGTCGAATCATCGAAACCAGGGGATACGCACATGACGCTGAGCCGACGCACATTTCTTGCCGGGCTACCCGCGGCTGTCGGTGGCTTGGGCTTGATGCAGGCGGCACCCGCGCTGTTTGCCGCAAGTGTTGCGAAGAAGACGCCTGCACCGGTCAGCGCGCGGACGGTGGCGCTGCTGCGTGATGCGGCGCCGCTGAGTCCGCTGGAGGAGGCGCGGCGATTGGCCCATCTGGTCGAACGCTACCCGCTGGCGGAAGACAGATATCTGGAAGGCGGCGCCGTCGGCGAGCTGGAGAAATCCATGGCGGCCCTGCTGGGCAAGCCGGACGCGGCGTTCATGCCCACCGGCACGCTCGCCAACCAGCTGGCGCTGCGCCTGCTGTGCGGCGACAACCGCCACGCGCTCGCCCAGCATGACAGCCATGTCTACCTGGACGAGAGCGATGCCAGTCAGACGCTGAGCGGGATCAATCTGGTGCCGTTGTCAGCGGGCAAGGCGATACCGGATATGGATGAGCTCAAGGCGGCGATCGATGAAGCGGAGAGCAGCCACGCACCATTGAAGGTTGGCGCGATCTCGATCGAGAGTCCGGTGCGACGGCATCACGGGGCCAGCGTTCCGTTCGACCAGCTTGAGGGGATTGCTGCTCTGGCCAGGCAACATCGCATCGGCATGCACTGGGATGGGGCGCGCGCGATGCTGCTCTACGGCACGCCTGGCTTTGACCTCAAGCGCACCAGCGCGCTGTTCGACACGGTATACGTGTCGCTCTACAAATACCTGGGTGCGCCGTACGGCGCGATCCTCGCCGGCAGCGGTGAAATGGTGGCCCGGGCGCGTGCACTGCGCCACCTGTTCGGCGGCCAGATCATGTCCGGCTGGCAGGCAGCACTGCCCGTCCTCGATACGCTGCCCGGCTTCGCCGAACGTTTCATCAAGGCACGCGAGCGCGGCGAGCAACTGCTGACGGCGTTGCAGGCCGCCGGTGGTTTCAGGCTGCAGCGGATACCCCACGCCAGCAACATCTGTCAGGTGTATATCGCGCCGGAGCGGCTGGTGGGCTTGGAGCAACGCCTCGCGGCGGCGGATATTCGTGTCCACCTCGAAGACGGCTACATGCCGTTCTTCATCAACGAGAGCATCCTGCGTCGCCCAGTCCACGAGTTGCTGAGGGCGTTCATCGGTTAGGGCGACGAAGTCGCCACAAGCAAACCCGAGGGGGCGGGGCAATCAAATGCGTGATCACGGGCCACATGCCAGGGCGAAGTGCGCGCGAACAGGAAGCGGCGTCGCCGCGATTGAACCGCTGTGGTCACCACCGCCGCTGTGACTGGGCAGGTTGTCGGCTTGTCGACAGGGAGATGGTCGCAGCGTCGTCGTGTGTACGGTCGCCGGTGCCGCCTCTACCATTGCTCATGGCCCAGACGGTAGTTTCGCCGTGTCAACGGCGGCTGGGGCGGGTTGCTACGCCGCTGTCTGCGCTATGCAATTCCATTTGACTCGGGTGGCGGGTGTCATGTTAGCTGTCAACAAAAGAATCCACGTAGCATCCATCGCCAATGCGCTATTCGTCATCTCGCTGGTCTTGCCGGCGTCCGTCTGGGATGACTACCCAACAGATCGCTTCCTGTTCGGGTTTGAGATCCTGCTGAAAGGTTGGGCCGGCCCGCTGACCGGCGATTTCGCCTGGTATGCCAACCCCATTTTCCTTTATGTTTCCTGCAGCCTCTGGCGACGCAAGAATATTCGCGCCCGCCGGTTTTGGGCGGCACTCCTTGTGGTGGCCGCTACTTCAGTGCTTGTTCCTGGACTGCATGCGTACTCCTGGCTCCTGTCTCAGTCACAAGTGGTACTTGTCGGCGCGTACGTGTGGGGCTGCAGCATGCTGCTTGCGGCAATTGCAGCTATTGCCTTGCCCCGGATTCCATCCAGGCCGACGCCGCGTCATGGCGAGGCATGATTTCAGTCGTCAAGCCACATCCATTCCGATGAGGTCGCGGAGCATGATGGTCGCTGTCGTGTGGGGATAGAGGTGACGAAGATAATTGAATCGACGCATTTAACTCCGCCCCGATGTCACCGCGCAGGCGGGAGTGTATAAAGGTGAATTGGAATGTGTCGCGCCTCAGCGTTCTCTGCATTTCAATGCCAAGCCTTTGCCAAACGGATGTCGACGAAAATCACACAAGCCAACAAGGAGATTGAAATGGCAGTGATCTGGGGCGAGAAGATAGGCGGAAAGCACGGTTCGATGACGGCGGAAGACATTGCCGCATTCATCACTTCCAAGGTCGGGGGCGGATCGCCCGCCTGGAAGGCAAGTCTTCTGACGGCGGCGGGCAACGTGCTCGGCCACGACGGGCGCGGTAATGGCTCGGTCGTTCGGCACAACGGCAAAAGCATTCGGCATATCACCACGGGCAAGGGCGCCGGCCACGTCACCCTGTTCTTCACGCTCGAGCCCGGTGAGGTCGGCAGCGTGATCGGAGTGGGCTCGCACCACGACGAGAAGGGCGCCTCGTACGATATCGACTGGCACACACCCGGATGGGTTGTCGGCAAGCGGGTGAATTTGTAGGCCGCAGGGCCAGGGGCGCTTGACGGGCAGTGGATCAGCTTCATCAAGCCGCATGCGGCAAGTGAATCTGGCCCTTGTGCTCTTCTGTCGAGATACGGCGACCGCGCTCGCCAGAACTTTACGCTTCCATGCCGCCTTGGCCGGCGTTTCGCTCAGGGATCAAGCCGTGGCGCCGAAGGATGTGCGTGATGCTGCTGGGCACCGGCACATCGACGTGGCCACGATCCAACAACACGTAGTACAGCTTGCGCCAACCCCGGCAAGGATGGGCTCGTCGCAGTTCGACGAGTGCCTGCTTGATGCCTGCATCAGTCCAGTGCCTGAGGTCGCCAGGACTTTTTGCGCGAGAGCAGGCACGATTGCCCGGCGCCAATCGGGTGCCGATGCAACAAGGCAGGGAGAGGCATGTCGATCGGATGGACAGTGCTGGGAACGTTAGGCCAGCTGATGCTGGCCCACGTCCTGTTCATGCTGGTGGCTTTCTCCGCCGGTGGCCTGGCCAACGGTGGCCAATTTCGCCGGGTTCAGATGAAGATCCTGGATCTGTCGTTGTTCGCGCTGCCGGGTAGTTGCGTGCTGAGTGCGGCAATCGTGTTGTATCTGCACTGGCGTGGCGGCAGCGCGCTGTCGTATGGGTGGTACGGCCTTCCGCTGGCGGCGACGGCGCTGTATCTGACTTATTTGCATCTCCTGATCCGTCAGTCGAGGCGTGGTCAGTAAGGAGGCGCGGCCAGAGGGATCAGCGACATTGCCTGACCGGTGGCAAGGGCTTCCACCGATGACCGGGTGTGACTCCGGTGGAGAAGATGGGATGCTCTCAACGTTTCGGCCTTGCCGGATAGCCCCCATGCCCCGTTTCCTGTGGATCTTCTTCGCGCTGGACGTGCTCGGCTCTGGCGCCGCGATAGGGTTGTTCAAAAGGGGCGACTGCCTTCGCGGATCAGCGACTTCCTCTGTACCCACAAGCTCATTACACCCGTCATCGTGGCCTTGGTCGCTCGCTTCATCGCCCTGACAAGCGCGGCGTTCTGGTGGGCACTTGGGGCGGCGATCGTGCTGAGCTGGCTTTACGTGATCTTTGCGGTGACGACCGCAGGTCCGTTTCTGGTCGAGGGAAACGAGGGCAACGTCATGTAAGCGATTCCCATCGTGTGGGGCGCCGCCGCCTCCATCGTGACCGCTGCTTTTCGTGCTCACCTGTTGATCCTCCTGTTTCACTGAAGTCCGATCGTCGTCTGTTCGAGCCTGCGCATCGCGCCGTCGGGCTCGTCGGCGCAGTTCGTGTCGGGTCAGTTTCCGTGGCCTGATGGCGATTGCCCGTGACATCATTCGCCTCCCACCCATGTATTCGAGAGGCTCCCATGAAGGTTCCGTTCTCGGGCGGCTGCGCCTGCGGCAGCATCCGCTACGCGTGTTCCAGCGAGCCGCTGGCCATGCTGAACTGCCATTGCCGCGATTGTCAGCAATCGAGCGGCGCACCGTTTGCCTCGGGCGTGGTGGTGCCGAGGGCGTCCGTCGACATCACGGGCTCGCCGCAGGAATATGCGGTTAGCGTATCCAGTGGTCTCCTGGTCACGCGGAGCTTTTGCGCCACCTGCGGCAGCCCCTTGTTCACCATGGGTGAGGCGAGGCCGGATTTCATGTCCATCCGCTTCAGCAGCCTGGACGACACCAGTGGCTTCCAGCCGGCACTGGACATCTGGACGTCCAGCGCGCCATCGTGGGTTTGCCTGGATGAAGCCCTGCCGCACTTTGCGCAGTCACCGTCCACGCAGAAGCAGGCGTAGCACGACCGCACTCACCGAACCGTTCTTCCGGACACGACCGCGTCGACTCTGCGACGTTTTCGGGGGACGACCCGAGCCGAGGAATCCACCATGACGCATGATCCGCACGGCAGTGACGATATCGATCCCGCGGTGGCGCCTTCGGGCACCGGTTGCGTGGAATGTCTGCAGGCTGGCCAGTGGTGGTTCCATCTTCGCCGATGCGCCACGTGCGGACATGTCGGCTGTTGCGACACGTCGCCCAATCAGCATGCGACCGCGCATTTCCGCGAGACGGGCCACCCGATCATCACCAGCTTCGAGCCCGGCGAGGACTGGTTCTACGACTACCGCAGCGGTGCCACCTTCAACGGCCCGACGTTGCGCGCACCGCACATGCACCCACTCGATCAGCCGGTGCCCGGTCCCGCGGAACAGGTGCCGCGGAACTGGATGGACCTGCTCAACGACTGACGCGGGCCATCGCCGGAGTTCGCCCGGATGGCATGATCCGCCGGACGTGACTTCCCGGAGCCACCCGCGCAGGGTGGCCGACCCGCCCACCGCAAGGACAGGACCATGGAATCGATCGGCGCCAACCTGAGCGAGATGCAGCGCACGCCGCTGGCACCCGCGCACGTCGCCGCATTGCGCGAGGCGGGCAGGCAGGTGAGCTACACGGCCGGCACGTACCTGGCGCGGCCCGGTCAGCTGGCCGATCGCTTCGTCTATGTCCTCGACGGCGAGATCGAGGTGGTCAACGCCTATACCGACGAGCGCCACCTGCCCTCGACGCTGGGGCCGACCCAGTTCATGGGCGAGATATCGTTCCTCAACGGCGGCAACGCCTCGATGGCGATGCGTGCCGTGCGCGACACCTCGGTGATCGAGGTGCCGCGCGCCACGATGCTGACCCTGATGTCGCGGATTCCCGAGATGTCGGACATCATCATCACGGTCTTTGCCGCGCGTCGCCGCCGGCAGATCGAGCAGCGGGACAGCACGCTGGTGCTGATCGGGGAGGAGCGCGACCGCGAGGTCCGCTGCATCGCCGAATTCGCCGACCGCAACCGCATTCCCTACGCCTCGCATGCACTGGGCAGCGCCGAGGCGGACGCGCTGGCCGCCACCTGTTCGCTGGCGCCGGGCCGGCCCGCGGTGATCTTCGGCCGCGACACGGTCATCGACGATCCCACGCCGGACAAGATCGCGCGCCTGCTCGGCC
This sequence comes from Rhodanobacter sp. Root179, assembly GCF_001428465.1. Taxonomy (NCBI): domain Bacteria; kingdom Pseudomonadati; phylum Pseudomonadota; class Gammaproteobacteria; order Lysobacterales; family Rhodanobacteraceae; genus Rhodanobacter; species Rhodanobacter sp. Root179. Next base: position 103,919 of record NZ_LMHR01000083.1, on the reverse strand, counting down.
TCAACCTCGACCTGGTCGACGACGAGGATTTCGACGTGCTGATCGTGGGCGGCGGGCCGGCGGGCGTGGCCGCCGGTGTCTATGCCGGCGCCGAGGGGCTGTGCGCGCTGGTGACCGAGGACGTCGCCATCGGCGGTCAGGCCGGCACGTCCAGCCGGATCGAGAACTACATGGGTTTCCCCACCGGCATCTCCGGTGCCGACCTGGTGTGGCGCGGCCAGATCCAGGCGATGAAGTTCGGTACGCGTTTCGCCATGCCCCGCCGCGTGGCCCGGCTCGAAGCGCTGCCCGAGGGCGGCTTCTGCGCCACCTTCGACAACGGCAAGCGGGTCCGGGGCAAGGCGGTGGTGGTGGCGACCGGCGTGCAGTATCGCCGCCTGCCGATTCCGCGGCTGACCGAGTTCGAAGGCGCCGGCGTGTATTACGCCGCGACCGATATCGAGGCCCGCTACAGCAAGGGCACCGAGGCGATCATCATCGGCGGTGGCAATTCGGCCGGCCAGGCCGCGATGTTCCTCAGCCGCACGGCGAGCCGGGTGCGCCTGCTGGTGCGCGGCCAGTCACTGGCCGCGTCGATGTCGAGCTACCTGTCGAGCCGGCTCGAGGCCGAGCCCACGATCACCATCGAGTACGGCGCCGAAGTCGGCGCGCTGCACGGCGACGAGCAGCTCGAGGCGGTGACGATCCGTCATGCCGCCAGCGGCGCCGAAGAGACGGTGCCGAGCCGGGCGCTGTTCGTGATGGTCGGCGCCGCTCCCAATACCGGCTGGCTGGCGGACCTGGTCAGGCTCGACCAGCACGGCTTCGTGCTCACCGGCGCGGCGGTCGGCGCCAGCTCGCTGTTCGAGACTTCGCGGCCCGGCATCTTTGCCGTGGGCGACGTGCGCAGCGGATCGGTGAAGCGCGTGGCCTCGGCCGTCGGCGAGGGCTCGGTGGTGATCTCCCGGGTCTGGGCCTTCGTCGACGCTGGCGGCTGAACCGACCAGTCGAAACAGGTCACCCGACCGAATCGCTCAGTCCCGGATCCCTGTCCGGGGCGAGAGTGCGCACGATCAGGATGGCCAGGAGCGGGATGGCGATCGCGTAGACGTATTGCGTGCGTGACACACCGATGCCAAACGGAAACCAGATGCCGGGCACGTCAATCGGATCGAGCAGCTCGCCGCCGAACAGCCCGGCCATGATCGAGGCCAGCGTGACCAGCGCCAGGATTCGCATCGGGCCGTGGCGCACCATGCGCGCCGCGATGACGACGAACAGCGCGATCGCCCCGAGTCGAGTGCCGCTGGTCCAGCTCGCCGCATGCGTCATGGCGCCGACCGTCCCGGCAATCGCCAGCACGATGGCCAGCACATCGATGCTTCGCCACGGGCGCAGGCACCAGCGGTTCCAGGCCAGCAACCAGGCGGCGATCGTCGGCACCCACATCACCGACGCCAGCCACGCATAGGTGGTCAGGTCCTGCAGGTCGGTCCATGAAACGATTGCATTGTTGAGGCGCCTGGCTGCGGCAAGCGCCAGCGCAATGCTGGCGAAGATCAGGAAGCCCCTGCGCCGGCTGCGTGACCCGCAGGCCAGCGCCAGGCCGATGAGCGCCAGCATGGCGATCGGTTCGATCACGTCGACGATATAGCCGGCAATGGTTCGCTGCCATTGCACGCGGTGGAGTGCGGCGGCGATTGGCCGCGGTGCAAGGATGGGCGCGCTGTGCATGCCGCCGCCGGTGGCGCTGATCGCGGAAGCGGGAAGCATGTAGGTGCGGACCGCGAGCACGCCGCGAGTGCCCGCCGCATCGGCGGGAAGGGCAAACCGCAGCGGCCGCGTGCCGACGACGCGCGGGTCGGCGCCAAGCCTTCCCGAGCCGCCCAGCCGCTGGCCGTTCCAATACAGTTCGTAGCCGTCCTCGACGAGGGTGGGACCGAGGATGTCCCACGCCGCGCTGCCTGCCGGCACCGTCACCGCGCGTCGATACCAGGCGTAGCCGCGATAGCCGGGATGGCCGTGCGCCATCCAGCCGTCGACGTAATCGGGCAGGCCCACGTCGCCGTCGTGGCTGCCGGGCGGAGCGGTCGTGTCGATGACTTCCCACGCCGCATCGTCCGTATCGGGGTCGGCCCAGCGCGGATCGTCGCCAGTATGGAATCGCCAGCCGCCATCGAGCAGGGTCGCCGCTGCGCGCAGCGCCGGCGGATCAGAACGGCCGCCGCTGGCCAGGTCGGCGATCACCACGATGACTGCCATCAGCGTCGTCACGATGATGGCGACGATCGGTCTGCGTTGGGTCGCGTCCAACCATGGCGCCATGGAGCGGGACTCAGCCCTGTTCGGCAGCAGGCATCGCCGCCGGGTCCATCCACAGCGCCGCCCACATGTGGCCGTCAGGATCGGCGAGATCGCGCGTGTACATGAAGCCCATGTCCTCGGCCGGGTTCACGTCGGCCTGGCCGCCGTGGGCTGCCGCAGCTTCGTTCATCGCGTCCACCGCCTCGCGGCTGTCCAGCGCCAGCGAGAGCATCGAGTTGCAGCTTCCCGCCGGCGGGAACGGCCGATCGGTGAACGTGCGCCACTTGGCGTGGGTGATCACCATCACCTGGATCGCCTCGCTCCACACCATGCAGGCGCCGCTGTCGTCACTGAACTGCAGGTTCTGTTCGAACCCCAGCGCACGGTAGAAGTCGACCGAGGCCTTGAGGTCGGCGATCGGCAGGCTGATGAAGAGCTTCTTTGTCATGGCGGCATTCCCCGGGTGGCACGAAGTGTGGAGACTCTACGCTCGTGGAGCGTCGACTGTACGACGAACGACCCGCGGCCGAATCGACAAGCTCCGCGATGCGGCCAGGCATGCCCGGCGGCTCAGGACTTCTTGCCGCCGCCGTCCTGCTTGTTGACCGTGGCCCACGCGATGCGCTCGGCGGTCTTTTCCGACTTGCCCTCCTTCTTCTCGCTCTGCTTGATGTGCGCGGCTTCGCGTTTCTGCTTGTCGGTGTACGACGACTTGTCGCCCTTGGACATGACGCTGCTCCTTCACGGGATGGAGCAAAGCACGCTAGGCGGCGCCGGGTTAACGCGAGGTGGTCGATCGACGACGATGGCGTCAAGGCGTCGACGGAGGGTTCAGTGCGCGAGCGCCTCCTCCACCGCGCTGAACGCCGACTTCCCGCCGGTGCGCTCGTCCGGCATGCCGGTGGCGAACCACACCACGCCGGTGCCGCTCTTGCGATCGACCCACAGCCCGGCCTGCAGTCCGTAGGCGGAACCGGAGTGGCCGATGCGCGCCACGCCGTCGCCGAACGGGTCGTCACGGCAGCCCTGCACGGGCGTGGCCAGGGTCTGCACGGCCAGGCCGTAGCGACAGAAGAAGCCGGCGTCGGCATCGCCGGTATCTTCTTCGTAGGTCAGGCCGTTGCCGGCACGGTAGTGCCATTGCGGGGTGATCATCGCCTGCACGGAGGCGGGCTTGAGCAGGCGCCGGCCGTCGATGCTGCCGTTGCCCAGGAGCAGGCGGCCGATGCGGGCCAGGCCGTTGGCGGAAATGCGCAGGCCGCCCTGCGGCGAGAACAGCGCGCCGTTGTCGCCGGCCCGCCATTGCGACAGGTCGCAGCTGCCGTCGGCGGCCGGTGTCACCGGGCAATCGGGCTTGCGGCCGTGGTTGTCGTCCTTCACCGGCTTGCCGTCCGCGTCGTACAGCACCACGGCGCGTGCCGCGGTCGCCGCGTCGCAGCGGTCCCAGTTGAAACAGCCGTCGATGCCCAGCGGCTGCAGCACCAGGCGCTCCATCAGCTGGTCGAAGCGCTCGCCGGTGGCGCGCTCCATGATCTGCGCCACCAGCGGAAAATTGAGGTTGGTGTAGCGGAAGTAGGTGCCCGGCGCATGGCGGGTGTCCCACGCGTGCGGATCCTCGACGATGTCGCGCAGCTTTCCGCCCAGTGGCGTCTGCCAATAGCCGGCCGCGTCGGTGAGGCTGGAGCGGTGCGACAGCAGCAGGCGCAGGGTGATCGGCGCCTCCGGAAAAGCCGGATTGCGCAGGCGCCAGCCCAGCAGGTCAGAGGCGTCCGCATCCAGGTCGAGCTTGCCGGCCTCCACCAGTCGCATCACGCCCAGCGTGGTGACCAGCTTGGAGATCGAGGCGATGCGCACGGGATCGTCAGCGGTGAGCTTGCGGCCGGTGGACTTGTCGGCCAGTCCACGCACCCGCGTGGCGGTGATGCCGTCGCGATCGAAGGCCACGCGCACGCTGGCCACGGGTTCGCTGGTCGCGGGCTCGCTGGACGGGGGCCTGCCCGCGTGGGCATCGGCGCAGAGAAGAAGCAGCAGGCAGACGATCCAGCGCATGGTCATGATTCACTCGAGTCGGGAAGTTACCGAAAGATACTGCGGCTTTTCATGATGCGGGCGGGTGGGGCTATGCTGGATCGATCACTGCCGAGGATGAACCCATGCCCGATACGAACACGCCGCGCATCGATTGCAGCCCAGCCACTGCCGCCGGGGCGTTCCACCACCGCCGCTGGCCACGTCGCGCCCTGCTGGTGGCGATGCTGACGGCGTTCATCGCCCCGGCGCTGGCCCAGCAGGTCAATCCCGACGAGACCGGGCATGAGCCGGACAACACGCGCGAGGCCTTGCAGAACGCGAGGCCGGTGACCGCGAAGCATGCGATGGTGGTCAGCGCCCAGCACCTGGCCACGATGGTGGGCGTGGACATCCTCAAGCGCGGCGGCAATGCGGTGGACGCCGCGGTGGCGGTGGGTTTTGCCGAGGCCGTGGTGCATCCATGCTGCGGCAACATCGGCGGCGGCGGCTTCATGACCATCCATCTGAAGGATGGTCGCAACCTGTTCCTCAACTTCCGCGAGAAGGCGCCGGCGAAGGCCACGCCCACGATGTTCCAGGATGCCGCAGGCAACGTGGTCGAGGGCCGCAGCACGGACACCTATCTCGGCGTGGGCGTGCCCGGCACGGTGATGGGTTTCGACACCGCGTTGAAGGCCTACGGCACGATGTCGCTGAAGCAGGTCATCGCGCCGGCCATCAAGCTGGCCCGCGAGGGCTACATCCTCCAGCAGGGCGACGTCGACAGCCTGCGTTCCGGCAACGACGGCTTCGCGAAGCACGCCAACGTGGCGGCGATCTTCCTCAACCACGGCAAGCCGTTCAAGGTCGGCGAGCGGCTGGTGCAGAAGGACCTGGCGCATACGCTGGAGCTGATCGCGAACGGCGGCACCAAGGCATTCTACGAAGGGCCGATCGCCCGCGCCGTGGTCAAGGGCAGTGACGCCAACGGCGGCATCCTGTCGTTGCGCGACTTCGCCGATTACACCGCGCAGTGGGAAAAGCCGATCCAGTGCGAATACCACGGCTATACCGTGGTGTCGGCGCCACCGCCCAGCTCGGGCGGCACCACGCTGTGCCTGATCCTGCAGATCGTCAAGCCGTACCCGCTGGCCAAGTGGGGCTACGGTTCGGTGAACAGCGTGCACTACCTGGTCGAAGCCGAGCGTCGCGCGTTCGCCGATCGCAACACCTACCTCGGTGATCCGGCCTTCGTGCAGAACCCGATCGACACGCTGCTCTCGGACGCACACGCGGCGAAGCTTCGCGCGACCATCAAGCCGGACAAGGCCACGCCATCGTCCGAGATCACGGGCAGCCTCGGCGCACCCGAAGGCAACCACACCACGCACTATTCGGTGGTCGACAAGGACGGCAACGCCGTCTCCACCACGTACACCGTCAACTTCCTGTTCGGCAACAAGCAGATCGCCGGCGACACCGGTTTCTTCCTCAACGACGAGATGGACGACTTCACCGGCAAGCCGGGCGTGGCCAATGGCGCCGGCCTGGTGCAGGGCGTGATCAACCAGGTGGAACCGGGCAAGCGGCCGTTGAGCTCGATGACGCCGACCATCGTGCTGCGCGATGGCAAGCCGTTCATGCTTACCGGCAGCCCCGGCAGCGCCACCATCATCTCCTCGGTGCTGGGCAGCTTCCTCAACGTGGTCGACTTCGGCATGAACATGCAGCAGGCCGTCAACGCGCCGCGCCTGCACCAGCAGTGGTATCCCGACGTGGTCTACGCGGGACAGGGCCTGCTCACGCCCGAATCGCAGCAGACGCTGGAATCGATGGGCTATACGTTCAAGCAGTTCAGCGGCGGTGCGGTCGAGGCGATCCTGCTCAATCCGAAGACCGGCCTGCTGGAGGGCGCCAACGATCCGCGTCGGCCGGCGGGGCTGGCGGCGGGTTACTAGTGATTCGGCGATGCCTGAAACGGTGACCCGGCCCCGCTCGCGCTGAGCGTGGTCCACGCGCCTGCATCACGCTCCCGTTGCATCCTCGAAGGCAGGCTGGTGCCACTGCCGGATGAGGAGTCACGATGGTTTCAGTGGTGCGATGGCGGCGGCGTCTGCTGTGGCTGGGTCTGGGCGTGCTTGCCGCGTGTCTGGTGGGCATCGTGCTGCTCAACCTGTGGCCGCACACGCGCGGCCTGCAGCAGCGCACAGGCCACGTCAGTGCGGTGGAGAGCGCGCAGTTCCGGCGCGAGCTGGGTGCACTGCTGGGCACCGGCGTCAGCGCGGGCAATGCGGTGCAGGACTTCCAGAATGGCGCGGAGATCTTCCCCGCGATGCTGGCGTCGATTCACGCGGCCCGGCACAGCATCAATCTGGAAACCTACATCTACTGGTCCGGCAACGTCTCGAAGGAGTTCGTTGCCGCGCTGACGGAACGGGCGCGGGCGGGCGTGAAGGTGCGCGTGCTGGCCGACTGGGTCGGCTCCACCCGCATGAAGCAGGAGGTGATCGACGCGCTGCGCGCCGGCGGGGTGCGTTTCGAATACTTCCATCCACTGAGCTGGTACGCGATCGACCGCGTCAACAACCGCACCCACCGCAAGCTGATGGTGGTCGACGGAAAGGTGGCGTTCAATGGCGGCGTCGGCATCGCCGACGCATGGGACGGCGACGGCACCCAGCCCGATCACTGGCGCGACATGCAGTTCCGCGTGGAGGGCCCGGCGGCGGCGCAGATGCAGGCGATCTTCGGCAGCAACTGGCTCGCCACCACCGGCGAGGTCCTGCTTGGTCCGGACTACTACCCCGACATTGCCGTCGGCGGCGACCTCGCCGTGCAGGCTTACGCCAGCTCGCCCCAGGGTGGCAGCCAGAACATGCAGCTGATGTACCTGATGGCGATCAACGGCGCGCGGCGCAGCATCGACCTGGAATGCGCGTACTTCGTGCCCGACGAGCTCACCCTGACCGCGCTGCGCGATGCGCTGGCCAGGGGCGTGCGCGTGCGCCTGGTGGTGCCCGGACCCCACGTGGACAGCACGGTGGTGCGCGACGCCTCGCAGGCAAAGTGGGGCAGCATGCTGCAGGCCGGCGCGCGGATGTACCGCTACCAGCCGTCGCTGTTCCACAACAAGCTGATGGTGGTGGACGGCTATCTGACCATCGCCGGATCGGCCAACTTCGACAACCGTTCGTTCCAGCTCAACGACGAATCCAACATCGCCATCTACGACCATGCGTTTGCCGCGCACATGATCGAGGTGATCGAGCAGGACCTGACCCGCTCGCACGAACTGACCCTGCCGCAGTGGCGCGCACGGCCGTGGCGCCAGCGCGCCACGGATTGGCTGTCCTCGACCATGTCCGCGCAGCTGTAGCATCGATTGCCAGGGCGAGATCGAAACCACGACCCGGAGAACATGCCCATGCCGACGCAACCTGGTCCACGCGATTACGAGAACCTGGCCCGGGTGGCGCAGGGGCAGGCTGCCACCGTGGACAAGGCCGGCGCGGAACGGTTGATCGCGGCGGGTCTGGTCCTGCAGATGGAAGCGAGCGAAGTCGCCCCGGCCTCCTTGCAGCTGACCCCCGCGGGCCTGGCGCTGATCCGTTCCAGCGATCAATGAGCCGGCAGCACCCGCCGCGAAAGAGTCGGTGGATCGGGCGCGGCCAGGCGGATGAGACAGGACGCGACAACGAATGCATCGCGGTCGGTCCGCAACTTTTCGCAGCGCCCGCATGCGCCGCCGCCGCATCGCGCTGGCTAGATGCTGGCGTCGTAGGGCTTTCCGGCCCGGCAATTCTCGACCGCGCGTGTATCGATCTTCGCGTAGGGCCGCAGCGTCACCACCGACTGCACCATGCGGTCCTGGCTCTGCTGCACCTTGTCCAGCAGCTGGCAGAACTGCGGCGAGTGGACCATGGCTTCGGCCTGCCGGCCGACCTTTTCTCCCGCCTCGTCGCCCCGACCGATCAGCGATGCAAGGAGCACCCGGCTCATGGCGTGATCGGTGATCCGCGCGGTGCCGGACAGGGTCAGGTCAACCAGTTCGATCACGGCGGCGCGGTAGTCGCGGGTCAGCGCGCGTTGCCCGTCGGTCAGCGGCAGCTGATCCGTGCCGACCTTCACCGCGCCGGAAGCGTCGATGTGCGCTTCCGGCAGATTCTTCGCGTTCATGCTGACCGGGTCGCGCTGCAGCGAAGCGCGCTCGGCTTCGATATCCCGGGTGGCCACGCCGGAGCAGCCCGCGACGAGCAGGGCAAGCGCGGCCAGGGCAATGCCCGACGGGTGAAATCGTTTCGGTCGGTTCATCGGTGCATTCCTTCGACTGTCGGCCAGGCGTCTGTACCAGAAGCGCGTGTCGAAGCATTTACTCTAATCACGGCGTTCAATCGTGCACACCCGACTCTTGGCACACGGGCGGCGCGTCGTGCCTGGTGGCCGTGACGGCGCGCTTTTTGGTGGCTTCCCCCGAACGCTTCGGAAGCTTCTGCGATACTGCGCTTCGCATGTGCGTTCGACGACCCTGCAAGCGTCGCCGGACCGCCTGCTTTCGACATCGTCGCAGGTCATCGGCTTGGTGGAAGAAGATGTGGAAGGCTCAGCTCCTCTGCTCGGGAAACATCGCCATGAAAATCGCGTTCGTCGTCTGGCTTGGCGCCTTCGTCTGCTGCGGCTTCCCTGCCGACGCCAGCGCGACGCCTGCCGGCTCGGCCGCGCCTGCGCGACAGACGGTCCCGATCGCGATGTACGGCGACAGCACGATGCTGGGCACGACCCGGAAGAACGGCACGTACACGGTCACGCCGCGCAATGCGGTCAGCCAGCTCGATGCGATGCTCACGGCGGCCGGCTACAAGGTGAAGCTTTCCAATCACGGGGTGAACATGATCATCACCGACGACCTGCTCGATGGCACCCATGGCGTGCCGCGTTCGTGGGTCGCCGAGATGAAGTCGAGCAAGGCCGACATCGTGGTGATCAACACGGGGTTGAACGATGCCGCGCTTGCCCGCACCGGATGGGACGACATGGCCCATGTGAAAGCACGCTGGACGCAACTGGTGAAGATTGCCATCGCGCACGGAAAGACGGTCTTCGTCGAGACTCCCAACCCCTGCGCCGACGGCACCACCGACGCCATCGTCGCCAGGATCGCGGATGCGCAGGCGGCGATCGTGAGAGAGAATCCGGGTACCCACCTGATCGATCAGTACCACGAAATCCGGCGCGGCATGCCGACCTGGGCAGCCCACCTGCCGGACGGAATACACCCGGACGACACGCTTTACACGTTCAAGGCCGCGGTCGAGGCCCGGGCGCTGATTCCCGTGCTGCCTCCGCTTTAGCCACGCGGTGAATCAACGGATCCGCCCGAACAGCTACCCTCGTCTCCCCGTCCGCTTGTCACGAAGAAAACGATGTCCCTGAAATCCGATTTCGAACTGATGGCCCACTACAACCAGTGGATGAATGCGCGCCTGTATGCGGCGGCCGCGAACCTGGACGAGGCGGAACTGCGGGCGGATCGGGGCGCCTTCTTCGGCTCGATCCTGGCCACGCTGGCACACATCCTGGCGGCCGACATGCACTGGTTGAAACGCTTCGCCGGGGCGATGCCCGGACTCGCCTCGCTGGACCCGGTGCGCGCCGCGCCGCTGCCGCCGCTGGTCCGTGGCATCACGTTTCCCGACTTCGCCGCGCTGCGCGCCGATCGCGAGGCACTGGATGAGACCATCATCGCGTTCACCGCCGAAGCCACCGACGAGCTCTACGCGCAGCCGCTGAGCTATGCCAACAACGCCGGCGAAAGGCACGTCAAGACCAGCGCTCTGGTGCTGCGCCACGTGTTCAACCACCAGACCCATCATCGGGGCCAGGTCACCACCTTGTTCAGCCAGCTCGGCATCGACGTCGGCGTGACCGACCTCTCCGCGCTGATTCCGGAGTGCGCGGCCTGAGCCGGACAGCGTCACGGAACGCGAACAGCCCGCGTGACGTCAGGCCTCGCCCGCAGGCAGCGGATCGCCGTTGTCGGCATAGGCTGCGGGCGAATAGAAATTGACGGTGGACAGCGGCTGGTCTCCGGTAGCGCGGATCTCGTGGGCCTCGCCACGCTCGATCACCAGCAACGTGCCGGCTCGCAGCGAATGCTGCTCGCCCTCTACGATGGCCGCGCCGCTCCCGGAAACCACGTAGAGCCACTGGTCAGCCCCGGCATGGCGGTTGCCGGGGCCGCCGGTGCTGCTTCCCGGTGCCAGCACCATCTGTGCGCCCTGCACCTCACGTACGGTGTCCGCCACCCCGAACCCGTCCTGCAGGGTCAGTCTCTTCAACTGCATAACGCACCTCTTCGAAGCATCGCGAAACCCGGACGCCAAGATCCGGCGTCGTGACCGGAACATGGTCGTTCACCGGCTCAGGAAAGCATGCGTACCTTCGGTTCGCGCGCCCATTGCCGGGTTCTGGCCAGGACGACGAAGTCGCGGGCGTTGGCCGCATCCACCACGCCGGCGTCGCGTTTCACGCCACCGGCCTTCAGCAGCAACTGTGCGCCGGCGTCGGCCGCGATGGCCTTCAGGTGCACAAAGGCGTCGCTGACAAAATCCCGCGCTGCGGACTCGGTGGTGAGCTGCCTGGCGGCGGCTTCACTCAACACGATCGCCACGGCGTCGAAAAAGACCGAAGGCGTACCGGCGAGCTGGCCATCGGCAGGCATCTTCCTGCCGTCGGACAGCGTGGCGCCGCCGACTTTCGGAGCCACGATCCTGACCGCCGCGCCGGCGGCAATGACGGCCTTGCGCAAGGCCTTGACGGTGGCAGCGTCGGAGCCGTCGTGGATCAGGATGCCGACCAGCCGCCCCTTCAGGGTGTCCTTCATCTTGCCGATGGTTTGCAGCGCCGGCGACAGGGGGAGGTCGACCGGCGCCACCCTGGCCGGCGGGGCGGGCGGCATCGGCGACAGCGCCAGGCCCGCGGCGACGCGGGCAGCGAGGTCTTCGTCGACGTGACGCAGGTGGCCGACCACGGCGGCCCGCACGTGCGGGGTCTCCACTCGGGACAGTTCGAACACGAAGGCACTGGCGACATGCGCCTGCTCGGGCTGGCTCTGCGAGCGATAGAAGCGCCGCGCCTGGCTGTAGTGGTCGGCAAACGACTCGGCGCGGATGCGCCCCTTGCGGCCGGGCTCGGCCGGTTCGGCCGCGTGCGGAAAGCCTCGGGGCGTTTCGCGGGGGCTGCTGTCGGAGAGCGAATTGGGTTCGTAGCTCACGCGGCCGGGCGGCGACTGCATCTGCATCTGCGCATCGCGCTGCAGGTTGGCGAACGGGCACTTCGGCGCGTTGATCGGCAGCTGGTGGAAGTTGGGCGTGCCCAGCCGCGACAGTTGCGTGTCAAGGTAGGAGAACAGCCGGCCCTGCAGCAGCGGGTCATCGGAGAAATCGATGCCGGGCACCAGGTGCGATGGACAGAACGCTACCTGCTCGGTCTCGGCGAAGAAGTTGTCCGGCCAGCGATCCAGCACCATGCGGCCGATGACGGTCAGCGGCACCAGTTCTTCCGGAATCAGCTTGGTGGCATCGAGATGGTCGAACGGGAAGGTGTCGGCCTGCTCCTGGGTGAACAGCTGCACCGCCAGTTCCCACTCGGGGAAGTCGCCGCGCTGGATGGCCTCGAACAGGTCGCGCCGGTGGTAGTCCGGATCGGCGCCGGTGATCTTGACGGTTTCGTCCCACACCGTGGACTGCACGCCCAGCTTCGGCCGCCAGTGGAACTTCACGAAGCTGCTGCTGCCGTCGGCGGCCAGCAGGCGGAAGCTGTGGATCATGAAGCCCTCGATCATGCGCAACGAGCGCGGGATGCCGCGATCGGACATCAGCCACGTCACGGCGTGCAGCGTTTCGGGCGTCAGCGAGACGAAATCCCAGAAGGTGTCATGCGCGCTGGCCGCCTGCGGATAGCCGCGATCCGGCTCCATCTTCAGCGCGTGCACCAGGTCCGGAAACTTCATCGCGTCCTGGATGAAGAACGGCGCGAAATTGATCCCGACCAGATCCCAGTTGCCCTCGCTGGTGTAGATCTTCGTCGCGATGCCACGCGCGTCGCGTGGCGTGTCGATCGAGCCGGCGCCGCCGGCCACGGTGGAGAAGCGGGTAAACAGCGGCGTCTTCCTGCCCACTTCGGTGAGGATCTTCGCAGTGGTGTACCTGCCCAGCGACCGGGTCAGTTCGAAGTAGCCATGCGCCGCCGAGCCGCGCGCGTGCACGATGCGTTCGGGGATGCGCTCGTGATCGAAGTGGGTGATCTTCTCGCGCAGGATGAAATCTTCCAGCAGGGTCGGGCCACGCGGTGAAGGGCGCAGCGAGTTCTGGTCGTCGCTGACCGGCACGCCCTGGTTGGTGCTCATGGGCGGATGCGCAGCGCCGGCAAGCTGGTGCAATTCGTCGGCGTTGCCACGCGTTTCGCTGGCGGTGGTCGCGGACGCCGGGATGCGTGAGCGCGAGGCGGGTTTTGCCCTGGTGGCCATGGCGTACTCCGATGCGGGGAAGGCCCCAGCCTGTGCCGGACGCAGTGAAGTGGTGGTGAGGCAGCCGGCCTCGCTCTCGCTGCCGAAGGTTGCCGCGGCGCCGTGCGACACGCGCTCGTCGACGCCGCGCATACGCATGCAGTGGCAGCGTGTGGCGGAGATCGGAAGGTACGCATGGGCAACGACGCCAGTACGAAATACGCGGCCGCAAGTCGCGGCCATGCGCTGTGGCTGGGGGCGTACGTGATCCTCCTGCTGGTGCTGGCGGCGATCTACTACGTGCTTCGGCTCGACCTGGTGCCACTGGCGCCGCGCTATCTTCCTCCGCTGCGCCGGATCGTGGTCGGCTTGATGGCGATCGTGCTGATCCTGGCGGTGGGGCGACTGATCCGTGCCAGGGCGATCGACCGGATCGAGAATGCGGTGACCCGCTACAACCTGCAGCGGATCGCGGGACTGGTGGTGTTCGTGCTGATCGCGCTGATCGTCGTGTCGATGCTGTTCGCGAATTGGTACGCGGCGGTGGCGTCACTGGGGCTGATATCGCTGGTGCTGGGTTTTGCACTGCAGACGCCGATCACCAGTTTCATCGGCTGGATCTACATCCTGGCGCGTCGGCCGTATCGGGTGGGCGATCGCATCAGCATCGGCGAAGCCACCGGCGACGTGATCGAGGTGACCTATCTGGACACCACGCTGTGGGAGGTGGGTGGGCCGTACGTGTCCAGCAGCCACCCCAGCGGACGGCTGGTCAAGTTTCCCAATGCCAACGTGCTGACCAGCGCCGTCTACAACTTTTCATGGGAAATGTTTCCCTACATCTGGGACGAGATATCGTTTCAGATCGCCTACGACAGCGACCTCGCCTTTGTCAGCGAGGTGATGCAGCAGGCGGCCGAAAGGGAACTGGGCGAGGCGATGATCCGGCGCGTGCGCACGTATCGCGACATCCTGGCCAGGACGCCGGTAGACGAGGTGGAGGTGAAGGAGCGGCCCACTGTGCTGTTCAGGGTCAATGCCAATACCTGGATCGACGCCCGGGTGCGCTACGTGGTGGATCCGAAACACGCCGGCAGCGTCAAGTCGCGCCTGCTTCTGGTGATGTTGCAGCAACTCAATACCCAGCCGGACCGCGTGCGCTTTCCCAGGGGCGACAACCGCTGAGCCGAGTCTTCAGTGCTCCACGAAGCGCTGCAGCCGCGACAGCGCGCCGGCCCATTCGGCGTTGATCGCATCCAGCGCCTTGCGCGCCTCGTCCAGCCGCGACGGTTCGAACGCCCACAGGCGCTCGCGACCGCGCCACAGGTCGTGGACCAGGCCGGCATCGGCCAGCACGGTCAGGTGCCTGGTGACGGCTTGGCGGGTGATGGTGGTGCCGACGGTGAGCTGGGCGATCGACATCGCGCTGCCGGCGCACAGCGTCGCAACCAGGCGCAGCCGCGTGGCATCGCCCAGCGCGGCGAAGATCGGCGCGCTCCTGGCCAGCGCCGCGGCTCGGCGGGCGCGGTCAGTGCGCATCGACATAGCGGGCGATGTTGCTCATCTGCATGGTCCAGCCACCCTCGTTCGCGCGCAGCGCGTCGGCGCGGCGTGCCGGCGGCAAGCGGTCGAAACCCGACTCGGTGAGTCGCAGCAAGGTGCCGTGCTCGACGACTTCAAGCTCGAAGGTGACCAGCGTGGTCGGCTCCTGCTCGTAGTCGGTGTCGTGGTCAACGGCGTAGGGATGCCAGCGCCAGGCGAACGCCCGCATCGGCTCGATGCGCTCGATCAGGAGCCTGAATGGCGTGCCGGCGTAGGGTTCCTGCAGCCTGGCCACCTCGGGGTCGACCTGGGTCGGCACGATCCTGCCGGTCACCGGCTGGCCCGCCACGAACGGCCCGTCGAAGGCCATGCCGAACCAGGCGCCGAGCGCGCCCGGGTCGACCAGCGCGTGCCACACGCGTTCCAGCGGTGCGTGCAGCAGGATCTGTTGCTCGATGCGATCGGTCGATGTGTTCATGGAACTTCCTCGATATCATGCAACGCGGAAGTTGCATGATGATCCGCGGCTTTCGTACATGCAACCTGAAAGTTGCATGTTGGCTTGTTCTGGGCGCTTCCGGATTGGCGCGGTTATCCGTCGAGTTCGCTCGCCGCCACGGCCAGGCCGGAGACCACGCCCAGCGACGGGTCGCCATGTACCAGCGGAATCTCCGGGAAGCAGGCCTGCACGCGGGTGCTGATCTGCGGCGAGCGCGAGGTGCCGCCGGTGAGGAAGATGCTGGCGGGCAGTTCGGTCAAGTCGCCGCGCACGCGTTCCAGCGTGCGTTCGAGCTGGCCCAGGAAGGGTTCGATGGCTGCGTCGAAATCTTCCCTGCCGGCATCGACCGCAAGACCGGGTTCGACGAAGTCCAGCTCGACACGATGGCCGGGTGTCCTGCTCAGGACGATCTTGGTGCGTTCGGCCAGCTGGTTGAGGCGCGTGGTGGCGCCGAGCTCCTGCAGGGCGCGCAGGCGCGTGCCGTAAGGCTCGTCTACCAGGCGATAGTCCTGCCGGCGGAACTCGCGCTGCTTGGGCAGGTTGTGCACGCTGGCCGCCTCGACGAACTGGTGCTGCGGGATGCGCACGCTGTCCTTGCCCAGCAGCGGCATGAAGCTGTGCAGGCTGAGGCTCACGTCGAGGTCGGTGCCGCCCTTGGGCAGGCCCCAGCTGCGCGCGATGCGCGGCGCCGCGCCGCCGCCGAGTTCGGCATGCGCCACGTCGGTGGTGCCGCCGCCGATGTCGACGATCAGTGCGTGCTGTCGCGCGTCGAGGCTCCGGTGATAGTGCATGGCTGCCGCGGCCGGCTCTTCCAGGAAGCTCACCTCGTCGAAACCGGCCACGCCGGCCGCTTCGCGCAGGATCTCGATCGCCTGCTGCGAACCCTGCGCACCCATCGAACTGCGGAACTCCACCGGACGGCCGATCACCGCGCCGCGCACCGGCACGCCGAACTGGCGGCTGGCGCATAGCCTGATGTGTTCGAGGATGTGCGTGGCGATGTGCACGATCACCTTGCGCACCTGCGGGTCCAGTCGATAGCCGAACATCGACTTGGGCGACTCGATCAGATTGCCGCCGCCGCTGTCCAGGTAGCCTTCCACCGCCTCTTCGCCGAACAGCGCGTGCTGGAAGCTGGCGACCGAGGCGGTGGCCTCGCGGGTCTGCTGCTCCATCCACTGCCGGCGCACCACGCGCAAGGCCTCGCGCTGCAGGTCGCCTTCGCCGCGCACCACCGGGGTCTGCCCGCGCGCGGCGGCAGCCGACGCCATCTCGCGCTGGCGGGTGCGCGCCAGGCGCAGCTCCACTTCCAGCTGCGCCTGCAGTTCGGGCGTCAGCTGGAAGTCCGCCGGGTCGGGCACCAGCTCGGGGAAATACACCGCGGTGCGGAACTGCTCGGTGTCGCCGAAGCGCACCAGCTGCAGTTCGCCGGCGATGATGGCGCCGGCCGCCGAATAGCTGGTGCCGAAGTCGATACCGATAAGCATGGAAGTCACGGGATGTCTGATCGCAACCGCGCAGTATGAGGCCGGGCGCTCGACAACCCAAACAGCGAACGTTGCGTGGACGGGGTCACGGCTTCCCGCCTTCCCGCCTTCCCGCTTGCCGGTCGGTGCTGCGCCTCGCCACAATGGCCGTCTCGCCATGGAGCGGTGCAGGTCACGCGATGTTGCAGCTGGTCAATCTTTTTCTGGTGATTTTCGGCGTGATCGCCGTGGGCAGCGGCCTGGTCTTGTGGCGCAACCAGCCGGTTTTGGCGCTGTTGCTGCTGGTGCTCGGCCTTGCGCTGATCGCCCTGGCGTACTTCAGTGACCGCGGACGCGAGCGGCGCGCGGAGCAGCGCAAGCGCGCCGCGATCCAGCAGCGCATCGACGAGTTCGCGCGCAGGCCGGCCGGTTCGTCGCAGACGCTGCAGGTGCATGGCGGACTCCGCTACGTCCTCGCCGGCTTGTTGCTGGCCCTGCTCGGCGTGGCGGTCGTGATCATGGCGTCGGCCGACGTCAGGCACGACGTGATCCCACTGATACTCGGCGTGCTGCTGGTGCCCACGGGCCTGCTGCTCCTGCTGCGTGCCCTGGCGGGCGTGGGACAGCCGGCGCTGGAACTGGACGGCGTCGGCTTTGCCACCCCGCTGACCGGGCGCATTCCCTGGCGCGAAGTGTCCGGCATCTGCCTGCGCACGGTGACGCAGCGCAACGGCAGTGAAAGCTTCTTCCTGATGTTTCGCGTGCAGCGGTTCGCGCGCGTGGCGCCGCGCATCCACTGGAGCGACCGTCTGCTCGCGGTGTTCCATCTCGGAGCCTTGGCCAGGGGCGTGGTCAACGTGGGCCTGCCGTCGAAAAAAGACCCGCCGGCGGCGGTCTACGCACTGGCCCGGCAGTTGTGGAAGCAGTCGACGGGCAACGATTACGAATGGAGCCCGTTGCAGTCGGACGCCTACAACGAGGCGATGAAGCGGGCCGGTGCCCTTGCCGCACGCCTGGACGAGCCGGGTGCGATGGAGGCCACGCTGGCCCATCCGGAGCAGATGGAACAGGCGATGGCGCAGATGAGTGCCGACATGGCCCTGATCGCCGCCGAGCACAGGCGCCAGGCGAAGAAGCAGCGCTGGATGCTGGCGCTGTTCCTGCCGCTGATCGTGTTGCTGATGGCGTGGCCGTGGATCATGCGCCTGTGGGCGCGCTAGGCCAGGCCAGCTGATTGCCGGGTCTCGCCCCGGCAATCACGGGTCCTGATGCCTACATCCCCGGCGACGGACTGACCGTCATCTGCGCGCGCGCCTCGCCTTTCGGGTGTGCCTTGGTGTGCAGGTTCACGTAGGTCAGTCCGTTGAGCAGGGCGGACTGGGTCGCGGCATCGATGGTCACGCTGTTGCTCATGCCGCTCTGGTACGGGCCGGGAATCAGCTTCATCACGCCCGCGGCCACGTCCGGACCGGCCGGACCGTGGAAGTGCGCGATGGTGACCGGTCCACTCAGACCCTGATAGTCGATCGTGTACCTGAGCTGGTGGGTCACCGTGTCCAGGGTGGCACTGACGTGCCCGCTGGGCTGGTTGGTGGCACCGTTCTCGCCGGCGAAATCGCCGCTGAGCGAGACGTCCTTCGCGGCGGCGGCGGTGGAG
Organism: Rhodanobacter sp. Root179; assembly: GCF_001428465.1. Lineage (NCBI taxonomy): Bacteria > Pseudomonadati > Pseudomonadota > Gammaproteobacteria > Lysobacterales > Rhodanobacteraceae > Rhodanobacter > Rhodanobacter sp. Root179. The sequence continues at coordinate 85,959 of NZ_LMHR01000083.1, read as the reverse complement.
AACGCCAGCAGTGCGGCGGCGGCCAATGGCAGGATCTTGCGCAGTGTCTGATGCATGATCGGTTCCTCCGGTAGTCGTTGGTACGGACTGTGCCCGGCAGGACCGCCGGGCGGCTTGAGGCGATGTCTTCCATGGCGGTCGAAGCGCCGCCCACTGTGGTCCGCGGCGTGTGTACGTGGCGACAACGGATGTGCGACCGGGCCGGGCCGGGTCGGTCGTGCGCAAGCCACGCTGTACAGGCGAACGAATCACGGAACCTTGCTCTGCTCCGGTCGATACTCGCGCCAGGCCTTTTGAGAGAGATGGCATGCCCGCTCCGGTTCCTGCCGAGGAAGCGCAACGACTGGCCCGCCTGCACGCACTGTCCGTGCTGGATTCCGGGACCGAACCGCTGTTCGACGCACTGACCCGCAGCGCGGCCCTGGTCACCGGGGCGCCGATGGCGTTGCTTGCCCTGGTAGACGGGGAGCGGCCGTGGTTCAAGTCCCGCGTGGGGCTTGCCGGACTGGACAAGACGCCGCGCGCCAGCGACTTCAGCGAATACGCGATGCTGGCCGAGGGGCTGATGGAAGTGGTCGATGCGCGGGCCGATCCGCGCTTTGCCGACAATCCGCTGGTCACCGGCAGCCCGCACGTGCGCTTCCTTGCCGGTGCGCCACTGCAGCTCGGCGACGGCCTGCGGGTGGGCGCGTTGTGCGTGTTCGGTCGCGAACCGCGCTCGCTCGATGAAACGCAGCGCCAGGCCTTGCTGTCACTGGCGCTGGTCGCGAGCGAGGCGCTGGAGCTGCGCATGCTGGCGCTGGAGCGCCATCCCGCCGTGACCGGGTCTGCCCCGCCGGGCAGCGACGAGGCTGCCCGGCTTGCCCAGAAACTGCGCGCCAGCGAGGCCTTCCTCGATCGCACCGGTCGTCTTGCCGGAGTGGGTGGATGGCAGGTCGATCTGGGCACCGATGAAGTGCAGTGGACCGACGAGACCTGCCGCATCCACGAAGTGCCGGCCGGCTATCGACCCACCGTGCAGGAGGCGCTGGCGTTCTACCCGCCGAAGGCGCGCGAGGTGATTTTCGCGGCGATGACCAAGGGCACCGCCGATCGCACGGGCTGGGACCTGGAACTGCCGCTGGTGACCGCGACCGGCCGCAAGATCTGGGTGCGCACGATCGGCAGCATCGTGTTTGACGACGACGGCAAGCCGGTGCGTCTGGTCGGTGCCATCCAGGACGTGAGCATTCGCCGGCGCGTGGTCACCGCGCTGGAAGCCAGTGATCGCCGTTTCCGCAAACTGTTCGAGTACAGCCTGGGGTTGATCTGCACGCATGACTACGAAGGCGTGCTGCTGTCGGTGAATCCCGCTGCCGCGCGTTCGCTGGGCTACTCGATCGGCGAACTGCTGGGTCGCCCGTTGACCGACTTCATGCGGCCGGAGCGCCATGCGGCATTCCGTGCCTACCTGCTGCGCCTGTTCCGCAACGATCGCGACGAAGGCGTGCTGGAACTGGTGGCGAAGGACGGCACGCTGCGCATCTGGCAGTACCAGAACATGCTGGACGATGAGGACGAGGATCCCTACGTGCTGGGCCACGCCCAGGACATCACCGAACAGTATCAACAGGCGTTGAACCTGCACGAGATGTCGGTGCGCGACCCGCTGACCGGCTGCTACAACCGGCGCTTCCTCGACGATGTCGGCAGACGAAGCGCGCAGGGCCGCTGGGGTTGCGTCGTCATCGATCTGGATCACTTCAAGCAGGTCAACGACACCTACGGCCATCAGCGCGGCGACGAGGTGCTGGTGGCGATGGCGCATTTCCTGTCACGCCACGTCCGGCCCGGCGATGCCGTGATCAGGCTGGGCGGCGACGAGTTCATGGTGCTGCTGGGCGATGCCGCCGATGGTGCGGTCGAAGGCGTGGTGTCGCGCATCGAGCACGATCGCGCCGACGCGCCGATCGCGTTCACCCTGGGCTGGTCCACCTTCGGCCACGAGGTCACCCTGGATCAGGGCATGGCCGAGGCCGACCACCAGCTGTACCGCAAGCGCGAGGCGCGGGGGAAGGCGGGGCGGAACTGATCACTCTTCGACAAGCGCATCCGCCACGCCGCGGCATTGTGGAATCGACGGCTGTGTTCGTACTCTGCAGCAGTCGGCTGCGGTGAGTCCATGTCGCGCGGATCTATACTGCCAACCGATCGTCGGCCATCGCCTGGCCAGCCTCCGGAGAATCGCCATGAGGTTCTTTTCGTTGTCGCGCCTGTCGTGCCTTGTCCTGCTTGCCCTGTCCGCGATGGCCGCGCAGGCGGCGCAGCCACCGGACAACGTCAGCGTGCATTACCGCGACCCCGCGCACTTCACCGAGGCGAAGCGCAGCTTCGGAGTGAATGCGAACGATGCCGATGCGTACCTGAAGCCGCTCAAGGCTTACATAGCGCAGCGTGCGGCCCGCATCCTGGCGCCCGGCCAGCGGCTGGACGTCGAGGTGACCGACGTCGATCTTGCCGGAGAGTACGAGCCCTGGCGGGGGCCGGACTTCAACAACGTGCGCATCGTCAAGGACATCTACCCGCCGCGCATCGATCTGGACTTCACCTTGTACGGCGCCGACGGCAAGGTGCTGCGCAGCGGCAGCCGCAGCCTGCGTGACCTGGCCTTCCTGGCCCGCGCGAGCGCTGTCGACCAGGACAGCTTGCGCTACGAGAAGGCGCTGATCGACCGCTGGCTGCGCAAGGGTGCGGCGGGGCTCTGATTACGGGCTGGTGATAAAGTGCCGGGGATCTCGACAGCCAGCGGAGCAAGCAGCGCGATGAACCATCCGACCTCCCATCCGATCGGCACCCCCGGCGTGCGCTGGGGCGCTGCCGAGGTCGCGCAGTGGCGCGAGAGCCAGGCGGTGAAGCGCGGCTATCAGGCCGAAGTCGTCAGCGTCATCGACAGGCTGCGCCCGCGTTTCGACGTGGCGGAGTACGGCCGGCTGGAGTATCCGCCGGCCAGCTACCCGCTGTTCGTCGTGCGCAGTCGCGACTGGAACGATGCGCTGCCCACCATGCTGGTGACCGGCGGCGTGCATGGTTACGAAACCAGCGGCGTGCATGGCGCCCTGCTTTTCCTCGACCGTCACGCGGCGGATTACGCCGGGCGGGCCAACCTGGTGGTGGCGCCTTGCGTGAGCCCGTGGGCGTACGAGCGCATCCACCGCTGGAATCCCGCTGCACTGGACCCGAACCGTTCGTTCCGCGAGGACAGCCCGGCGCCGGAATCGGCCGCGCTGATGCGCATGGTGGCGCCGCTGCGCGATCGCGTGCTGATGCATATCGACCTGCACGAAACCACCGACAGCGACGAGTCCGAATTCCGCCCCGCGCTGGCCGCGCGCGACGGCTTGCCGCACGAGCCGGGCGAAATCCCCGACGGCTTCTACCTGGTCGACGATACGGCGCATCCGCAGCCCGCCTTCCAGCGCTCGATCATCGAGGCGGTGGCGAAGGTCACGCATATCGCGCCGGCCGACGAACACGGCGAGATCATCGGTTCACCGGTGGTCGCCGAAGGCGTCATCCAGTACGCGCTGCGCGAGCTGGGGCTGTGCGCAGGCATCACCGAGGCGACCTACAAGACCACCACCGAGGTCTATCCGGACAGCCCGCGGGCAACGCCTGAACAATGCAACGCCGCCCAGGCGGCGGCGGTTTGCGCCGCGATCGATTTCGCCCTGGCGCACCCGCGCTGAAAGCGTTGCGCCGATCGATGATCGGCGCCTGCTCGCGCCTCAGTTTTCGTCATCCAGCTCGTGCACGGGTTCGTGCAGGTGGCGGTCGCTCCGGCACACAGCCAGTGGCCTGGCCGTGGCCTTGCTGATCGACGACACGGTGTGCGCCTGGGCATCGTCGATCACGGTCATGCACGCGCAGCCGTAGCCATGGTGACCGTTGGTCTCGACCCATTGCGCATCACTGAACCGGGGCCAGTCGCCGTCGGCCTGGTGGCCGCCCTGGCTGGCGATTTCCCATTCGCCATCGCGATCGGTCAGCGTGGCATTGCCCGGAGTGGGATTCTCGAACCAGCCGCAGCGCCGCACGCCCGCCTGGTCCGTGGCCAGCGCCGGCGTCAGCATCCATCCGCACAGCGCCGCGGCCAGCATCACGCGGAGCAGTCCTGTCGATGACACGCGCATGCCGACTCCCGGTGCCAGATCTGGCGGCAGGATAGCGTGGCGCCTGCGGGCGATCTGCGATGGGCCAGTCATTTCGCGAGGCGTGGCTGTCCGGAATCGGGGTGGACGATGTCCGCGGACAACCCCGCTGATCGGCGACCGATCCTCAATTGCCATTTAAAACAATGGCTTGTGAGAAATTTTCGGGTTGGCACGGCGATTGCTCTGGATACATCACAAGGCACTCTCGCCTGATGATCGGAGCCGTCCCATGAAATTCGAATCGATGATCCTCGCCAGCCTGTTCGTCGCCTGCTTCGCCCTGTGCACCCTGGTGATGGGCGCGATGCTGACCGCCTCGCCCCGCACGGTGACACTGGCCGGCGCGCAGCATTCCGCGATCCAGTCGGCCACGACGCCGAGCTGCGCCAAGGCGACGAGTGCGACAACTTGTCCCGATGCCTGAGGCGAATGGTGTGGTGGCTGCTTCCATCAGGATCCACGCCGCTGCCGGCACGCGGCTTGCCCCGTGTCCATAACTTTAGTCATGGGTGATGGCAGCGGCCTTCGATTAGGATCGGGTGTCCACCATCAACGGGACACCATCCATGAAGCATCCCATCGCGCTGGCCCTGGCCATTGCCCTGTCAGGCTCCATGGCCGGCTGCAGCGACGCCGGCAGCGGCAAAGGCGAAACCGCCAGCACCCAGGCGCACACCGACACGGTGGCGACTGACGCCGGCAACCCGTTCTTCAGCGAAAGCCCGCTGCCGCTGCACTATCCGCAGTTCGACAAGATCAGGGATGCCGACTTCGGCCCGGCGTTCGACCGCGGCATGGCCGAGCACCTCAAGGAGATCGACGCGATCGCCGGCAACGCCGCGGCGCCCACGTTCGACAACACCATCGTCGCGCTGGAAAAGTCCGGACAGATCCTCGACCGCACCTCGACCGTGTTCTTCAGCCTGGTCGGCGCCGATACCAATGACGCGCGCAAGGCGATCCAGGCCGACTACGCGCCGAAGCTGGCGGCGCATCGCGATGCGGTCTCGCTGAACCCGGCGTTGTTCGCGCGCATCCAGAAGCTGTACGACACGCGCGACCAGCTGGGCCTGGACGCCGAGGGCGTGCGCCTGGTCGAGCGTTACCACACCGACTTCGTGCGCGCGGGCGCCAAGCTGTCCGATGCCGACAAGGCGCACCTGAAACAGATCAATGGCGAGCTGGCCAAGCTGGGCACCAAGTTCAGCCAGAACGTGCTGGCCGAGGTGAACGATTCGGCGGTGACGGTCGATACGAAGGAAGAACTGGCCGGCCTCACCGACGAGCAGATCGGCGCCGCCGCGGCCGCCGCCAAGGCGAAGGGGCTGGACGGCAAGTACGTGATCGCCCTGCTCAACACCACCGGCCAGCCGCCGCTGGCGCAGCTGCAGAACCGCGCGTTGCGACAGCGCATCTTCGAGGCGTCGGTGGCCCGTGGCAGCCGCGGCAATGCTTATGACAACACCGCGATCGTGTCGCAGGTGCTGAAGCTGCGGGCGGAAAAGGCGCAGATGCTGGGCTATCCCACCTACGCCGCCTACGTGCTGGCCGACGAGACGGCGCAGACGCCCGAGGCGGTCAATGCGATGCTGACCAAACTGGCGCCGCCGGCGGTGGCCAATGCGAAGCGCGAGGGCGCGGCGCTGCAGGCGATGATCGACAAGGAACAGAAGGCCAGGGGCGAGCCGAGCTTCCAGCTGGCGGCCTGGGACTGGGCGTACTACACCGAGAAGGTACGCGCCGAAAAATACGACTTCGACGAGAGCCAGCTGAAGCCGTACCTGGAGATGAAGAACGTGCTGGAGAACGGCGTGTTCTACGCCGCCGGCCAGCTCTACGGACTCAGCTTCAAGCAGCGCACCGACCTGCCGGTGTACCAGCCCGACGTGCTGGTCTACGACGTGTTCGACGCCGACGGCAAGCAGCTGGCGATCTTCCTGGCCGACATGTACGCGCGTCCGTCCAAGCGCGGTGGCGCGTGGATGAACTCCTACGTGCAGCAGTCCGGTCTCACCGGCAACCTGCCGGTCGTGGCCAACCACCTCAACATCACCAAGCCGGCCAGCGGCCCGACCCTGCTGACCTGGGACGAGGTGACCACGATGTTCCACGAGTTCGGCCATGCGCTGCACGGCATGTTCTCCAACGTGCAGTACCCGTACTTCAGCGGCACCAGCGTGCCGCGCGACTTCGTCGAATTCCCCTCGCAGGTGAACGAGATGTGGTCCGACTGGCCCGGCGTGCTGGCCAATTACGCCAGGCATTACCAGACCGGTGCGCCGATGCCCAAGGAACTGCTGGACAAGGTGCTGGCCACCTCGAAATTCAACCAGGGCTTCGCCACCACCGAGTACCTGGGTTCGGCCATGCTCGACCAGAGCTGGCACCAGGTCGGCGCGGACAGGATCCCCGAGGCGAACGGCGTGATGGCGTTCGAAGCCGCTGCGCTGAAGGCCAACGGCACCGATTACGCGGCGGTGCCGCCGCGCTACCGCACGCCGTACTTCAGCCACATCATGGGCGGCTACGCGGCGGGTTACTACGCCTACATCTGGTCGGAGGTGCTGGACGCGAACACGGTGGAGTGGATCAAGGCGAACGGCGGCCTGACCCGCGCCAACGGCGACCGTTTCCGCTCGACCCTGTTGTCGCGCGGCGGCAGCAAGGATGCGCTGCAGCTGTTCCGTGATTTCGCCGGCCACGAACCGCAGATCGAGCCGCTGCTGAAGCGTCGCGGTCTGGATGCGTCGGTCGACTGATCTGCACCTGTCGACTGCAGCGGCCGCCCGGGTCACGCCGGGCGGCCGTTTCCTTCCGGCTCCGCCGCATCCTTCACCTCGATGATCGAATCCCCCACGCCGTCGCCCAGTCGCCATCGCCTCATGCGCGGGTTGCTGTTCGGCGTGGGCGCGCTGTCGCTGCTGCTGGGCGTGATCGGCATCTTCCTGCCGCTGTTGCCGACCGTGCCGTTCCTGCTGCTGACCGCCGCGTGCTGGGCTCGCGCCTCGCCACGCTGGCATCGCTGGCTGTTGTCGCGGCCGCGGCTGGGGCCGGCGATCGAACGCTGGGAACGCGAGCGCAGCGTGTCACGCCGCACCAAGGTGACGGCGCTCATCGTGGTCACGCTGTCGATGCTCGCCTCGATCGGGTGGCTGCGCGGACATGCCTGGCTGCCGTGGATGCTGGCCAGCCTGATGGTCGTGTTGCTGCTGGTCATCGCCCGGCTGCCCGAGTCGCGGGGCGGACCACGCTGAGCGGCTGCGTTGTCCCGGACACGCACGACGGCTGCGCCGCGAACCCGGCTCCGGGCATACTGCGGTCCAACAATCAGGGGAACCGAATGACCATGCAGAATCCGTATCAGGCGCCGCAGGCCGATGTTGCCGACACCTTTGTCCCGGACAGCGGCATCGAGCAGGTGGCCAGCGCGCAGAAGCTGATCATCTACGCGATCCTCGGCTACTTCGCCGCCGTCGCCTTGCAGGGCGTGCTTGGCCTGTTCGCCGCGTTGCTGCTGGTGCTGGTGGTCTGCGCCGCGCTGGTGGGCACGTTCAAGCTGTGCACCGGCATGGGTTTCTCGATGGCCAGCCGGGTGATCCTGCTGGTGCTGATGTTCGTGCCGCTGGTGAGCCTGATCGTGCTGCTGGTGCTGAACGCGAAGGCCACCGCCAGGCTGCGTGCGGCCGGCTACCACGTCGGGCTGCTTGGCGCCCGGCGGTGAAGCGAAGGCGGGCGTGACGGCGGCTATTTCGCGTCAGGGGTCGCTGTTCCGCTTTCCACCACCATGTCCAGCACATAGGCGCTCGACGCTGCGCCGGCCGGCGGGTTTGGCCATGCGTAGCGCTTGACCCGCAGCACGTTGCGCACCCCGGGCTGGTGTTCGTAGCCTTCGATCGGCTGCGCCAGCGGTAGCCATGGGCCGGGTTCGCCCGCCCGCAAACCCTGGTCGTCGTAATGCAGCTGACGAACCTGGAGGCAGTTGTTCGTCGGCGGCAGCGGGTGCTGGCAGCTGACCGGTTCGGCCGCGACCTCCAGGAACTCGATCGTGCCGGGACCCCCGTAGCGCTGTTCGGCGGTGGGCTGGCCGGCGAAGGTCAGCGTGGTCCCGTCGGCGGCGGCCAGGCTGAGCAGGGACTGGCCGTCGGCGCTGGATGTGATCAGCGCGGGCTTCGCCCCCAGCACGTGCTTGATGGTCTTCTCGCGCTGCATGAGGACGGGATCGGCGCAGGCCATCATGGTCTGCATCAGCGGCCCGGTGAGCAGGTGGCCATCGACGATCTTGTAGCTGCCGCCGATGCCGTTGCAGGCATGGCTGACGCTGATGTGATCGTCGGTGAAGTCCAGTTGCAGGGGTTTGCCGGAACCGTCGAACAGCCCGTCCAGGCGCTGGTTGTTGCCGTCGACGGCATCGTGCAACTGCCAGTGATGGCCGCCCAGGGCCGGTGCCGTCGTGGCCACGGGCGCCGCTGCCGCCGGGTCCGGTGCATGGGACGGACTGCAGGCGGCGAGCATCACGGGCAACAGCGATGACCAGAGCAGGACTTTCATGGGATGCCTCCACGATTGGGCTGGCGTATGCCTCACCGGCATCATGCTGCAGCTCGTGTGAACCCCGAATCAGTGCGCGCAGCACGGTGACGGGGGAGCCGGCGCATCGCAGCGGGCTGGCCTGGGCCCGATTCGCCGGGACCCGCGATCAAAAAAGAGCCGCGCCAGGCGGGGGGCCGGGCGCGGCAAAAGTTTGAACCGACCACTGCCAAGTGCATCGGGCGCCGGCGACGAAGGACTCGCGACAGCCCGTGCAAGCTAGCCGGGGGTTGTCTCACGGTTTCGGATCGCCCTGACCGAGATCAGGGCGGCTGACCGGAAGGGTCGGCATCATGGTTCATGGCGGATCTCCCGCCCTTGTCCTGGAGGCTGTACCGATGCTGTTCGAAGTGAAGAATCTCGTTGACGACGCCGGCGCCATCGCCGCCATCCTGCGGACCCATGACGCCAACGCGAAAGTCACCGGTGATGTCGCCACGGGACAGATCGACGTGTCGGCGCAACTGACGTCTGGCCAGGTCATCACCGCATTGCAGGAGGCGGGTTTTGCCGCCAGCCGCGTGTCCGAACCGCAACAGATTCACGTCAGCGGCGGTAGCACCTGCTGTGGCAGTTGCTCCTGAGGCGGATGCATCCATCGATCGCCTAGCTGCGCGGCGGCGGGAACGACGGCGGGGCGTCGGCCGCTGCGCCGCCCCAGGACCGATCGGGCTCCGACTGCAGCGTGAATTGCAGGTGGCCGCCATGTTCGACCAACGAGGTCGGCAGCCAGGGCTTCGTGTGCGGTTTGCCGTCTACGCTTAGCGCGTGCACGTAAAGACGTTCGGGATCGGCGCCAGGCGCGTCGATCACTACATCACCGCCGGAACCATGCACCACCGCATGCGGAAATAGCGGGCTGCCCAGCAACAGTTCGGCGCGTCCGGGGATTTCCGGATACAGGCCGAGTGCCGCCCATACATACCACGACGACATCTGGCCGAGATCGTCGTTGCCGGGTATGCCGTCCGGTGCGTTTTTCCAGATCGTGTCGAGCACGATGCGCACGGCTTTCTGGGTTTTCCAGGGCTGGCCGGCGTAGTCGTAAAGCCATGGCGTGCCCACCGACGGTTCGTTGTCCAGTTCAGCATGCAGCGGGCCCGCGCCGGTCAGCGCCCAGTGACCGTCCGTGTCGTGGAAGAAGGCATCCAGCCGCGCGGTGGCTTTTTCGCGGCCGCCCAGCGCGTCGAACAGGCCATGGACGTCGAACGGCACCATCCACAGATAGACCGCAGCGCTGCCTTCGACGAAGCCCTCGTCGGTATCCGGTTTGAAGGCGGGCCAGCTGCCGTCGTTGTTGCGGTTCTGGATATATCCGCCCTGCGGCGTGGCGGCGGGATTGAACAGATTGCGCCAGTAGCCAGCGCGGGTCAGGAATTGCTGCTGGCCCGCGTGGTCGCCGACGCGGCGAGCCAGCTCGGACAAGGCAAAGTCGGCGGTGGCCGATTCCAGCGTTTCACCGGCACCGCCCCAGGCATGCGACTGGCTGGCGATGTAATGCAACTTCAGCCATTGGTCGAGCGACGGCCGCTGGCCCACGCACTCGACGTTGCAACCCGCATCGCTGAGGTCATTGGCGGTAACGATGGTCGCTGCGGTGCGCAGCGAATGGTAGACGCCGCGCAGGTCGAAATGCTGGCCGCCGAACGCCGCGATGCCGGCCAGTGCCGGCACGGAAGGATCGCCGCTCATGACGTGGGTGCCGCCGGAGTTGTGGGTCCAGCGATCCCATTCGCCATGGTTCTGTCCGGCCTGGTTGTACAACGACTGCGCAATGTCGCTGCCGACGCGCGGTTGCAGCCAGGTCACCAGCTGCAGGTGCGAGCGGTAAATGTCCCAGCCGGAGAAGTTGGCGTATTGCGCCTGCTGGCCATTGCTGACGCGATGCGTGCGCTGATCGAAGCCGCGATACTCGCCGTTGACGTCGCTGTAGACGTTTGGATGCATCATCACGTGGTAAAGCGTGGTGTAGAACGTGGTGCGCTGATCGCTGCTGCCACCGCCGAGGGTGATTCCGCCAAGTGCCTTGTCCCAGCTGGCGGTCGCACGCTGTCGCACTTGCGCCAGCGTGGTGCCCGGGTGGATCTCGGCATCGAGGTTGGCTTTGGCGTTTTCCAGGCTGACGTAGGAGATGCCCACCCGTGCCTGCACCTTGCTGCCCGGCTTGAAACCGACCCATGCGCCGGAGCCTTTGCCCAACGGGGGGAAACCCTTGGCGGCGTAACTGGTGCCGCCACTGGCTTCGGTGCTTCCCGGTTGCAACTGGTCGTCGTGCCAGCTGCCTGTTTGCGTGAACGGCTGGTCGAACTCGGCGACGAAGTAGAGCGTGTAGTAGCTGCGTTGATTGGCTTCGGAAAGGTAGCCGCAGAAATTGCCGCTGGTGACCGAGCCGCTGACCGTGCGCCGCATGCGATCCACCTGCACCGTGGCCGCGCTGCTGCCGACTTCGGAGTCGGAAGTCCGGATCAGCAGGTTCGCCTTCTTTCCGGCAGGAAAGCCGAACCGTGCGACGCCGCTGCGCATTGCTGCGGCAAGTTCGACGTCCGTGCCGTTGGCCAGCTTTACCTGGTAATAGCCGGCTTTGGCCTGCTCGTCGGCGTGACGGAAGTCGCTCGCATAGCGGCTGTCATCGTCATCGGAGGAAGGTGAACTGGTGATCGGCGTGGTGACGGGCATGAACGGCACGTCGCCGCTGGCACCGGCACAGCCGGTACCGGAAAGATGGGTCAGGCTGAAACCGCGGATACGTGCCGCCTCATAAAGATAGCCGCCCGGCGCCGCGGTGCGATTGTGCTTGCCCCGCGTGTTCTCCGGGCTCCATTGCAACATGCCAAACGGCAGCACGGCACCGGGAAAGGTGTTGCCGCCATGACTGCTGCCGATCAGCGGATTGACGGCCGCAGCCGGTGACAGGATTTGCTGTCGTGGGTCGGCTGCGGCGCTGACCAGCGGAACGGCAAGCAGCGCACAGAGTGCGATGACGCGGATCGAAGTTGCCATGTCTTGCTCCCATGTCGGCGCACCTGCGGAAGAAGATGCCCGGGTGTGATCCATCGGATGTGATCCATCAAGCGGTGATCACTGACGCTGCTCAGGCCTCAAGCAAAACCCGTCGCCGCATGTCGGTGAAGATGAGGGCTCGGCGTTTGTGCCGTTCCTTCAGAAATTCCGGATGCCGGCGTCGTCCGTGCGCACAAGGGGTCAGGAACGCCATCTTGGAGGTGAAGTTCGTGGATTTGGAACGATCCAAATGTAACTTATCGGCGCCGTTCCTCACGTCGCGGTGCAGCATGCGTCCTGATGGGGAAGGTGCTAGCGTGGCCGCTTGGATCGATCTAAATAAAAGGCTGGCGATGACCACCGACTCCCCTCCAGGTTCTTTTTGCCAAGGTTTGCCCTGGTGGCGGAGCCTGTCGCGGGCCAGGTGGCTGTCGTGTTCGCTGCAAATCCCGAAAGCAGTTACTCCGCGACAGCCGTCACGCCGTTTGGTGGTGGCAATGCGCCTTGCTGCTCCACATCGCGTCGTTTCCGGACGATGGGAAAGTGGTGGGAAGCGCCTGCGATGGCCTTGCGGGGAGATCCACCGCGGACTTGTTTGTCCGGGCACGGGGCGGCCGGCGGGAATTTTTCGCACGGAATTTGGATCGTTACAAATTCACTGATTCGACCGCCACGTCTGGCGCGGGTCGGTGAAGCTTTCGGGGAGGGCGTTCGTGCACGGCAACGTATTCACAGGTTCGAAAGTTCGTCGCATGACCAGGCTGCTGCCAGGTCTGGGACTGCGCTTGTTGTTCGCCACGGCATGCTTGCCGAGTGCCAGCGCGGCTATCGCAAAAGATGGCGCCGTCGAGGGCTGGTTGCGCTCGTTTGAGCCGACCGAACCGCCATCGCTGGTTTCCGGGGCGACCACCAACGCGGCACTCCGTCTCGATGTGGCGGGCGGGCCGTCGACCAGCCACGCACTTGCCGCGCGAGCGGATGTGGGTTTCGATGGATTGCACGCGCTGCATTACACCGCCGGGTCCGTGGCCAACGGATCCGTGGCGCTGTTCGACGTGGATATTCCGGTGCGTGCCGATTCCGTGTTGTCGTATGTGATCTTTCCCCAATCCGTCGATGGTGATCTGCGCAACCCGGCCAACTACGTGGCCATTGATCTGCTGTTCGACGACGGCAGTCGCTTGTCGCAACTTGGCGCGGTGGATCAGCATCGCATCGGCATGACCGCGCAGGCGCAAGGGCAGGGCCGCGTGCTGTACCCCGACCAGTGGAATCTTGTCTCCACGGCGCTGGGCAACGTGGCGGCTGGTCGGCGTATCCGTCAAGTGCTGGTGACACACGACGACGCCTCGAACCGCGCGCAGTTCGAGGGTTACCTGGACGATATCCGTATCGCCGCTGAGCCAACACCGCAGCAAGCGGAGCGTCCCAGCGATTTCGTCAACACCTTGCGCGGCAGCAACAGCAACGGCCGCTTTTCGCGCGGCAACACCTTTCCTGCGGTGGCATTGCCCCACGGCTTCAACTTCTGGACGCCGACTACCCAGGCCGGCTCCGACTGGATCTACCAGTACCAGGAACGCAACGGCGCCGATAACCGGCCACGCATTGAGGCTTTTGCGCTGTCGCATGAGCCCAGTCCGTGGATGGGCGACCGGCAGACTTTTCAGGTGATGCCGGCACAGGCGGCGAATGGCGTGCCATCACTGGATCGGGCCACACGCGCGCTGTCCTTCGAGCACGCCAATGAGGTCGCCCGCGCCGATCTGTACGAGGTGCGTTTCGACAATGGCATGCGGGCGGAAATCACGCCGACCAATCACGCGGCGACGATGCGTTTCAGCTTCACCGGGCCGAAAGCCCAGCTGGTCTTCGACAATCGCGACGACCGCGGCGGCATCACCCTGGACCCCGCCGGGCGATCGATCAGCGGCTGGTCCGATGTGAAAAGCCGACTTTCGACCGGCGCTACGCGGTTGTACTTCTACGCCAGGTTCGACCGGCCGGTTCGCGCCAGCGGCCGCTACAAGGGCACGGCACGCGACCACGTGGCAGCCTGGTTCGCCTTCGATGTGGATGCGCGGCAACCGCAGGTGACGATGCGTATCGCCACCTCGCTGATCGGCGTGGAACAGGCGCGGCACAACCTTGAACTGGAGATCGCCCCGCAGGACAGCTTCGAGGATGTGCGTGAGCGTGCGCGACAGGCATGGGATGCCCGGTTGGGCATCATCGAAGTGGACGGAGCCAGCCGTGACGAGAAAGTCACGCTGTATTCGAACCTCTACCGCCTGTTCCTGTTCCCGAATGCGGCGTTCGAAAACACCGGCAGCCGCGAGCATCCGGACTATCGCTACGCCAGTCCGTTCTCGCCGCCGCTGGCCGCCAGCACGCCGAGCCAGACCGGTGCGCGCGTGCTCGAAGGCAAGGTCTACGTCAACAACGGCTTGTGGGACACCTATCGCACCGCGTGGCCGGCCTACACCTTGCTGACGCCGGGCATGGCTGGCGACATGATCGATGGCTTCGTGCAGCAGTATCGGGATGGCGGCTGGATCGCGCGCTGGTCATCGCCGGGTTATGCCGACTTGATGGTGGGCACCAGCGCCGACGTGGCATTCGCCGATGCGTGGCTGAAAGGCGTGCGCAATTTCGACGTGAAGTCGTTCTACCAGTCGGCGCTGAAGGACGCCACCGTGGTCAGCCCGATCGCCGGCGCCGGGCGCAAGGGCATGCAGCGCTCGCCGTATCTCGGCTATACCGACAATGCCGTGGACGAAGGATTGTCGTGGTCAATGGACGGCTACATCAACGATTTCGCGATCGGCAATCTGGCCGGCGCGCTGGCCAAGGCGAGCGGCGACGATCCGTATCAATCGCATTACGCGGACGATGCCCGCTACTTTCAGCAGCGTGCGCTGGATTACGTCAACGTGTTTGACCCGCAGGTCGGCTTCTTCGTCGGTCGCGATGCCGGGGGGCAATGGACCGCTGCCTCGACGCCTTTTGATCCGTTGCGCTGGGGTGGCGACTACACCGAGACGAACGCCTGGAACATGGCTTTCCATGTGCCGCAGGATGGGGTCGGTCTGGCGTCGCTCTATGGTGGTCGCGACCACCTTGCTGCCAAGCTCGATCAGTTCTTTGCCACACCCGGCGTGTTTCACACCGGCAGCTACGGCGGCGTGATCCACGAGATGCTGGAAGCGCGCGATGTGCGCATGGGCCAGTACGGGCACAGCAACCAGCCATCGCATCACATCATCTACATGTACGACCTGGCCGGGCAGCCGTGGAAGACCCAGGACAAGGTGCGCGATGTGCTGTCCCGGCTGTACGTGGGCAGCGAGATTGGCCAGGGCTACCCCGGCGACGAGGACAATGGCGAGATGTCGGCGTGGTGGTTGTTCAGCGCCGCGGGTTTCTATCCGCTGCGCATGGGCACGCCGACCTACGCGATCGGTGCACCGTACTTTCCGCGGATGATCATCCATCTCGAAAACGGCAAGCGCATCGAGATCCGTGCGCCCGGCGTCAGCGATCGCAACCGCTACATACAAAGCGTCACCCTCAACGGCCGGCCGTACCGCAAGAACTACCTTGACCACGCTGACCTCGCCGAGGGCGCCGAGCTGGTATTCCGCATGGGGCCCAAGCCGTCGCGCTGGGGCACCGATGCGGCGGCAAGCTTGCCATCGCTGACGCAAGCGGGCAGCCGACCGGCACCGTGGCGCAATCTTTTCCGGCCGGGTCATGACGTGGCTGTTCTTGACGGTGACCAGCCTGCGGCAAAGCCGTTGGCCGACGGTGATGCCGCCACGAGCTCGGTCCTTGACGGAAGTCATCCGACGATAGACGTCCATTTCACCGATGGCGCCCGGCGCGTGCTGATGTATACGCTGACCAGTGCGGCAACCGGCCATGGTCCTGGCGATTGGCAGCTGCAGGGTTCCCGCGATGGCAGTCGCTGGCACGTGCTGGATCGCCGTCACGGGGAGGCTTTTCGCTGGCCGCAACAGCTGCGCGCGTTTGGGGTCACCGAGCCGGGCGACTACATCTATTACCGCTTGCGCATCGACAACGGGAATGATGCAGGACCGGTGGCGTTGTCGGAGATCCAGTGGCTTGGGCAGGCGGTGGAACCGGTAGGGAAAGTGGCGGCGCGTCGCTGAACTGAAGCGGCGCGCCGGCGGTAGCGGCGGGGCAAGACAAGCAAGAAAAACGCACGATTTCCGGTCGTGCGGCGGGGAGCTTTGTGCCCGGAAAAAGCTGGGCGCAGGCGGGGAGGACGTCGTGAACAGGCGTGGCGGCAGTGCCGGTGAGCGGCTTGTTGGCCATGTTCCCGACGAGCATGGAGAGTCGTGGCGTGCCGCAGTGCATCGGCACATGGTCAATCCTGAGTGGAGTGCATCTATCCCATGAAATTGAAAATACTTGGTGCCATCGTGACGTCGCTGCTGTCGATCCCGGCAGCACACGCGTGGGCCAGCGACCTTCAGAACACCGTGCCCGACACTCCCGTGGCGGCTCGGGACGTGGCTGTGGGGAGTCAGGCCGACAAGGCCGACAAGCAAAAGAAGCCGGCTGCCGCGCCCGAGGTCAAGCAATTGCAGGCCCTGCAGGTAACCGGCTCGCTGATTCCGCGGGCACAGGTCGAGGGCCCCTCGCCGGTCATCACGGTGACCGCCAAGGACATCGAGCAGCAGGGTTTCGGCAATGTATTCGATGCGCTGCGCGCGCTGCCGGTGTCCAACGGCTCGGTGCAGGATCCACAATTCACGGGAGGCTACACGCCCGGCGCCAAGACGATCAGCCTGTTCGGGCTGAATCCGAGCTTCACCCTGACACTGCTCAACGGCAAGCCGATGACCAGTTACCCGCTGGCCTACAACGGCAGCAACAATATCGTCGACATCGCCAATATCCCGGTCGGCATGATCGACCATATCGACGTGCTTACCGGCGGTCAGTCTTCCATTTACGGATCGGCGGCCATTGCCGGCGTGGTCAATATCGTGTTGAAGGACCACGTGGAAGGTACCCATGTGAGTTTGCGCATGGGCGGCTACAACGACGGTGGCGGCGACAACCAGCGCCTGCAACTGAGTACGGGACACCGTTGGGGCAAGCTGGATGTGAGTGCCGGCTTGCAGGTATCCAGGGAGACACCGGTCTGGGCATTCCAGCGCAGCTACATCGACTCCTACGATGACGATCCGACCGGCAAGCCGGGGGTGCCTTCGCGGACCTTCCTGCGCATGGCTGCCGGGGCAAATCCGCATTACATCGATCCGGGGGCGGACGCCTGCGCGCCATTGGGCTATTTGTATTCGGGCACCACCCGATACAGCCATCGTGATGGCGCCAGCCTGGGCAATTACTGCGGCAGCCCGAACAACGTCAGCCTGGCGTCGCTCAGCAACAAGAGCACGGACGTCAACGGTTCGCTGTTCCTGCGCCACCACATCAACGACAACACCGAGTTGTACTCGGACATGCTGTACAGCTACAGCAACCCGACCTACAGCGGCGGCAGCCCGTTCTGGAACCAGACCTTCTACAACCAGACATCCGGCCAGTACGAACAGTGGCAGCGCATCTTTGCGCCGGAGGAAGTCGGCCTGGATGCGAAGGACCAGCACGTGTTCACCCATACCTACAACGCCAGCTTCGGCATTCGCGGCGGCATCGGCGATACGGACTGGAGCTACGACGCTTACTACAACCGTTCTCAATCCAGGGCCGTGCGCAAGTCGACCGACTTCCTCGCCAACAACGGCGTCGATGCGTACTACCTCGGGCCGCAGCTGGGTACGGATGCTTCCGGCTATCCGATCTTCGCGCCCCATCTGGATCGGTTGTACCAGCCGCTGACGACGGCGCAATACCAGCAGTTCTCCGCGACCAATCGCGCCGCGTCGATGTCATGGACGCAGAACGAGACGATCACCGCCAACACGACCGACCTGTTCCAGTTGCCGGCCGGACCGGTGGGTTTCGCCGCGATCGTGCAGGCCAGCAACGAGCGTTTCGACAACCGTTCGGGCAGCCCGCTGGCCGATGAAGGCTATTTCCGCGGAGTGGGTGGCTCCACCGTGGCATCCGGTGCGCGCTCGCAGTACGCCGCCGGTGCCGAGATGCAGGTGCCGTTGCTGAAGACCTTGAGCGCCAACCTGTCGGCGCGCTACGACAAGTACAGCTACGACGGCGGTGGCAATGGCAAGGCAACCTACAAGTTGGGCCTGGAATACCGGCCGATGGACCACCTGCTGATTCGTGGCAGCTATGCGACGGCGTTTCGCGCGCCGGACATGTTCTACCTGTTCTCCAGCCGCAGCAGCGGCTATTCCACCGCGACCGATTACTACAAGTGCCGCGCGGCAGGTTACACGTCGGACAATTTCGACAGCTGTCCGCAGGCCGGCGGATCGATGCTTGCCGTGTCCAGCGGCAATACGGGCCTGAAGGACATCACCGCCAAGTCATTCACCTACGGCTTCGTGTGGTCGAATGCGGACAACAACCTCAGCTGGTCGGTGGATTACAACGCGATCCGTATCTCCAATGAAGTGGCGATCCTGGGCAGCGACGAGATCCTCGACCTGGAGGCCAATTGCCGCCTGGGCATGTCCGAGAACGGGCAGACCGCCTACGACATCAACTCGCCGACGTGCGCCGAGGTACTGGGTGAGGTGCAGCGTCTGCCGGCCAGCGACCCGGTCAATCCCGGCGGCGTGCAACAGGTTTCGACCTATCCGATCAATGTGTCGTCCGAGTACCAGACCGGTATCCAGTCGAACCTGACCTACCGGCTCGATGCCGGTGCGTGGGGCAAGTTCATCTTCAGCGGCGACTACTACAACGAGTTCAAGCACACCTGGCAGGAAAAGCAGGGTGATCCGACCTACGACCTGTTGTGCTGTGCCAATTCCGATGAATTCAAAAGCCGCGTCAGTGGCAGCCTGACCTGGAATATCGGCAACTGGAGCTCAACCGTCTACGGCATCCGCAACGGCAATACGTGGAACGCCATCGGCACGGCGAAGAACATCGCGCCGTGGGTATTGTTCAACGGCAGCGTGCGCTACCGGCTCAACCCGATGGCCTCGATTGCGCTGGTGGCGAACAACATCGCCAACAAGCGTCCGCCGCTGGATCGCACCAATGGAAATTGGCCGTATTACGACGTGGGCAACTACAACGCCTATGGCCGCGCGGTCTCGATCGAACTGGGACTGGACTTCGGCCAATGAGCTGGGTGCGGATCGTGTCGCGCGAATGGCGCGGCATGATCCGCCCTGTCGGGACGTGGCTGTTTCAGGTGCGGAGCGTGCGCGCCGGCGACGATGGCTTAGTTGCCCGGGGACGAGCGCGGGCGCTTCGGCCCGGGCGCGGAATGCCGGCCCTGCGTTGCATCGATTTCGTCGATCCAGCCGGCACGCGAGGCCGGAAACGCATCGGCGTAGGGCACGTAGGGCTTGATGTCGAGGATCGGCGTGCCGTCGAGCAGGTCGACGCAGCGTACCTGCAACACACCATCGCCCACCGCGACCAGTTCCACCGCCGACAGGCCGAGCGCGTTCGGTCGGTGTGGCGAACGCGTGGCCAGTACGCTGCGCTTGCCGCCGCCGCGCGGCGGGCGCACCTCGGCCTTCCAGCCTTCGCTGCGATGGAAGGCGAACACCAGCCAGATCCGTTCGAAGCCGGCCAGGTCGCGGTAGGCTGCCGCGGGGAAGTCCGCGATGAACTCGATCGTGGCCTCGGCCGCTTCCCGGGTCTCGGTGCCGGCCACCACGGTGGACTGGTGCGGCGCGTCGATCCGCCGCGCATACGGTGAACGCACGAAGGCGATCGGCGGGCAGGACGGGGCGCTGGAGGTATCGTGGGCGGTGCTCATTGCGGCATTATCCACCCTCGCCCTGCCTCTCCATGGTTCCGTGAACCTTCCCGCCGAGGACGCCATGAAATACCTCGTGATGATCTACTGCGACGACGCCTTGCTGGGCGCACTGCCCGAAGGCGAGTTCGATACCCTGATGCACGGTTGCTTCGTCAAGGCCGACGCCTTGCGCGCCAACGGACAGCTGCACGATTCGCAGCAACTGGAAGCACCGGCGACCGCGCGCACCGTGCGCGTGCGCGACGGCCGCACCAGCGTGGTCGACGGCCCTTACGCCGAAACCAAGGAATACCTGGGCGGCTTCAACCTGATCGAGGCGGCCGACATGGACGAGGCAGTGCGCATCGCCTCGAACTTCCCGTGGTCGCGCACCGGCGCGATCGAGATCCGCCCGATCCGCGACATGGATGCGGTGCGCCAGCGGGTAGGTGCGTGAGCATGCGTGACGACGACGATTTCGAGGACGACCGCGACTTCGACGAGGAAGACGATTCGATCGAGGCGCGGGTGTGGCAGCTTCTGCTGCTGATCAACCCGGGCGACGAAGACTCCGCGCTGCAGCAGTTCACCGCCTACCGCGAAGCGGTGGCCGATGGCGACGAGTCCGAGCCGGTCGAGCTGGTGGCGCGGGTGATCGACTGGCGCGCGGGCTTCATGGTTGCCGAGGACGACCTGCGCTCGCTGGTGCAGGCGCTGGACGAACTCAGCGCGCGCTGGAACCTGTCGATCGACTGGAACGGCGACCCGGACGACGACGATTATTTCGATGATCGCGATGCCGGCAGCGTGCTTGGTATCGCTTACGACCGGCTGGCCGAATCCGGCTATACCTTGTGGACCTGGGAAACCGAGGACGACTCGCATGCCGGCTGGATCACGCTGAGCCGCGACAACGAGCCGATGCGCGAACTGGCCACGGCGCTGCACATCAACCTGCGTCTGGGCAGCGATTTCAGCTGAATCAGCGGCGCCATCGTGTGTTCCGGGTGGAATACAAAAGGGGATATCCATGAGAACGGGCATCGCAAGCCTGCTCCTGCTCCTGACCTGCATTGGCACGATCAGTGCGCAGCAGGTGGTACGCAGCTATCGTGCCGACGTGGCGCTGGACATCGACACGCAGGGGCATGTGGCGAAGGTAGCGCCGCCGGAAGATTTGCCGGCTGCGTTTGCGCCATCGATCCAGCAGGCGGTGTCGCACTGGCAGTTCACGCCGGTGATGAAGAATGGTGTGGCCGTCACCGCCCGCACCTATGCACGGATCAAGCTGGAAGTCCTGCAACAAGGGCCGGACAAGTACGGCGTACGTGTGGTTCTGCTTTCGAGTGGCCCCAGCCTGATCTTTACCAAGCCACTGAAATATCCCCCGAGCATGATGCGCTCACGCACGGAGGCCACGATGAGGATCGATGCGATCGCCCAGCCGGATGGTTCGGTCACCGATGTGCAGGTAAGCCAAGTCAAGGTTTCCGGCGAGCTCTACGGTAGCGCTGAGCACGCGGAAAAGGTATTTGAGAAGGCTGCGCGTGAAGCCATGCAAGGTTTGCAAGCCAAGCCAGAATGGATCGACGGCAAACCGGTGGCGACGAGTTTCAGCACGCCGCTGTCGTACAACCTGATGGGAGCTTCCCAAGATGCAGGTACGGCGACGGGCTCCGCAGTTGGAGCGGCACGCTGAGGGCGGGCTACCGGATGGCTATTCCATTCCCGCTGCGATATCCGCACCGGGCTCCTGCTGATTGAATCGAAGGTTTGAACGCATGCTGCAACTGATCGGCTTCGATGGCGACGACACGCTGTGGCACAGCGAGGGCTACTACCGCGAGGCGAACGACGCGTTCGCCGCGATCGTGGGCCGCTACGTGGACCTGGGCGACCAGCGCGTGCACGACACCATGCTGGCCACCGAACAGCGCAACCTGGAGCTGTTCGGCTACGGTGCGAAAGGCATGGCGCTGTCGATGGTGGAAACCGCGATCGCGCTCAGCGAAAGCCGCATCAGCGCCGCCGACATCCACCGCATCGTCGCGCTGGGCAAGAGCGTGCTGCAGCATCCGGTGGAACTGTTGCCGGGCATCCGCGAGGCGGTCGAGGCGGTGGCCGCGCACCACGACGTGGTGCTGATCACCAAGGGCGACCTGTTCCACCAGGAGAAGAAGGTGGCGCAGTCCGGCCTGGCCGACCTGTTCCGCCGCATCGAGATCGTGTCGGAGAAGAACGCCGCCACCTATCGGCGCGTGCTGGGCGAGTTCGACCTGCAACCGGCGCAGTTCGCGATGGTCGGCAACTCATTGCGTTCGGACATCGAGCCGGTGCTGCGCCTGGGCGGCTGGGGCGTGCACATGCCCTATCACGTGACCTGGGCCCATGAACTGGAGAGCACCGTGGAGGCGAACGATCCGCGGATGGTGAGCGTCGACGCTCCCGCCGGGATCGCCGCGGCCGTGGCGCAACTGGCGCAGCGTTGCCGGTAATGCCGGCGCCAGCTCAGGCCGGATCGTCGGCGGGCCGGCTGTCGGCGGACTGGTCGTCATCGAAGCCGGTATAGCCTTCGGGAAAGATCGGTGTGCCGTCCTGTTCCAGTCCGCTCATTTCGGCCAGCGCCTTGGCGGCAGCCGTCTCGGCCACCGTCTTGTCGCGGAAGCTGCGGTTCTCGCAGATCGCGTAGTACACCGGGAAACCGTGGCGGCGTGGCGTGATCGCCAGCCACGCGGCGTAGCGCGAGCCTTCCAGGGTGGCGCCGGAGCGGGCAAGGTAGTTGTCGAACTCGCGCTCGGCCATGGCTGTCGGTTCCGCTCGGAAAGCATGCATTGTATAGGGATGGCCGCCGATGCCGGCGCGTCGAGGCAGGGCCCGTCCTCGAAGGCGGACGCGCTTCAGCGGTTCCGCGCGCTGTTCGCGGCGCGGATCTGGTCGATGCCCAGCGCCTCGCTTTCGCCCGGTGGCGGCAGGCCGGTCTTCCGGCAGAACGCGACCAGGCGCGAATCTTCGCGGAAACGCAGGATGAGCGGGTCGCTCAGCATGAACAGGATGTCGTGGGCCGGCGCGCGCTCCAGCCATTCCATGGTCCTGTCCGCGTCGCCGCGCAGCGCATAGGCTTGCGCGACCAGATAGGGACTGGTTTTCGCCCAGACCTTGTCGGCGAGCACCTTCGCCAGTGCCGCATCCGCCTCTGCGCGGTCCGGGGAAATCTGCGTGGCGATCGCCAGATTCATTTCACGCCACGGCGAGAGCTGCTTGCGGGCGGCCTCCTGCGCGGCATCCACGTCGCCGCGCGCGATGGCTACGTACATGAACTGGTATGGCCGGGATGATTCCGGTGGCGACAGGTCCTCGGCGATGCGCAGGTACTTCGTCGCCTCGTCCAGCCGGCCAGTCGCCGTCAGCAGTTTGGCGTATTCGAAATCGTTGACGTTGTACAACGGCTCGATCGAGAGGAGTTGCTCGCGCAGCCGGATCGCCTCCCCCAGTTTCCCCAGGCCGGCCAACACGAAACCGCAGCCATTGAGAACCGTGCCATCCTCAGGCGCCAGCTGCACGGCACGGCGGCACTCGGCCAAGGCGCCGCGGGCATCGAAACTGTAGAACTGCAGGTAGGCGCGAGCTGCGTGGGCCTGGCCCAGGCCGGGCGCCAGTTGCAGCGCCTTGTCCGCTGCCAGGCGCGATTGGCGCAGCTGTTCGCGGGCCACCGCGGGAGGATCGTCCCGGAACGCGGCGACGGTACTCCACGATCCGGACAGGTACGCCCATGCCATCGCGTATTGCGGGTCCAGCTGCACGGCCCGGGCCATGTGCTCGGCGGCCTTGGGGAAATCCTGGTTGTGCCAATGCTGCAGGCCCTGCAGATAGACGTTGTAGGCGTCGATGTTGCCGCCGGGTGGGCGGTCGTTCGGTCTTGCCGATGCTCCGGGCGACAGCAGCTTCAGCTGCAGCGCACCGGCCACCGCCTGGGCGATCTCGTCCTGCAGGGCGAACAGGTTCCTGTACGGCCGGTCGTAGTGCTCGGTCCACAGCGTGCTGCCGTCGGCGGCGCGGGTCAGTGACGCGTTGATGCGCACGACGTCACCGGCGCGCTGCACGCTGCCGGCGAGCAGGTAGGCCACGCCCAGCTTGCGGCCGATCGTCGCGCTGTCGTCCTTGCTGTCGCGGAAGCGGAAGGCCGAGGTGCGACCGATCACCTTCAGTCCCTGGAACCGGGACAACGCGTCGATCAGGCTTTCCGACAGGCCGTCGGAGAAGTACACCTGCTGCGCGTCGTTGCCGGCGTTGACCAGCGGCAGCACCGCGATGCTCCGCTCCGGGACCGGTCCCGGGGCGCTCGGCGCATGCGGCCACCATGTCCAGCCGGCGAAGGCGAGCAGCGCCAGCAGCGGCAGCAACCACGGCAGCGCACGCGGTACGGCGCCCCGGTCGCTGGCGCGCCGCCCGCTGGCGCGGGGCGGTGGGGCTGAGAGCGGCACCGGCACCATCGGCGCTGCCGGCACGGATGCCTGCAGGGCCTGCGGCGGGTCGTCGGGCGCGGCTTCGGGAAGGTCGAAGCGGTAACCCACGCCATGCACGGTGTGCAGGTAGCGCGCCGCTTTCGCGTCCTCGCCGAGCGCGTGCCGCAACAGGGTCATCAGCCGGTTCAGCACCCCCGGGGTGACGTGGCGGTGGCCCCAGACGGCGTCGAGGATCTCGTCGCGGGTGAAGACCCGGCCGGGGGTGCCGGCGAGCAGCGCCAGCACGGCGAAGGCCTTGGGTTCCAGCGGCTGCTCGATGCCGTCGCGCAGCAATCGCCGGCCCGCGAAGTCGATCGCGGATTCGTCGAAGGCGAGCGGGGCGGGCGTTGAGGGGTCCATGGCGTCCTGTGGCGGTGCACGTGGGTGGACGAAAACCTGCGCTGCGGGGCGGCCCCCAATGTTTTCCCAAGGAATCCAAGCAATGTCCAGTGCTTCCCCAGCGGCGGCCTCAAGACCCGTGGCGTCGCATTCCCGAAGCTGGCCACACCGGCATCCGCCGGCACGTCGCCCGAGGAGATCGCCATGAACCGTCGCCTTCGTTTCGCCGCCGTCCTGCTCACGGCATGTATCGCACCGGCCTTCGCCCAGGAGGGCGCGGCGACGCTGCTGTCGGTCCGGGTCACCGGGTTCGTCGCCGATTGCGCGTCACCCCGCCTGCCCACCCAGCGCCAGGTCGAGGCATGGACCGGCCTGCACAACTTCGGCCAAGTCTACGCCGCGCGCGAGCGACTGATGGCCGGAATCGGTCGCGCCTGCCAGGGGCGCGGCGTCGATAACGTGCAGGTCGTGATGCACCGGCTTTCGCAAGGCGAGCCGCGGCTCGTCGCCATGGCGCGGCAAGCCCGCTGAGCGGGGCTTGCCGCGGTTGTCCATCTCATACGCAAGGAGATACGCATGAACCGCAAATACCCACAATGCGCACTGGCCATCGCCGTGGTCCTGTCCGCCAGCACTTACGCCAGGAACTACGGCGCGTGGAGCAACGCGGTGCCCGCTCCCGGGATTAACACCGCGGCGGCCGAGGGCTGCCCGATCGAATCGCCGGACGGTAAGTACCTGTACTTCATGTCCACCCGCAATGGCGGCCTGGACAACTGGCGTGCGAGCTGGAACGTCGCGCTGCGCAGCTGGGAGCACGCCGCCAACCTCGGTGCGCCGGTGAACTCGCCCACCGCCGCCGACTACTGTCCCACGCCGTTGCCCGGCAAGTGGCTGCTGTTCGTCAGCTCGCGGCAGAACGCCGGGGACTGCGCCGGCTGCAAGGCGATGCCGGCGCCGCCGCCCGGCAGCCCGCCGGCCGGCGACATCTTCCTGACCCGGGAAAACCCCGCGCACGGCTGGGGCACGCCGGTTGACCTGGGCGGCTACGCGGACGGCGGCCCGAACACCCGGGGTTCGGAGTACAGCCCGTCGGTGGTGGAAACCGCCGAGGGCACCTTCCTGTATTTCTCCAGCGACGGCTATCCGGACAGCAAGAGCCATGACATCTACATGAGCCGGATGCGCGCCGACGGCACGTTCGGGCCCGGCGTGCGCGTGGCCGAGCTGAGCACCGACGCCGCCGACCTGATGCCGAACGTGCGCCGCGACGGGCTGGAAATCGTGTTCAGCAGCAACCGCGCCAGCGCCGATCCGCGCAATCAGGACATCTGGCATGCCACGCGCCCGGACACCGCTTCGCCGTGGACGGTGCAAGGTCCGATCGAGAACACCGCCGTCAACACGCCGGACGGCGCGGAAACCCGCGCCACATTGTCGGCCGACGGCACCCGCCTGTACTTCGGCCGCAAGCATTTCGCCCAGGTGCCGGCCGACCCGGGCGATGTCTACGTCAGCACGCGCGTCAGGTTGAACAGGAGCGGCGGCGACTGAACCTGCGCGGGGAACAAGGCCGCGGCGGCCATCGCCATCGCGGCCTGTTCGTTTCGTTCCGGGCGCGTGCCGTGCATCGCATGGCCTGATTGCCGCATCATGGCGTGATGATTGCCGCCTCTTCGCCACCACGCGTCGTGCTGGACACCAACGTGTGCCTGGACATCTTCCTGTTCCACGATGCGCAGTCCGCGGCGCTGCACGTGGCGATGCGCGAGGGCCGCATCCAGGCGGTGACGCGCAGAGACTGCCGCGCCGAATGGCTGCGCGTGCTGCACTATCCGCAGGTGCCGATCAGCGCCGAAGCCCGACCCGGCATCGAGGCCGCGTTCGATGCCCTGGTGCACTGCCTGCCGGACGAACAGGCCACCGCGTCGCCTGGGGTATCGCTGCCGCGCTGCGCGGACCCGGACGACCAGATGTTCCTGGAGCTGGCGCAGGCCTCGGGTGCACGCTGGCTGGTCAGCAAGGACAACGAACTGCTGAAGCTGGCGCCGCGCTGCGCCCGCGACGGCTTGTTCTGGATCGGCCTGCCGCAGGCCTGGTCGCCGCGCCACGGTTGACGACCGCGTCACCCGGCTTCGTGCTGTACTGGCCTGGCTACCCGTGGAGATGCGCCATGCTCACGCCAGAGATCATCGATTGCCCGTATTGCGGCGAATCCATCGGCATCCTGATCGACGCCTCGATTTCCAGCCAGCAGTACATCGAGGATTGCCAGGTGTGCTGTCGCCCGATCACGCTGAGCGTGGAGGTCGACGAGGACGGTGCGATCGCGGTGCGCGCATCCGGCGAGAACGATGCCTGAGCGAGCCCGCGCTGCTACACGATGCCGATGCCCTGCTCCAGCAGCGCGGCGCGGGTGGTTGCATCGCTGACCGGCGTCACCGGGCGGCTGAGGTCCCACAGCACGCTGGCGCGAAAGCCGAGTTCCCGCGCATCCTGCGCCGTCCACAGCACGCAGACGTCGCGGGCCAGTCCGCAGACGACGACCTCGTCCACGCCGCGTTCGCGCAGCCAGCCGGCCAGGCCGGTGCTGGGGCGGCTTCCATCCGGGCCATGGTTCTCGCGAAAGCCGCTGTAGGAATCCACCGCGGGATCGCTGCCCTTGCGGATCACCGCGTCCAGTGCCGACCAGTCGATGCCCGGATGCAGCTCGGCCCCGGCCGTGCCCTGCACGCAGTGATCGGGCCACAGCGTCTGCGGCTGGCCGTACAGGTCGATCCGCTCGAAGGCGGCGCGTCCCGGATGACGGCTGGCGAACGACACGTGACCTGGCGGATGCCAGTCCTGCGTGGCGACCACGTGGCGGAAGCGGCGCGCGCGCAGCAAGGCGTCGATGCCGGGGATGATGGTGTCGCCCTCGTGACAGGCCAGCGCGCCACCGGGCATGAAGTCCGGTTGCACGTCGACCAGGATCAGCGCGGCATGGGCAGGGCGGTTCGATGTCATCGACGGTTTCTTGTGGATCGGTCGGCGAAAGTCTAACCGGAACCGGCTACGCGACCGGATGACCCATAATGGCCGCAGGCATACGAACCGGGGGCGCGCAGTGCAGTACGACCAGTCGTGGATGGGATACGGAATCATCGGTGGCCTGCAGGCCGGCCTGATTTCCGCCGTGGCGGGATTCGTCCTGTTCCTGTTGTTCCACTGGCTGGGTCGGCGCAATGGCTGGAGTTACGGTCCGCAGATCGGCTGGTCGTTCCTGCTGGCCAGCGCACTGACCGTCAGCGGCGACCTGTGGAACCTGTTCTATTTCAATTACGGGCGGATGCAGTCGCTGCAACTGCTCAAGGTGAAGCTGGCCGAAGTGCACGATCCGGACAGCATCGGCCTGCGCACCCTGTGCGAAGTGCTCGGCGTGGCCGTGGGCATCTACCTTGCCTGGGCCCTGTGCAGCGGCGACTGGAAACACCGCTTCGGCCGCCGCCGCTGAATCTTCAGCGCGCCGGCAATCGGTGCGCGAACAACCACGGCCACAGCCCGTCGGTGGCGTACGCGGCCTGCCATGAGCCGTGGTTGAGCGTGGCAAATTCGGTATAGCGCACGTCGGCGTGGCGCGCCTTGAGCGCGGCGGCCATCTGCCGCGATTCCCGCGGCGGCACCACATCGTCGAGTGCGCCGTGGAAGATCCATACCGGCAAGTTTCCGATGTGGGTGGCGACCCAGGTGTACGGATCGTCGATGCCGGCGGGGATGCCACGCAGGTACAGGTCGGCGTTGTCGTTCGGGTGACGGATACCGCCGCAGATGATCGCGGCGGCGGCGAACAGCCCCGGACGATCCACCGCGATCTGCCATGAGCCGTAGCCGCCCATTGACAAGCCGGTGAGGTAGAGCCGCCGGCGATCGCCGTGCCAGGCCTTGATGCTGTCCTCCAGCGCCTGCAGCGCCATCTTCTCGACCGCGCCGTTCCAGCGAGCTCCCTGCGGTGCCTGGGGGATCACCACTACGGCGGGGAAGTCCCTGTGCTCGACGAGCCACGGCGGCAGGCCCTGGCTCAGCTGGGCGCGGTTGTCGTCGCCGCGTTCGCCACTGCCGTGCAGGAACAACACCACCGCCCAGTGCCGTTTGGCCGTCCAGCCGGCCGGAACGAAGACCTGGTAGCGATGTGTCACGCCGTCCAGGACTAGTGAGCGTTCGTCCAGATGCGCCGGTTCGGCGGCGTGGCCGGCAATGCATGCCGTCATCAGGCACAGCAGCAGGGCGAGCTGGCGCATGGTGCTTCTCCGTGATGTCAAAGCAGCGGATCGAACAGGCGCGCCACATGCATGGCGACCCGGCGCAGGTACGGTGCATCGCGATACTCGTGTTCGTCGATGGCCTGGGCGCGCCTGAAGTCGTCGAGCAGCATGACCGCCACGTCCGCAGCGAAACCGTGGTCGACCACCATCGCGCCGACCTCGAAGTTCAGCCGGAACGAGCGGCTGTCCAGGTTCATGCTGCCGATCGCCGCGGCCTCGCGATCGATCAGCAGCGCCTTCTGGTGCAGGAAGCCCGGCTGGTAGCGGAACACCTTGATGCCGGCGCGCACCGCCTGGTACGCGTGCAGGGTCGAGGCCAGGAAGACGGTGTGGTGGTCCGGGCGCGACGGAATCAGGATGCGCACGTCCACGCCGCGCAGCACGGCCAGCTGCAGCGCCGCACGCACCGCGTGGTCGGGGATGAAATAGGGCGTGCTGAGCCACACGCGCTGGCGCGCCGCGTTGATCGCGGCAGTGAAGAACAGCGAACCGGTTTCCTGCGGATCGGCCGGGCCACTGGCCACGATCAGCGCGCTGGCGTGCCCGTCTCCAGTCGGCACCGGCAGCAGCGGTGGCGTGCTGCCGGTGATCCAGTGCCAGTCGTCGGCAAACAGCTGCTGCAGGTCGGCCACCACCGGTCCGCGCAGTTCCAGCATGGTGTCACGCCACGGCGCCAGCGGCGGCTTCAGGCCAAGGTATTCGTCACCCACGTTGAGTCCGCCGACATAGCCGCGCGCGCCATCGACCACCACGATCTTGCGATGGTTGCGGAAGTTGAGCTGCAGCCGGTTGCGCCAGCGATGCGTGGCGAAGCGGTGGATCTGCACGCCACCGGCACGCAGGGTCTCGACATAGCTGCGTGGCAGCGCATGGCTGCCGATGCCGTCGAACAGCACGCAGACGCGCACCCCGGCGGCGGCTTGCTGCAGCAGGACCTGCTGCAAGCGCCGACCCAGCGCATCGTCATGGATGATGAAGAACTGCAGCAGCAGGCAGTGCCGTGCCTCGGCCATCGCCGCCAGCATGGTGTCGAAGGCGGCGTCGCCATCGATCAGCAGGCGCAGCCGGTTGTCGCTGCGGAATGGCCGGCCCTGCAGGGTGCTGATCGCGGCGTAGCTAGGGCAGGCCGGATCGGTGGCCGGTTCGTCGTCCGCCCCGGTCGTTGCCGGATGTCCCCTTGGCGCCTGATGACCCACGCGGTAACCGAGGAAGCGGCTGGAGCCGAGATAGAGATAAGGCAGCAGGGTGACGTAGGGCAGCAACAACAGGCCGAACGCCCAGCCGATCGCGCCTTGCGGGGTGCGCGTGTGCATCACCGCATGCATCGCGGCGAGCAGGCCCAGCGCGTGCAGCAGGAGGATGCAGAAAGTGAGCGCGCCGGCCGTCATCAGGGGCGCGGCGCGTGGCTCAGCCGTCCAGCAACTGGTCGGCGAGGTGGCGTGCCTGCTGGCGGATTTCCGGCATCGCGGTGGACTCCCACAGGGTGCCGCGCAACAGGCTGCCGATGGCGAACAGGTGGGGCCAATGCCGGTCTCCGTGCTGCAGGCGGCCGTTGCGGTCGGCGATCACACCCAGGCCCAGCGGATCGGCCTCGATGTGTGCGTTGGTGAGCAACTGGCTGATCAGTCGATGGTCGCTGCGACGCAGGTCCGTGTCCAGCCCGACCGTCTGGATCACCAGGTCGGCATCCAGCGCCTCGACGACGCCGGCGTGGGCCATGGTCAATCGCAGCGAGGCGCCATCGACCTCCACCGCGTGCAACCGCCCGCATCGGCGCTGCAGCCGGCCGCTGCGCTCCAGGGCATCAACCGCGTCGTGGACTGCCGGCGCCATGCGATGACGCGCGCGCTCCCACGCCCAGCGCGCGTGTCGCATGAAACGCGAACGCTGCTCCAGCGGAAGTTCGGCCCACAGGCCGGACAGGTGCGGGCGCAGGCTGTCCACCACGGCCCGCCATTCGATGCCGGGCTGGCCGATGGCTTCGCGCAGCAGGCGTGTCCACTGGCGGATTTCGGGCGCGTCGCGCATCGCCTCGACCAGCCCGGCGCCATCGTCGACGGGCAATGCCGCATTGCGCAGGTGCACTTCGGGAAAGCGGCCATGACGGGACAGGCCGACGAACTCGGCCTGCGGCCAGCGCGCGGACAGTTCCAGCACGACATCGACGGCGGTCAGCCCCAGTCCCACCAGCACCACCTTGCGCGGCGGTGGCTGCGTCTGGTCGGCGCCGGCCAGCAGGCGCCACGGATCGACGATGTAGCGGCCGCTGGCCAGCGCCGCTGCGCCCACCACGCCCAGCGGCTGTGGCGGCAGCGCACCGAGCGCCAGCACGGCCGCGTCGACGCGATGGCTTTCCTCGCCATGGATCACGGTGACGCCGTCGGTTTCAGGCACCAGCGCGTCCACCGCGAAGGGAATCAGGTTGACGTGGTGGCCGCGCGCCTGGCCCTGCTTCAGCGCCCGCGCCACCTCGGCCTCGAGGTAGTCGCCGTACAGCCGGCGCGGCAGGAAGTCGGTGCCGTTGACGGACGGATCGCCGTGTTGCACGAAGTCGAGGAAGCCGCGTGGCTTGCCGGCGAACATGCTCATCGATGCCGCCCGCACGTTCAGCAGGTGGTGCTCGGAGGTGGTGGCATAGGCCACGCCGCGCGCGGGGCGGCCACCACCGGTGAACCAGTCCAGTTGCAACGGTGGCGTGGCGTCGCGTTCCAGCAGTTCGCTGAGCAAACTGGCGGCCGCGGCACCACCGCCGATGAGGGCAAGGCGTCGAAACATGGTGCTTCTTTCGTCGGGTTCCAGATCAGCCGTGCAGGCGGCTGGCGGTGATGTGGCGTGGGGCGACCTTCAGTTGCGCAGCGGCAGGCCCGGTCCGCCCGGGTGTGGCGTAGTCGGCCATTTCATCGCCGTAGACGTGCAGCGACAGGGCCGTCTCGTAGCGCGACAGGTTGCGGCAGCGACGCAGCTGGTGGGCCTCGCCGTCGAACCAGGCGCCGTCACCCGGGCCAAGCCATTGGCGATCCAGCACCGTCAGTTCGTTCGATGCGGCGTCGCGCCGGCAGGACTGCACTTCAAGCGCGCCGACCAGGGCCATCTCCAGGCCCCACGCGCCATGTTCGCGCAGCGGGGAAACGTGGTTCGCCGGCCAGGCGACGATCCACAGGCTCAGTGGCGGCTTGTTGCGCCGGCTCAGCAGGATCTGTTCGAAGCCGCGCTGCCGCCGGCGCAGCGAGGCCAGCCGGGTGGCCATGGACGAGGCGTCCTGGTGCACCACGCGGCCCAGTTCGCGGGCCATCGAGGCAAGGTCGGGGTGGGCGGAGCCGGCGTGTTCGAGCGCGATGCTGCGCAGGGTTTTCAGGATGTGTCGATGCGTGCCCATGCGTGGAACCTGGCAGGGTGAATGGCCGCAAGTGGATCATGCGCATCGTTAACAGGTTGTTGAACGGGACAGCCACGACAACGGCGCCCGGTGTGCCGCCGGAACGGCCCGGGCGCCGTGTCGTGGCGACCCCTCATTCGCGCAGATTGAACGTCACCGGCACCCGCGCCAGCGCGCGCACCGCCCGCCCGTCGACCATGGCGGGCTGGAAGCGCCAGCCGTCCAGCACCTGCTGGATGGCACTGCGATCCAGCAGCAGGTAACCGCTGCCGCGCTCCACCGTCACCTGGACGGGTTTGCCGGTTTCATCCACCAGCACGCGCAACAGCACGGTGCCGTGCATGCGTTGCTGCAGCGCGCGGGTGGGGAAGTGCAGCGGGGCCGAACGATAGGCCAGGCTGGCTTCGACCGGTGCGGCGTCCACCGCGGGTCCGGTGGTGGTGCCGGCCGGCAGCAGGGTGGGCGTGGTGACCGGCGCCACCGGGACGTTGCCCTCGGCGACGGGTGTCGCCACCGGCGGGCTGATCGGCGTCTGGTGGTGGACCACCGGTGGCGCGACGGGTGGATGCGGCAGCGGCAGCGGCAGCACCTCGATCGGTGGTGGCGGTATCACCGGCTCCGGTGGCGGGATGAAGCTGATCGTGGGTATCGGGTTGAGCCGCTGGATCGCGTGGAAGAACGCCGGGCCCGAAGGCCTCGTCGCGATCATGATCACCGCCAGGTTGAGTGCGATGGCGGCGCTGATGGCCGCGATGCGCGCGGGGTCGGGATGGGTACGGTGAGCAACAGCCAGGCTTGCGGGAGACATGGTCAACCTCCTGACATCGGTGGGGATGTTGCGGCGTCACGCTGCGTGAGCAGGGGGATCGTGCTGCCGCGACCCGAGCCTATGCCCCCAAACCGCACTTGCGCAACAGGACGTCTGGATGGCCAAATGCGGGTTTGTCGGGTGTCGCAGCCCGCCGCGGATTTTTTCTGCGCGTGCGCATCCGGCCATCAGTCTGCGTTGCCATGCAGGCATCGGTGCTCGCGATGCACGCATCGGTCATGCAGCAAGCGGGCCTGCAACAACCAGGTAGCGGCAATCGGGCAACGGCAAGCGGCCGGCGACGAGGGAATACGATGAACCTGATCAAATGGGCGGGCGTGGTCGTGCTGGCGTGCGGCGGGCTGATGCTGGGTACGCCGGCGCGGGCGGGCGATGTCTCCTGCAAGATGACCTTCCAGCTGTCCGGCTGGTCGGTGTTCTACAAGACCGCCAAGGGCACCGGCACGGTCCGTTGCAGCAACGGCCAGAGCCTCAACGTGAAGCTGCGGGCCAAGGGCGGTGGCCTGACGTTCGGCAAGACGAAGATCAGCAACGGCATCGGCAAGTTCAGCGGCGTGACCGGTGTTCGCGACGTGCTGGGCAGCTATGCCGATGCCGAGGCGCATGCGGGCGCGTCGAAATCCGCCGCCGCGCAGGTGCTGACCAAGGGCAGCGTCTCGCTGGCGCTCAGCGGCAAGGGCGAAGGCTGGAACCTGGGCGTGGCCTTCGGTGCCTTCATCATCGAATAGTGTGACGGCGCGACCATGCGCCACGGTATGCACGAGCCGGGCGCGCGGGTAAGGTAGAGCCGCGCGCCCCGCGTCCCCGGAGAAACCCCATGACCGCCTTGTCCGGCACCGCCATGCCGAGTTACAGCTTCGGCGACGAACTTGCCAGCAGCATCATCCACGGCCTGGGCATCGTGCTGAGCATCGCCGGGCTGGCAACCCTGGTGGCCTTCGCGGCGCTGCATGGCAATGCGCTGACGGTGGTGGCCTGCGCCGTGTTCGGCACCTCGCTGGTGCTGCTCTACACCGCCTCCACGCTGTATCACTCGATCCCGTCGGTCGCCGCCAAGCCGACCCTGCGTGCGCTCGATCACATCGCGATCTATGTGCTGATCGCCGGCACCTACACTCCGTTCACCCTGATCGCGCTGCCCGGCGTGTGGGGCTGGAGCCTGTTTGCCGCGGTGTGGACGCTGGCGCTGGCGGGCAGCGCGCTCGAGCTCGGCTTGCTCAAGCGCTACCACAAGCTGGCCGTGCTGCTTTACGTGGGCATGGGCTGGATCGGCATGGTCGCGTTCGAGCCGCTCAGCAAGCACCTGCAGGGCGGCGGCACCGCGCTGCTGCTGGCCGGCGGCCTGGCCTATACGCTGGGGGTGCCGTTCTACCTGTGGCGACGACTGCCGTATCACCACGCGCTGTGGCATGTGTTCGTGCTGGCCGGCAGCGTGCTGCACTTCCTCGCCGTGTTGCTGTACGTGATTCCCGACGCGCCCGTATGAGTCCGCCGCGTCGCCGAGCGGTTCAGCCGAACAGCATCGCCAGGCCGAACAGGCCCACCATCAGGAATGACAGCACCAGCTTGAACAAGGTGCCCAGCAACAATCCGAGCCACGTCGCCGCGCCCACGTGCGCCGAACGCAGCACGCTGGTGCCGGAGGCAAGCTCGCCGACCAGCGCGCCCGCGAACGGCCCGAGCAGCAGGCCCGGGATGCCGAAGAACATGCCGACGAAGGTGCCGATGGTGGCGCCCCACAGCGCGCGGTGGCTGGCGCCGACCCGCTTGGCGCCCAGCGTGCCGGCAACGAAGTCGACGATGATGCCGATCGTGCCCAGCGCCCCGATGATCAGCAGCCACCACAGGCCCAGGTGCCGGTAATCGTCCACGGCGGCGACCAGCCAGATCCCGCCGAAAACCATCGGGATGCCCGGCAGCGCCGGCAGCACCGACCCGGCGAGGCCGCCGACGATCAGCAGGGCGGCAAGGATGTAGAGGGCGATGTCGAGCATGGGTGGCCTTCCGCGGGCGCAGACCGCATTGGAGCAGAAGTGAGTGGAGAGGAGTGAGAAGTGAGAGAGAGCGGGTGCGCGGATGCTCTTCTCTAACTCCTCACTCCTCTCCACTAACTCCTCGCTCGGCTACTTCTCCACGAAGGCCCGCTCAATCACGTAGTCGCCCGGCGCGCGGGTGCGCGGCGAGGCCTGGAAGCCGCGGCCGTCGAGCAGGGCGCACAGGTCGTCCAGCATTGCCGGACTGCCGCACAGCATCACGCGATCGGTGGCCGGGTTCAGCGGCGGCAGGCCGACCGCCGCGCTCATCACGCCGTCGACGATCGCGTCGGTGATGCGGCCGCGGTGACGGAACGGCTCGCGGGTCACGGTGGGGTAGTAGATCAGCTTCTCGCGCACCAGCTCGCCCAGGTATTCGTGCTGCGGCAGCTCGTGTTCGAGATAGTGCGCGTAGGCGAGGTCCTCGATCCGGCGCACGCCGTGGGCCAGCACGATCCGGTCGAAGCGCTCGTAGGTATCCGGGTCGCGGATGATGCTCATGAACGGGGCCAGCCCGGTACCGGTGCCGAGCAGGTACAGGTTGCGCCCGGGCTTGAGGTCGGTCAGCACCAGGGTGCCGGTGGGCTTGCGCGTGACGATCAGCGGATCGCCGGGCTTCAGATGCTGCAGGCGCGAGGTGAGCGGGCCGTCGGCGACCTTGATCGAGAAGAACTCCAGGTGTTCCTCCCAGCTGGCGCTGGCGATCGAGTACGCGCGCATCAGCGGGCGGCCGTCCGTTTCCAGGCCGATCATCACGAACTGGCCGCTGTCGAAGCGGAAGCCGGGATCGCGCGTGGTGCGGAACGAGAACAGGCTGTCGTTCCAGTGCTGCACGTCGATCACGTGCTCGGTTGCCATTGCCACCATGTCGGTTGTCTCGCGTTGTCGCTGGTTCGGGGAGCCGCGCGCCGGGTCCTCCGGCGGGGCGGAGTGGGGACTCGCGGGGAGGGCGGCAGTATGGCCACGGTGCCTTGCGAGCGCCGGAATGAGCGCGGCGACGTAGCTGCCAAGGATACGCGATCCGCCGCCCGCCTGTCGCAGACCCGCGCCGCGATCTGCGGCATCATGCGGCATTCGGCCACAGGCGAACGAAGGGAGGGAGAAGATGGATCATCGCGTCACGCAGGCGGTTTCGGATCATCACGTCGGCCAGCGTCACCTGGATCGGCTGGTCATGCTTTCCGATGGCGTATTCGCCATCGCCATCACGCTGTCGGCGATCGAAATCAAGCCGGAGGCGGTGCCGGGGAAAACGCTGTGGGAGGTCTGGGCGACGCCCCTGCTGATCTATTTCCTGAGCTTTTTCCTGATCGGCACGGTGTGGGCCTTCCACCGGCGCATCGTGGCCCATCTGCGCGACATCGACCCGGTGGGCACGGCGATCAACCTGCTGCTGCTCAGCCTGGTGGCCCTGATGCCGGTGGTGATCCGCTTCGTGTTCGAGGGCTTTCAGCAGGGCCAGGGCCTGCTGGTTTACGGGGTAGCGCTGGGCGCTACCTACGCCTGCATGGCGGTGCTGTGGCTGCATGTCGCATTCTTCGCCCGGCTGGCGCCCGATCTGCCCCGGCAAAAGGCACGCCAGTGGCTGCTTGAACTGTTCGCGGGGGCGCTGATTTTCGGTGCGCTTGCCCTGCACGAGGCACATCTGCGCTGGGCGTCGGTGGTGGTGACCCTGCTGGCGCTGGCGCTGCTGTCGGCCAAGCGGCTGCGGGTCCTGCGTGGGCGCGATCGGAGCTGACGCCCGCCGCGCTGAACACCGGACGCGGCAAGGACGGCGGCGGTTCGCCGGCGGCCAGGCCGGAACAAGGCGATGTACTACAGCGTCCAGGGCGCAGGTACTACAGACAACGGCCTCCCGGGACGGCAGCGGCGACGGCCCGCTTGTCGCATCGTCGCCGCTGGTCGTGGGCCAGGGCCGGACCATGATGGATACCAGGGGGACTTCGCGGCATGCCGGGATGGCGTGCCAGGGTTCTCTTTGGTGAATGCGGGGGCGGGTGATGCCGGTGATGCTCGGCCAATCCAGGGCTATCCAGGCCGTGCGGGCGCAGCTGCAGCGCTACGCCGGCTGCGACGTGCAGGTGTTGATCGAGGGCGAGACCGGCACCGGCAAGGAGCTGGCGGCCCGCGAAATCCACTATGCCAGCGCCCGCCGCGACCATCCCTTCGTGCCGGTCAACTGCGGCGCAATCCCCGACAGCCTGATCGAGAACGAACTGTTCGGACATGGTCGCGGCGCTTTCACCGACGCCAAGCAGGCCCAGCCCGGGCTGGTCGATCACGCGCGTGGCGGCACCCTGTTCCTGGACGAGGTCGACGCGCTGTCGGACAAGGGCCAGGTGACCCTGCTGCGCTTCCTGCAGGACAACGAATACCGGCCGGTCGGCGGTGGCGCGGCGCGCGTCTCCGATGCCCGCATCATCGCCGCCACCAACGCCAGCCTGGAACGACAGGTGGCAGCCGGACGCTTCCGCCGCGACCTGCATTACCGGCTGAATGCGCTGTACCTGCGGCTGCCTCCCCTGCGCGAGCGTGGCGACGATGTGGCCATGCTGGCCCGGCATTTCCTGGACGACGTGGCGCGGCGGCTGCAGGGCCCGGCCAGGTGCTGGGGCGACGACGCCATCGAGGCGATGATGGCGCACGCGTGGCCGGGCAATGTGCGCGAACTGGACCACATGGCGCTGCGCGCCTACATGGGCAGCGAAGAGGCGGTCATCGGACTGGCCCAGTTGCGCGCGGTCGAACCGGCATTCGCGGGTATCGCGGCGGCCCCGCGCCGGCGTGCGCATGAACCGGACCTGGCATTCGCCGCGGCCAAGCTGCATGCCATCCGCCAGTTCGAACTGGACTACCTCACCCGGCTGATGCAGCAGGCCTGCGGCAACATCAGCGCCGCCGCCCGCCTGTCCGGCACCGAGCGCCGCCAGCTCGGCAAGCTGCTGCTCAAGAACGGCATCGAGACCAGGCAGTTTCGCCCCGACTGAGCGGCACGCATGTCGCGCGCCGTCGCGTTCCTGCGTGGGTCAAGTTTTCCCCGGGTGCGTTGTCGAAACGGGTTTGTCCTGACCCGGTCGTTCCGGCACCACGGTTCCGATCCGTTGCGGCAGCCCGTTTGGCGACCTCCTGCCATTGGCATGTTCGTTGCGTAGGTTCCCCTCGAGCACGGAACCGGCGGCGAAACAGCCTGCGTTCCGACGCGAACCTGTCATCCGGAACGAAAGGAGATCGTCATGGCCACCCCCGCCACCCCGTTGAACAAGTACAAGGACATTCCCTGCTGCCCGAACCTCGACACCCAGCCGGTGTGCGACGTGATGGACATGCGTCGCCGCCTGCTGTTTCCCACCACGATACGCACGCGCAGCGGCCAGCAGGTCAATGTCGAAGTCATCCTGCATACGCGCTTCAAGCGCTGTTCCGGGCCCATGGCCCTGGGCGATGTCGTCTACACCACCACCTTGCTCCCGGGCGAGAAGGTAAGGCTGGCCACCACCGACCGGCGCAGTCGCTTCAGCTTCGACAGCGAGTCGAATCTCAGCTACCGCAGCGAGCAGATGTCGGAGGAGCAATACCGCATGTCTTCGCTGCGCTCGTTCATGTCGGACCAGAACAGCCAGGACAATGGCTCGACGCGCAACACCGACCAGGGCTCGTGGGATTTCCACGGCGACGCCAGCGGCTCGATCGGCTTCATGTCCGCCAGCGCCGATGCCAACGCCCACGGCAGCCACAACGCCGAATCGACCTTCGAATATCTCCAGCAGCATTCGGCGCAGGCCCGCATGGCCGACAACCTGTCGGTGGAATCCACGCGCAAGGCGCACTCGATGTCCGTGGGCGAGGTGTCCACGCGCGCCCATCAGCAGGGCGAGACGGAAGACCAGTACGAGGCCTCGTCGCGCGAGTTCGCCAATCCCAATGCCTGCCACGCGCTGACCTTCCTGTTCTACCGCATCAACAAGATCGAGACGCTGTCGTTCGAGCTGGTGGCGATCGAACGTCGGGTGCTTGATCCGGTGGCGCCGGCGCCGTTGCTGGCCAACCCC
This sequence comes from Rhodanobacter sp. Root179, assembly GCF_001428465.1. Classification (NCBI taxonomy): domain Bacteria; kingdom Pseudomonadati; phylum Pseudomonadota; class Gammaproteobacteria; order Lysobacterales; family Rhodanobacteraceae; genus Rhodanobacter; species Rhodanobacter sp. Root179. The sequence continues at coordinate 46,874 of NZ_LMHR01000083.1, read as the reverse complement.
ATCTGCGCCAAGGGTGCGGTGGCGGTGATGCCGCAGGAAGTGCCGGCGATGAATGCCAAGCGACTCGATATCGAGAGCCGCGGGCTGCAAAGCGAGGCGTTGCAGGCGCAGGCCGGCGCTGCCCCGGCCACATTGCAGTCGCGCTTCAACCTGGCGGCACTTTCGGTGCCGGTGAATGTGCAGACCCCCTTGCCGGACGATGTGCGCAAGGCCGCGCTGGCCGAGGTGGACAAGCAACTGGTCGAACGCAAGCTGCTCGATCCCAAGACCGGCGGGTTTGCCGCCGATGCGCGCACGCAGTTCGAGTACACGCGTGACACCTCGTTGCCGACCGCCGGCGTCATCGTCAAGGGCTGTTTCGACGACTGCAACATCTGCGAGCCCGAGCTGCAGAAGAAGACCCAGCTCGAAATCGTCCGGCTCGACCTGCAGAACCAATTGCTCAAGCGGCAGATCGAGTTGCTGGACAAGGCGCAGGAATACCGCTGCTGTCCGGTTGCCGAAAGCGGCACCACGTAATCACGAACGGTTCTTCGGGCCAGCTTCGAACGCCCTCTGTCGCAACGGACAACCACCCCAGTCGCAACAGGCACCCCGCCGGCATCCGCTTGCATGGCAGCCGGGCGTGCGTGCCGGAGCGGTGGTTCGTCGCGGATATCAACCATCAAGCCGCACCCCTCAATTCAGGAGTCTTGCCATGAAATCCGAAAAGTCCGCCCGCCTGCAGATCAAGGTCGAATTCAGCGACCAGGGCGAAGTGCCGGCACTGCAGGCCTATGCCTTCAATCGCCAGGGAGCCGCGCTGGGCCAGGCGCCGTTGAAAGACGGCGCTGCCGTGATCGAGCTGCCCGCCGAAATGGACGGCCAGATGGTCGAGCTGATCCTCGGTCCACCCACGGAGAAAGGCCAGCCGGTGCCGACCGCGGCAGCCTTGAAGCGGATGGGCGGCTACGCAAAATCCACCCGCCTGCTGCTGGACAAGCCGGTGCTTCAGCTGAAGCTGCCGACCTACATCTTTCCGCACTGGTGCCTGTGCTACGTGCGGGGCCGGCTGGTCAAGCGCTTCAACCTCCCCGATGGCAGCGCCAGGGAATTGCCGGTCTGTCATGCCCGCGTGCATGTCTGCGAGGTCGATCGCATCCGGTTGGTGATCGAGAAGCTGCCCGACCCGGAGATCCTGCGCCTGCGCGACGACCTGCTGCACAAGCTGCAGTTGCGGCCGCTGCCGTTTCCGCCGATCCCCGATCCCGGCCCGCTGGCCGGGCCGATCATGACGCGCAGTGCCGCACGTCCCGCCGCCGCGGAATCGCCGCTGCCGCAGGCGCCGGCTTCGACCGACGCGGAGACCCTGGCCCTGCACGCGGCGGCACTAACCGCAGCACAGTCGGCCGGGCAGGCCCGCCGTCAGCTGCTCGGGCTGGCCAGCATCATCGCCATCCACCTGTGCGATCTCACCTATCTGTGGGGCTACTTCCGGGTCGATGCGCTGACCACGATCGATGCCGACAGCGACGGGCGCTTTGCGGCGCTGATTTTCCACGACTGTGCCGACCAGCCCGACCTGTACTTCTGGGTCGAGCAGTTCCAGGGCGGTGTCTGGACCACGGTGTACCGCCCCTCGATCGGTTGCGGCACGCACTGGAATTATCCCTGCGGCTCGGAAGTCGTGATCAACCTGCCGGGCGCCGTGGCCTGCGAGGAACCGCCGTACGACGTTCCGCCCGGGGTCACCCTGTTCATGCTGCCGTACGCTATCGCCAACGCGCCGATCTGGGGCATTCCGCCCGGCGCGCCGGCGGCGCCGGCCGGATGGGTGCGGCCCGACGGCATGCTCGACTACCAGACCGGGACCTCGCTGGGCTGGCTCTACAACGCTCCGTTCGGCGGCACGCTGAACTTCATCCACGACGACTCGTACTTCATTCCGTCCAGCGGGATCAAATACTACCGCTATGCCTACCGCCGCCTGAGCGGCACGCCGAACACTGGTGCTGCCGATCCGAGCTGGACGCCGATCAGCGCGTCGCTGGCACGTGGCTACCGGATGGAGTATTCGGACCGACTGCCGACCTACCAAAGTTATTCCGTTGGCCCGTTCACGCCTGGCCCGCACAGCAGCCTGTTCAAGTTCAAACCGCAAACCCCGCCAACGCTCGATACCGATCCGACTACTGTCGTCACGCGCGAATGGATCAGCGGCAATCTGAGCGAAGTGGCGGCGAGCTGGAACACCCTGCTTGCCGCGCCTCCGCTGTCGACTGGCAACGTCATCGACGATGCCGGTGTCTTCGAGGTCAAGATCGAGGTGTTCGATTCCGACGGCAATCAGGTCATGCCGGGGGCGGGCAGCTTCCGTTTCCTGGCGCGCAATGCCGATGGCAGCACCACTCGTCTGTCCACCGCTGCCGAGGAAGCGGGCGGTGCTTACGTGCTGCGCGTACATGTGGACAACAATTATGTGAGCGCCACTCTGCCGCAGCCCAGCATCGGCGGCGTGGCGGCCAGCGACGACTGCGGGTTCCTGCGCTATCACGCGGGCGATCTGGTGCATGTGCAGTACCAGGCAGCCCATCCCAACCAGCATGCCGTGTTTGCTTTTGGCATCAAGCGCGGATCGAACACTCTGGCGTCGGCCACCACACTGGCACCTTATGTCGAAGTGGCGGCGGTCAGCGCGCCGACCACCACCACGCCTTACATCAAGGTGGCCGGGTCCTACCAGCGTGATTTCAGTCCGGCGGAGCTGGCGGGTACCTGCGTGAACGCGGCCTTCGCCGCGAGTCTTGGTGTGTACCGCAAGGTGACCGACGGGTACCAGCGACTGGGGCCCGATGCCCCCGCATTGATCGCTTTTGCACTCGCCGAGCGGGGCGTTGTCGCGCACCCGTAAATCCAGCGGACGGGTTCTCGGCAAGTTTGCTTGCCACCCGGATGCAGCAAGCGAATGAATCGCGACGCGGATGCGTCGACAACCACTGAAAGGAGAGGGACATGGCCACGTCAAGAACTTCCACAGCGAAAACATCGAGCCCGAAATCGTCGGCGCCGAAACCGTCGGCCGCGAAAGACGTCGCATCACGGGCAACCGTGTCGACGGGAGCGCAGGGCCAGAACTGCGCGGTGATCAATCCGTATGCGCTGGCCGACCTGGTTTCCGGCCAGCCGATTCCATGGAATGCCATACCCGACCCCGCCAGCGTGCTGGAGCAGGTGCTGGCCACGCCGTACGAGGAGCTGTTCGATCCCAAGTACGGCGGTCCGCTCTACGTGGGCCTGGCCCTGGACAAGCAGCTCAACCTGGTGCGCGAGCGCTCGCCGCTGCTGGATGTGCAGCTGCCCCGGGACGGCAACGACGCCGAGGCGGGCGGGCTGGCCAGCCTCGACCAGTACACGACGCTGGCCGAGATGGCGCGGGTGCCCGAGCTCAAGTCCATCCTCGACTGGCCGATCCTGTGCGGCGACCTGTCACGCTATTCGCGCCTGCGCGTTTCGCTGAGCCTGCCGCCGGCCGTGCGCGCGCTGGTGTTGGGTCGCTCCCTGTCGGCGGACATCGTCCGTTCGATCACCTTCGATCCGAAGATCGTGCTCAACGCGATCCAGGGCTGGACGCCACCGGGTGCACACTGGGCCACCTCGGGCGAGTTCTTCCACGAGACCGCCGAGTTCTTCGACCCGGTCCAGGGCGCTGTGGCCAACTGCTATTACATCGCGGCGCTCTCGGCGATCGCCTGGGCAACGCCGTTCCGGATTGCGCACCTGACCCGGGCAACCGGAACCAGCCAGACCCAGTTCAATGACCAGATCAACTTCTGCAAGCCCGACTCGGGCGGTGCGCTGGACAAGTCGATCGAGGTCACCGAGGCGGTGCCGCTGACCGCGTCCGGCTACCCGATCTACTGCCGCTCCAGGGAAGCGGGCGAGTCATGGCCGGCCGTCTACGAGAAGGCCTACGCCAAGCTGAAGACGGGGACCTCCAGCGACATGCCCGACATCACGCAGACCGCCTGGGGCGACTGCGTGTGGGCCACGGCCCAGCTCAACGGCGGCGCGCGCCACTACTACGACACGGCCAGCCGCAGCGCCGACGACCTGTGGCACCTGCTGCGCTCCAACTGCCTGTCGTACCGCACCTTCAATCCGATGACGGCGTGGACCTACTCGACCGGCGATGCCGCGCCCGACCACGTGGATTATTCCAGCGCGCACATCGTCGGCTCGCACTGCTACACGGTGCTGGGCTGGGCCTATCGCGACTGCCGGCGCTGGATCGTGCTGCGCAATCCCTGGGGCAGCACCGAGGCGACCAGCAGCGTGCTGGACGCCACGATTTCCATGTACGACGTGAGCTGGTGGCGACCGATCACGCTGAAGGACAACGACGGCGTGTTCGCGATGGAGATCGGGGCGTTCAAGAGATACTTCGCCGGTTTTGGCACGGCACATTGAACGGCCATGCAGGACGATGCCGAGGTGAGGCGCGAGGTACTCGCCTACCTGCGTTCACACCCGCAGGCGGCGGATACCTTGTGCGGCATCGTCAGCTGGTGGCTGCCGCGGCAACGGCTGGAGACCGGCCGCCGGCGCATCGAGCAGGTGCTCGATGAGCTGGTGAGCGCGGGACTGCTGCGCCGCGATCCGTTGCCTGACGGCGAGGCGCTGTACGGCCTGGAACGACGGGCCGGCACTTCGCCCCTGCGCTGACGCCAGGCCGGCGACGTACCGCGGCGCGCCGGGCTGGCCGTCGCCAGCACGTACACTAGGCGCATGAATGACCCTGCTTTTGCCTTGCCATGGCGCCTCAGCGTGGCGCCGATGATGGACTGGACCGATCGGCACTGCCGCTATTTCCACCGGCTGCTGTCGCCGCGTTCGCGGCTGTATACCGAAATGGTGACCAGCGCGGCGCTGGTCCGTGGCCGCCAGTTGCGCCTGCTGGAGCACAGCCAGCAGGAGCACCCGGTGGCCCTGCAGCTGGGTGGCGGCGATCCGCGGGAGCTGGCGCAGGCCGCCCGCTTCGGCGCCGAGGCGGGTTATGACGAGATCAACCTCAACGTCGGCTGCCCGTCGGACCGGGTGCAGTCCGGCCGCTTCGGCGCCTGCCTGATGTACGAGCCGGCGCTGGTCGCCGATTGCGTCAGGGCGATGCGCGATGCGGTCGGCATTCCGGTCACGGTGAAGTGCCGCATCGGGGTGGACGACCAGGACGACTACGCCGGCCTGCAGCACTTTACCGAACAGATGCTGGGCGCCGGTGTCGAGGTGCTGGTGGTGCATGCGCGCAAGGCCTGGCTGAAAGGCCTGTCACCGAAGGAAAACCGCGAGGTACCGCCGCTGGACTACGAGCGGGTGTACCGGCTCAAGCGCGAGTTCCCCCAACTGGTGGTGGTGATCAACGGCGGCATCACCAGCGTGGCGCAGGTGCGCGGGCACCTGGCGCAGCTGGACGGGGTGATGCTGGGTCGGGCCGCCTACCACGATCCCTACCTGCTGGCGCAGATCGAGCACGAGCTGCATGGCGAACCGCTGCCCAGCCGCGAGAGCGTGCTGGAGCACCTGCGTCCCTACGTCGAGGCCGAGCTGGCCCGGGGTACCGCGTTGAAGCACATCAGCCGGCACCTGCTTGGCCTGTACCAGGGCGAGCCGGGCGCCCGCGCGTTCCGCCGCACGATCAGCGAAGGCGCCCACCTGCCCGGCGCGGGCTGGGAACTGCTGGAGCGGGCTGCGCTGCCGTGTGCGGCGGCGTGACAGGCGTCGTCCATCCGGTCAGTATTCAGCCCTGATTGCCTAGTCTGGGCGTCCAGGCAGCAACCAGACGGGAACTTCGCGCATGACGGGGCACAAAAACTTCATCACCGCTCTGCTGATATCGCTGTGCGTGGGTGCGGCCGGTGTGGTCGCGGCCCAGTCGGCGGCGGTGACGCTGGATCAGGCGGTGGTCAAGGTGCAACAGGATACGGGTGGCAAGATCCTGTCGGCCGAGCAGCGCGGGGTCGGGCGTCGGCAGGAGTACCGGATCAAGGTGCTCACGCCGCAGGGACACGTCAAGGTGGTGGTGGTCTCGTCCGAATCGGGCAAGAATCCCCCATCGGCCCAGTCAATCAAGAATCCGCCCGCCAAGAACGCGGGTCGCAAGGAGAAACGCTGATATGCGCATCCTGTTGGTAGAGGACGAGGCGCCGTTGCGCGAGACGCTGGCGGCACGCCTGAAACGGGACGGGTTCGCCGTCGATGCGGCGCAGGATGGCGAAGAGGGCATCTACCTCGGCCGCGAGGTGCCGTTCGACCTGGCGATCATCGACCTGGGCCTGCCCAAGATGTCCGGCATGGAACTGGTCAAGGCGTTGCGCGAACACGGCCAGCGTTATCCGATCCTGATCCTGACCGCGCGCGGCAGCTGGCAGGACAAGGTCGAGGGGCTCAAGTACGGCGCCGACGATTACCTGGTCAAGCCGTTCCACGTCGAGGAGCTGCTGGCGCGCATCAACGCGCTGGTGCGCCGTGCCAGCGGCTGGTCCAAGCCGATCCTGGCCTGCGGCATGATCAAGCTGGACACCACCGCACAGACGGTGACGGTGGAAGGCAAGCTGGTCGATCTCACCAGCTACGAATACAAGGTGCTGGAATACCTGATGCTGCATGCGGGCGAGCTGGTCTCCAAGGCCGACCTCACCGAGCACATCTACCAGCAGGACTTCGACCGCGATTCCAACGTGCTCGAAGTGTTCATCGGCCGGTTGCGGCGCAAGCTCGATCCGGAAGGCACCCTCAAACCCATCGAGACGGTACGTGGACGCGGATACCGCTTTGCCATCCCGCGCACCGACGGCGACGACGAATGAGCGTGGGTCGTCGCACGGTCCGCTGTCCCTGGCAGCGCGTGCGGCGATCGCCACCAGTTTCGTGCTGGCCGGCTTCCTCGGCCTGGTCGGGCTGACCCTGACCCAGACCACCAAGGCGCGCGCGCTGCGCGGGCTGCAGGATCGGCTCGAGAATTTCGCGATTGCCTACATCACCAGTACCGACGTCAACCGGTACGGCAAGCTGCTGGAGCCGGAAACCGCGCCGAACCCGAATTTCTCGCGTCCGGGCTCGGGCCTGTATGCGGTGGCCCTGGGCGACAACGGCTACCACTGGGAGTCCTCCTCGGCGATCGGCCGCGACTTCACCTTCCTGAAGCCGCTGGAGCCGGGCCAGAGCGTGTTCGTCGGTCCGATCGACACGCGCATGGGGCGGTTGTACTACTACAGCTACGGCGTGGCGTTCGACACGCTGGACAAGAAATCCGTGCGGCTCACCGTGATGGTGGCGCAGACCGAAGACCAGCTGGAGGGCGAGAACGCGGTGTTCCGCCACACCCTGGTGATCTGGCTGTCGATCCTGGGCGTGATGCTGATCGTGCTGCAGCTGTTGCTGCTGCGCTGGAGCCTCACCCCGTTGCGCAAGGTGGCCAGCGACATGAGCCGGGTCGAGCGCGGCGACAGCGAGCAGCTGGACAGCCAGTACCCGCTGGAGCTGACCGGCCTGACCGAGCGCATCAATGCGTTCATCACCAACGAGCGCGAGCAGCGCACGCGCTACCGGCACACCCTGGCCGACCTGGCACACAGCCTGAAGACGCCGCTGGCGGTGATCCGCTCGCAACTGGAATCGGCCAACGGCGAGGACGACGCGGCACGGCGCAACAGCGTGCTCGACCAGGTGCGACGGATGAACGAGCTGGTCGCCTACCAACTGTCGCGCGCGGCCACCTCCGGCCGGCAGACCTTCGCCAGCGCGGTGCCGATCGCCGGGCACGCCGAGGATCTGGTGCAGGGCCTGGAGAAGGTCTACGCGGCCAAGAATGTCCTGTGCGAATTCGACATCGAGGACGGTGCGGTGTTCTACGGCGAGCAGGGTGACCTGCTGGAGCTGATGGGCAACCTGCTCGAGAACGCGTTCAAGTGGGCCGGCCATCGCGTGTTGCTGGTGGTCAGGATGCGCCACGAGGCGGGACGGCAGCGCTCGGGCCTGCTGCTCAGCGTGGAAGACGACGGCCCCGGCATCGCCGCGGACAACATCGAGAAGGTGCTGCAGCGTGGCGTGCGTGGCGACGAACGGGTGCAGGGCCACGGCATCGGCCTGTCGATCGTGCAGGACATCATCCATGCCTATCAGGGCGAGCTGGTGGTCGATCGTTCGCCGGAGTTCGGCGGTGCCCGTTTCAGCGTGAGCCTGGCCGCGACCTGAGCGGCCCGGCTCAGCGTTCGCTGCCTTCGGCGGGCGAGCGGCCGTAGTAGGCCTGCAGCAGTTCGGCGATCGCGGGTTCGGCTTCGCGCAGCAGGGCCGGACGCGAGTAGTGCATCTCGCTGACCACGGCGAAATATTCGGCGACGCTTTCGGTGGCGTAGTGATCGATCGGGCTTTCGCAACTGTCCGGCGGCATGGCGACCAGGCGGTCGTAGGCCAGCTGGAATTGCTGGATCCAGCGTCGCCGGGGAATGTCCACCAGCGGCGGCACGCCGTCGGGCGGGCCGTCGAGCATGTCCAGCTTGTGCGCCATTTCATGCACGACGACGTTGTAGCCGTCCCAGGGTTGTTCCAGGTCCAGTTGCACATCGGCCAGCGACAGTACCAGCGGGCCACGTTCCCACGCGTCGCCGGCATGGGCCTCCCCGCCATCGCCGGCGATCCCGCTGCGATCGTCGTGGTGATTCCGGCGCACCTTGAACTCGCCCGGATAGATCAGCACTTCGCGCCAGCCACGCAGGCTGCCCGTGCCCTGCTGCAGGGCCGGCAGGCAGGCCTGCATGGCAATCAGCAGGCGCCAATAGTCGTCCAGCACCGCGCCCGCCAGCGCGTGGAATTGCTTGCGTGCCAGGAACAGGGTGGACAGCTGGCGCAGCCTTTGCTGCCGTTCCGGATCAAGTCCGCGGGCCAGCGGGCAGGCACTCAATCCGCGTCGCCACAGCGGATCTGCGATCGGAGCGGGCTCGAAACGCGCCCACAGTGTCTGCAACCAATGTCCCGGCATGACGCCGAGCGCTTACTGGATCGACCCAGGCAGCAGCGATTGCCAGCCCAGATGCGGCCGGCGGGAGGGTGTCGGTGCGGACGATGAGCCGCCGGAACGACCATTGCCGGACGCCGGTTCGGCGTTGTCGCTGCTGCTTGCCGGGGGGCAGTCGTGGTTCAGGCCCGCGGCATCGCCGCCACTGGCGGTATTGCCGTCGTGCGCGGAGGCGCTGTCGACCAGGGTGCGCGAGGAACTGTCCAGGTCCTGGGAATCCATACTCGCCGCACTGGCACCGCCGATCCCGGCAATGCACAAGGCGCAACCAACCAACCAGTGAACGGCACGCATGGCGATCAAACTCCCTGACTCGCAGCGAAGACCCCGGATCGTCTCAGAAACGCTGCGGCCATGCCAGTGCTGTGGACCGCCCGACGGCGGCCGGCCCGCCGGTGGGCCCGTACGGCGGCCCGCCCGGGCTAGAATCCGCCGATGCCAAACCTGTTCCGCCTCCTGCCCCGCGATACCCGTCACTGTCGCATCGCCCTCTTTGCGGGGCTGCGCTGATGCAGCCTGCGCAACTGCTGGCCCTGCTTGCCGCCGGGGAGCCACTGTCCGGCGAAGCGCTGGCCGTGGCGGCCGGCGTCACCCGTGCGGCGATCTGGAAGCAGGTGGAGGCCTTGCGCCGCCGCGGCGTTCCGGTCGAGGCGCGTGGTGCCGCGGGGTATTGCCTGCCCTGGCCGTTGCAGATGCTGGATGCGGCGCGCATCCGGGCCCTGCTGCCCGCGAGCGCCGCGTCGGCGCTGACTGCGCTGGACGTGCACTGGGAACTCGATTCCACCTCCAGCGAACTGCAACGTCGCCTTGCGACGGCGGGGGATTTCAGCGTGGTGCTGGCCGAAACCCAGCACGCCGGTCGCGGCCGGCGTGGCCGCGAATGGCTCTCCCCGCCCGGGATGAACATCTACCTGTCCTGCCTCAAGCGTTTCGACGCGGGTTTTGCCGCGCTCACCGGGCTGTCGCTGGCCGTCGGCGTGATCGCCCTGCGCGCGCTGGAAAAACTCGGCATCGACGGTGCCGGCCTGAAATGGCCCAACGACCTGCTGGTGGCTCCCGGCAAGCGCAACGATGGGCCCGGCGGCAAGCTGGGCGGCATCCTGATCGAGCTCAGCGGCGAATACCAGGGCCCTTGCGCGGCGATCATCGGGATCGGCCTCAACCTGCGCCTGACCCCGGCCCTGCGCGAGCAGGCCGGCCAGCCAGTGGCCGATCTGGCCGAGCTTGGCGGCGGCATGCCGCCGGATCGCAACCTGCTGGTGGCGACCCTGATCACGGCCCTGGTCGAGGGTTTGCGGGAATTCGAGCGCGACGGTTTCGCCGCGTTCGGGACGGACTATGCGCGATACGACCTGTTGCGCGACCAGTCGCTGCAACTCAGTGGCGCGCTGGAGGCTTTCCGTGGCGTCGGTGCGGGCGTGGACGCCCGCGGCGCGCTGCAGGTTCGCCTCGACGACGGCAGCATCAGGCGGGTCGACAGCGCCGATGTCACGGTGCGTCGCGCATGAGGCTGCTGCTGGACCTGGGCAATACGCGGCTGAAATGGGCGTGGCAGGCTCCATCAGGCGAATGGCTGGCGGAGGGAGCCGTGGACTGGCGCGTGGATGTCGCCGCCACCCTGGCGACAGCGTGGGCGCAGCTGCCCGCGCCGAGCCAGGTGATCGGGGCCTCGGTGGTCGACGTTTCCCGCGAGGAACAGGTGGCCGCGGTGGTCCGGCGGCTGTCCGGACTTTCCGTGAACTGGATGCGCACGCCCGCGCAGGCCTGCGGGGTGCGCAACGCATACGCCGAACCGCAACGCCTGGGCGTGGACCGCTTCCTGGTGATGGTAGCGGCGCGCGCGGCGGGTCAGGGGCCGCATGTGCTGGCCAGCGTCGGTACGGCGCTGACGCTGGATGCGCTCGATGCCGAAGGGCGACATCTGGGCGGCCTGATCGCGCCCGGCCCGCAGTTGATGCAGCAATCGCTGTTCGAAGCCACTGCACGGATCAGGCCGGAGCACCCCGGTGCCATCGTCGAGCTGGCCGACAATACCGCCGACGCGGTCGCCTCCGGTTGCTGGCAGGCTGCCGCTGCGCTGGTGGAACGGTTTGCTTCGCGCGCGGCGGCGCGGCTTGGTACCGTACCCGAACTTGTCCTGGGCGGCGGGGACGCACCGATCCTGCTGCCGCTGCTGTCGCTGCCGGCCCGGCTCAGCCAGGATGGCGTGCTGCGCGGCTTGGCGGTCTGGGCTGTGGCGCAACAATGAACCGGGCCGTGTCGGGTTGCCGGTGATGGAGGCTGGATGTTCCTGCGATTGCTGTTCGTACTGCTGACCGCACTCAATATCGCGGTGGGCGCCTGGCTGCTGCTGGGCCAGCCCTATGCCCGGGGCGGCTTGCCGACCGAGCCGGGCGTGACCGAGTTGCGTCTGTTGTCGGAAATGCCCGCCACCACACCGGTGGTGGCCCCGGCGGCCACGGTGTCTGGCGGCGTGCCCAGCCCCCGCAATCTCAGCTACAGCTGCGTGGCGCTGGGCCCGTTCGCGACCCCCCAGGATCTGCGCAATGCGCGCCAGGCGCTGGCTGGCCAGGCGACGCGCATGCGTTCGCGCCAGGAGCAGGCCACCCAGACCAGTGGCTGGTGGGTCTACCTGCCGGCGGCCGGCAGCCGCGCCCAGGCGTTGGCGGTGGCACGACAGCTGTCCGCCCGCAACATCAATGACTACTTCGTGGTCAGCTCCGGCGACCAGCCCAATACCATCTCGCTGGGCCTGTTCAAGGACCCGGCGAATGCCCGCAAGCGTCGCGATGAAGTCACCGCGGCGGGCTTCTCGCCACGCATGACCGAGCGCAGTGAAAGCGTGCCGGAATACTGGCTGGACCTGGTCGTCGCCGATGGTGGCAGCTTCGACTGGCGCAGCCGGGTCTCCGCCAGCGGGATCGCCTCGCACAGCACCGGTTGTTTCTGAACGCGCCATGCGGCGCAGCCTGCTAGAATCCTGCGCTTCGCCGGCATAGCTCAGTTGGTAGAGCAACTGATTTGTAATCAGTAGGTCGCGGGTTCGACTCCTGCTGCCGGCACCAGCACATGCGGACAACAGGGGCGTTCCTTCGGGGTGCCCCTGTTGTTTGTGGGCCTCGCCAAGCCCGGGCCAATCGAGCGTGCGGCAGTTCGCAACCCGCCGCCGCTCCGCCCACCGCATAGCCGGCGGCCTGCCGAATCTTCCACATCGGCTTTACGCGATCATCGCGATTCCTCCACCTGACCTTCTCCACGCTACAGGCTTGAGGAGCATGCGAGGACAGCACATGGGAATGCTTTATGTGGTGCAGGGCTATCACGACGCCAGTGGTGAGATGGTGGCAGACAAGCCGATTCTCCACGGACTGCAGCAACTGGCGCTTAGCCGTGGCGAGCAACTGGCCTGCGAATGTGAAGGCGTCCTCGTCTATGCGCAGAGCGCCGACGTCGATCGGGGCGAGTACTCCGAGCCAGTGATCCTTGCCAGTTACGGCCGCGTTCCCGTTGCGGAGGGGGAAGGGCTGCGTGCGTCCGGGTGACATGGCGATCGGCGCTGTTCCGGCGCGCCGGTGGCGCACACCACCCGTAGGCCGGCGCCGACATCTTCCCCCCGGCAGCTTGCCCACACTGGTCGCCTGCCGGAAGCACATCACCACTGTCACGGGGGAGACAGTGACTGCGCCGAGCCGGCCTGGCGGGAGGGTGAGGCGATGCGGACTGTGTTGACGATCAGGGAGGCCAGTCATGGCCTGTGGCGTATCTGCAGCGGCGAGGCAGTGCTCTACGACAGGTTGCGTCTGGCGCACGCGATTCGGCTGGCGCGGGGTCTGGCCAGAGAGAAGCACGCCAACTCCGGGCAGCCGGTAAGCGTGGAGATGGCCTGCTCCGAATTCACCATCTCGCTGGTCCATTACGCTCGCCCGAATGCATTGCAGCAGGCGGCCTGACCACCAGGCGGTTGGGCAAATCCGACGGCCGCGACAGGTGTTCCTGGCGTCATGATTTCAGGCACGTTTCGTGCCAATTTCCGAATAGAAATCAGCGTTCGTTCGAATGTGCATGCAACGTGAAATCTTGCTAGGATCTGGCTCGAGGCTGCACAGGGGCAGTCCGGGACAATCAAATGCAAACGCTGATCGTACATTCCGCCTTCTGGCGTGGAGTGTCGCTGTTTGCAGGGATGCTGATGGGGAAACTCTTGCACGACTCCCGCCACCGGGTTCTGGTGGCGCGTGAGGGTGCGGATCTGGTGTGCTGGTGCTCGTCTGCGCGGTCACGTCGCGAAGATGAACTGGCACGCAGCCGCCAGGCCGAGGCAGGCTGATCCGGCATTCGTTTCTGGTCTGACTGGATTCGAAGGGCGATAACGGGTTGTTCGCCGTGAGCGGCGCGGAGCCGGCTTTGCGCTGGCTGACGCGTCGGGCGACATGCGACCACAACGGACATGGCAGCATCCGTTTGTCGTGCTGCGTCTCCTCAACCATTGCCGGGGAATTCCGATGTCGTCTTTTCCGATGCTGCGGTTCGCTGCCCTTGGCGTGTTCTGCGTGATTGCCCCGACGACGGCCGCCCAGTCCGACTCCGGCAACATGATGAAGATGAGCATCACCATGAAGATGCAGATGGCCGGCCTGGGCGACATGCCGGCCCGCACGGTCAACCAGAATGTATGCACGTCGAAGGATCACGACATGCGCTCGATGCTCCAGCAGCAGAAGGACTGCGTTGTGAGCAAATACCATCAGCAGGGCAACGTGATCAGCTATCACGTGGTCTGCGGCGGCAATCCGCCACGGATGACCGGTGACGCGCAGTTCGAGTTGCTGCCCGGTGGCGACATCAAGGGCAGCATGCACGCCGACAGCAACATGAACGGTCAAGCCATGGTCATGGACATGACCTATGCCGGTCAGCGCACCGGCAGTTGCGATTACACCGCGAGCCGGCAGAAGCACTGAGCCAGGTTTCCTGCGCGGTACCACCGGGTGGTCGCGCCATCAGCACGGCTGCAACCTGCTGCCGTGATGGTCTGTGCGTCTTCCCAGGCCACTTTCGCGGCCCGGGCTGCGGCGTCAATCCAGCCATTCCGGTAGACTTCACCGGATAGGTGGAGTCTTTTCGCTGCGAAAGTTCTGCACACGGGGATGCTGGCGACACATCCGGGCCGGTTGCCTCAGACCCGTTGCTCTCCGCCTCACCCACATCAATGGTGCGCGCCCGGACAACGGCGCAGTCGCCCCCAGGCATGCAGGAGCAGGCGAACGTGGACAAGCAGACCGTTTCATTGATTGGCGTGCCGACCGACATCGGCGCCGGCCATCGCGGTGCCGGAATGGGACCCGAAGCCCTGCGCGTGGCCAATCTGGCCAGCCGGCTGGAACGTCGCGGACTCAAGGTCATCGATCGCGGCAACCTGCAGGGTCCGCTCAACCCGTGGCTGCCGCCCGAGCAGGGCTATCGTCATCTGGACGAAGTGGTGGCCTGGAATACGGCCGTCCATACGGCTGTTCATCAGGAGCTGCAGGCGGGGCGCATGCCGATCATGCTCGGCGGCGATCATTGTCTGGCGATCGGTTCGATCTCGGCCGTGGCGCGTCATTGCCATGACGAGGGCAAGCAGTTGCGGGTGCTGTGGCTGGATGCGCACACCGACTTCAATACCGCCGAAGCCACGCCCACCGGCAACATCCACGGCATGCCGGTGGCCTGCCTGTGCGGCACCGGCCCGGCCGAGCTGACCGGTCTGGGCGGAGTCGTGCCGTCGACCACGCCGGACGTGTTTCGCTACATCGGCATCCGCTCGGTCGATGAAGGCGAGAAGCGGCTGGTGCGCGGCGCCAACATGCAGGTCCACGACATGCGGCATATCGACGAAGTGGGCATGAAGCGGGTGATGGAGGAAGCCCTGTCCGGCATGGACCAAAACACCCATCTCCACGTGAGCTTCGACGTCGACTTCCTCGACCCCAGCATTGCGCCCGGCGTCGGCACCACCGTACGCGGCGGACCGAATTACCGCGAGGCGCAGTTGTGCATGGAGATGATCGCCGACACCGGGCGGATGGCGTCACTGGACATCGTCGAACTGAACCCCGCGTTCGACAAGCGCAACGCCACCGCCAAGCTGGCCGTGGACCTGGTCGAGTCGCTGTTCGGCAAGTCCACGCTGATCCGCTGATTCGGCGTCGCCGGAAATCGGCGGGACTCGCGAAGAGCCACGCCGAATCGCCTACTCCTCGATGACCTTGGCCTCCGGCGCGTTTGCCGCCACCGAGGCGATGCCGGCATCGCGCGAGCGCTCGCTTTCGTACATCTCGCTGCTGCCGATGACCTGGTGGTTGGCGGCCTTCAGGTTGAAGTGGAACTTGCCGTTGGTCGAGGTCTTCTTCTCGTAGCGAGCCGGATCGGGGGCGTTCTTGCGCACGGATTCGATGCCGTTGCGCGCGCTGGCCTTGTCCTTGTAACCCTCGCTCCTGAGGATGGTTTCGCCGTTGCCGGCTTTCAGGTTGAAGTAGGTTTCGCCGTTCTTGCCGGCAAACAGGGCGAATTTTCCGCTCATCGGCTGGGTTCCCGGTGTGGTGGTGTCCGACAGAATCTGGACTGGCGTTTGTGATTTTTTTGACAAGGCGGCGATTGGGTCTGTCGAGCCGCTCTACCGGATGTCGTAGACTGGCGTTTTCCTCGCGCGACGCAGCATGAATACCCGAGTTCTTACCGGCATCACCACCACCGGCACGCCGCATCTTGGCAATTACGTGGGGGCGATCCGCCCGGCCGTGGCGGCCAGTCGGCGCGATGATGTGGATGCGTTCTACTTCATGGCCGACTACCACGCGCTGATCAAGAGCCACGATGCGGGACGCATCGAGCGTTCGCGGCTGGAGATCGCCGCGACGTGGCTGGCGGCGGGACTCGACCCGGCACGGGTCACCTTCTATCGCCAGTCGGACATCCCGGAAATTCCCGAGCTGACCTGGTTCCTCACCTGCATCGCCTCCAAGGGCATGCTCAACCGCGCGCATGCCTACAAGGCCGCGGTGGACAGGAACACGGCCGCGGGCGAGGACGTCGATGCGGGTATCACCGCGGGTCTGTACATGTATCCGGTGCTGATGGCGGCGGACATCCTGGCGTTCGATGCGAACCAGGTGCCGGTGGGCCGCGACCAGATCCAGCACATCGAGATGGCGCGCGATCTTGGCCAGCGCTTCAACCATCTGCACGGGCATGACTTCTTCGTGCTGCCCGAGGCGTTGATCGAGGAGCAGGTGGCCACCTTGCCGGGCCTGGATGGCCGCAAGATGTCGAAGAGTTACGACAACACGATCCCGCTGTTTGCCGGCGGCAAGAAGCAATTGCGCGAGGCGATCATGCGCATCGTCACCGACTCGCGCCTGCCCGGCGAGCCAAAGGATCCGGACGACTGCGCCCTGTTCACCATCTTCCGGGCGTTCGCCAGCCAGACCGAAACCGCGGCGTTCCGCCAGGCCCTGCTCGATGGCATCAGCTGGGGCGAGGCCAAGCAGGTGCTGTACGAGCGCATCGAGACCGACGTGGCGCCGATGCGCGAACGCTATGAAGCACTGATGGCCGACCCGGCCGCGATCGAGACGATCCTGCGGCAGGGTGCGCAGAAGGCGCGGGCGATCGCCACGCCGAAACTGGCGGCACTGCGCGAGGTGCTTGGTCTGCGTGCCATGACCACCGCGCCTGCGCCGGCCATCGGATCGAAGGCCACGCCGAAGCAGGGGAAAATGCCCCGCTTCGCCAGCTTCCGCGATGCCGATGGCGGCTTCCGCTTCCGCCTGTTTTCCGCGGAAGGCGAGGAGCTGCTGCTGTCGAAATCGTTTGCCGATCCGAAGGCGGCCGGCGCGCTGCAGAAGCAGATTAGGGCGCTCGGTGCCGGTGCCGCCGTGCTGCAGGTCCGGTCGCTGAGCGTGGACCTGGAGCTCGACGGCGCGACGGTGGCCAGCACGCCGGATTGCCGCGACGAACAGGCACGTGACGAAGCGCTGGCCTCGTTGCGCGAGGCGCTGGATCAGCTCGCCGCGCAGGACTGAGGCGCGGCAATCCAGGCCCACGGAGATCGAACCATGCGTTACCTCGCCATCCTGCTGTTGACCCCCTGGCTGCTGATTCTGTGCTGGGGCTACTGGGCTTATCCGAAGAGTCTGCCGCGCGTGGCCGCGCGACGGTTCTTCGACGTCGCCGCCGTCGTGCTGGCGCTGATCGCCGCGGCGCAGTGCGCGGTGATCGGCTTCGATCGGGTGGAGCTGCCCACGGTCGACGGCTTCGGCCGCGCCAGCGGCGCGATCTGGCAGCAGGTGCTGCCGGCGCTGTATGGCTACGCTGCGTTCACCGTCGTGCTGTTGCTGGCGATGCTGTTGCGGCATGCGCTGTGGGGACGCCGGCGCTGATCCGCCGCGGACGACCTGCCACAAGTCATGCAATGACCAATGGCCGTCGACCCGTTTAAACGCTGACGGCAAGCTGTGCATCTATCCCCGGGTGACGAGTGCCTCGTTCGCCCAGGCGCGATCCTGCGCCAGACCTCATGGAAGTTCCCACATGCGCGTGGCATGCCTGTTGCTGTTTTCGCTGGCCGCAGTTTCCGCGCCGGCACTGGCCGTCGATATCGATGGACATATCCAGCCGGACGAATGGAAAGGTGCGCGGCACATCACCGATTTCCGCCAGGTGCAGCCGCTCAGCGGCAAGCCCGGTTCGCTGCATACCGAAGCCTGGGTCCTGGCCACGCCGAAGGGCCTGGCGGTGGCCTTCCGCTGCGACCAGCCGCCTGGCGTGCCGCGCACGCATCAGCGCGTGCAGCGCGACTTCGAGGACCAGGTGGATCGGGTCAACGTGATGGTCGACTTCAACGGTGACGGCCGCACCGGTTACGACTTCGTGGTCAGTTCCACCGACGGCATCAACGACGCGGTGATCACCAACGAAACCCAGTTCAACAAGGACTGGGATGGCAACTGGAAGCACGCGGTGAGCGAGGATGCTGCCGGCTGGAGTGTCGAGATCCTGATCCCCTGGTACACCGCGCCCATGCATGCGGCGAAAGACGGCCAGCGCAAGCTGGGGATCTATCTGGACCGGGTGACCGGCTCGACCGGCGAACGCGACGGCTGGCCGGTGGCCAGTTTCACGCTGCCGCGCTTCCTGTCCGAATTCAGGCAGATCGAGGTGCCGCACTACAGCCAGTCGCTGTTCGCCGTCACGCCTTACCTGTCCGGGCTGTATGACAACGTGCGCGGCCGCAGCCACTTCCAGGAAGGCGCCGACATCCTGTGGAAGCCGAACGGCCAGTTCCAGCTCACCGCGGCGTTGAATCCGGACTTCGGCCAGGTCGAGAGCGACGACCTGGTGGTCAACTTCGGCGCCACCGAAACCTATGTCAGCGACAAGCGGCCGTTCTTCACCGAGAACCAGGGCATCTTCGATTTCAGCCTGCTCGACGACAACAGCCAGCTGGTCTATACGCGCCGCGTGGGCGGCCCGTCGGATGACGGCCATGGCGCCGCCGACATCAATGCGGCGGTCAAGCTCAACGGCAGTTTCGGCTCCACCAGCTACGGCGTGCTGGCCGCCGACGAGGACGGCGAGGCGGGGCGCTTCTTCGGCGCCGCTCGGCTGACCCACGATTTTGGCGACCAGAGCCTGGGCATGCTGCTGACCCGGGTCGACCGGCCGTGGCTGGATCGCGAGGCCACCGTGCTGGGTGTCGATCACCACTGGCGGCCGACGCCGCAACTGACCATCGCTACCAACGTGGTCGGCAGCGACATCCTGCAGTCGGGCACGCATACCCGCGACAGCGGCGGCACCATCATTGCCGACTACGAGATGGGCGACGGCTGGCGCCAGCAGTGGCTGGGCATGCATTTCGGCGATCAGTTGCAGATCAACGATTTCGGCTACCTCGACCGCAACAACTTCAACTACGCCCATTGGGAAGTGCGCAAGCGCTACACCGCGTTGCCGGCCGATTCGGCCTACAGCTCCAAGGAATGGCGCTACCGCATCGACGCACTGGACAACGATCACGGCCTGCGCCTGCGTCGCCAGTTCCGCGTCAGCCGCAACAGCAACCTGCGCAACGGCGCCACCGAAGTGGTGCAGCTCAACGCCAACAGCGCAGGCTGGGACGACCTGCTGACGCGGGGCCATGGCGCGCTGTTCCTGCCGCCCAGCATCGACCTGGCCTATGAGCGGGTCAGCCCACGCCACGGCGACTGGGCGTTCAAGCTGGAAGCGGAGGTGGTCAGTGGCGGCCTCGGCGGCAACCGCCAGTTCGGCTACGACATCAAGTTCATTCCCACCTATTTCATCAGCGACGCGTTCAGCGTCTACGCCGGCCCCTACTACGAGCATCTGCCGGACTGGCTGGTGTGGCAGCACGACAACCTGATCGGCCGCTTCGACGAGCACACGCTGCAGCTCGATGCCGGCTTCGACTGGGCCATCGACCCGCGCCAGGAATTGCGCGTGAAGCTGCAGGCGATCGGCCTGGATGCACGCCTGCGCGGCGGCTATCGCGTCGGCGCAAACGGCCGCGCGGTGGCCAGCGACGAGCCGGTCGACGATTTCAGCGTGCGCAACCTCGGCCTGCAGATCCGTTACCGCTACGAGCTGGCCCCGCTGTCCTACCTGTACGTGGTCTATGGCCGCGGCGGCTACGCGCTGGACGGCTACGCCCGCAACACCGCTGACGCGTTCGGCAACAGCTTCGCCTTGCGCGACGACGAGCAACTGCTGGTCAAGCTGAGCTACCGCTTCGACATGTAGCAGCCGCTCATTCCCAGCGGTTGAGGTGCGGTCCGAACGTTTCGCGCTGCGGTTGCACCACGCAGAAACGATGGCCGCCGGGCGCCTCCATCACCCACCAGCGCTCGCGCACGAAGGCGATGCGGCGGGCGCCGAGGCGTTCCAGCCGGGCCACTTCGGCATCGAGGTCGTCGGTTTCGATGTCCAGGTGCACGCGGCTGGCGTGCTCCACCTTCTGCAGCAGGATGATCGGCTCGTCCGCGGCCGTGCGCAATTCCGCGTACCTGCCGTCGCCGTCCTGGTCGGGGCTGGCGAGCGGCTTGCCCAGAGCTTCGCTCCAGAACGCGGTGGCGGTGGCGAGGTCGTCGACCTGGCAGTCGATGACGAGGGTGCTGAGTCGGCTGTGGTGCATGGATCATCTCCGCTGTACGGCGCGCGGTGCGGCGCAGTGCGAGAATACGCAGCATGGCACCGCTCAAGTACCTCCAGGCTTATCCCGTCACCTTGCAGGACAAGGTGCGCGAGCTGATCGCGCAGGAGCGCCTGGGCGAGCACCTGGCGAAGCGTTATCCCGATCGCCACGAGGTGCAGAGCGACAAGGCGCTGTACGCGTACGTGGCTGCGCTTAAGCAGCAGCACCTGAAGAACGCGCCGGGCATCGACAAGGTGCTGTACGACGCCAGGCTCGACGTGCTGCGCAACGCGCTGGGCCTGCACACTGCGATCTCGCGCGTGCAGGGCGGCAGGCTGAAGGCGAAGAAGGAGATCCGCGTGGCCAGCTTGTTCAAGGCCGCCGCGCCGGAATTCCTGCAGATGATCGTGGTGCACGAACTGGCGCACCTGAAGGAGCTGGACCACAACAAGGCGTTCTACCAGCTGTGCACCTACATGCTGCCGGACTATCACCAACTGGAGTTCGACCTGCGCGTGTACCTGACCTGGCGCGAATTGCCTTCGACCGACAACACCGACGTGCGGGAACGATGATGGATAGTGCAGCACTGCAGAAATACCTGCTTCGCCTGTTCGAGCGACACGACGTCGAACTAGAGGCCGACGAAGACGGCTGGCTGGTCACCGACGGCGACTTCCCCGCGATTCGCGCCGACTGGCACGAGGGCGTGGCGGGTGAACCGGGTCGGCTCGATGTCGACGTGGTGCTGGGCGAGGAACGGCGCATCGAGGAAAGCTTCGCCGGCCTCGGCGGCGGCGAAGCGGGCTGTCGCGATGCGCTGAAGACCTTCGAGCAGAACGTGTTCCACCTGTTGCTGGCCGCCTGCTGGTACGTCACCGACGACCGCCGCATGCAGATCACCGCGTGGGAGATCGGCGTGCGCAGCTGGGACGTCTTCATCGGCCCGTTCAGCGTGCGCGGTGCGGACGTCGCCGACATGCCGCTCGACGCACTGGCATCGATCGAGGCTGCCCTGAAACGCGAAGCGCTGACCCCCGAACTGCACTGGCTTCGGCTGGTGCACAGTCACGCTGAAAACGGCGATTCGCGCTGCGAAGCCCTGCTCGACAATGAACTGTGGACGGCCGGAACGCTGGCGTTGAACGAGGTGGCATGGCCGCAGGGCGGCGACTACAGCGCCCGCTGTTTCATGCTGCTGGATGTGCGCGATTACTGACGAACATCTCCCCGTTGGCGGGCGATGTCTTCCGGAGGATTTCGACCTTCAAGAGTGTCATATACCAGCGGGTTTCCGCAGGGCGTCGTGTGGCGGCACGGCCTTATAGGGCGGTCGTGGCCTGCCGCTGGTGATCGCGAAGCGCTATGGAGGCACCGACGAGCCGTGCCCGCCCCCCAATGCTCGCCCCAGCCATTCCCCGCCTCTGTTTATTCGTGAAAGCGATGAGGCGATCTGGCCGACATCTTGCTTGGCTGTATTCGCATTGCCGGACCTTATCGTGGTGTCGTCGGCAGGATCCTGGGAAAGGTAATCAGGGTATGAGCATGGAATGCGGCGGTATCAGCTTTAAAAGGGCATGGTTGTCGGCAAGTGGCACAGCCCTGGCCATGAACAAACCAGTTCCGGCCGCGATTCCCCGTGGGCGCACATTGTCACACCCTGTCACGGGGCGGCAGCAGCCTTTGTCGTGTATATGGGCGAAGAGAACGGCATGAAAGTTTCGGGGCACGACACGCTGGCATTCCGGCTGGCCGGCATACTGTTGAAATTGAATCAGGGCGAGTCGCTCTACCTGCAGGATCTGGCTGACGAATTTCGCGTGAGCGAGCGCACGGTCTATCGCGATCTGTGCCGTCTGGCAGGCGTCGTCGAACGTGATGCCAGCGGCCGGTATCGCTTGGTGCCGGAATACCGAGGCAAGCTGAATTCACGCGATCTGGAAACCTTTGCCAAGTTGGCGGGTGTCGAGGACCTGTTCCCAAGCAGCAGCTCTCGTTTTCTGCTGGCGTTGCTGGACACGCTCAGCCAAAGCAGCTTCCTCGTGCGTGGCCATCACTACGAGAAGCTGAAACCCCACGACACATCGTTTCAGCAACTCGACGACGCCATCCGGCAACACCGGCGCTGCGTGCTCACCTATGCCGACAAGCGCCGCACCGTCGAGCCTTATCGGCTGATCAACAGCAAAGGCATCTGGTATCTCGCCGCCACCGAGGACTGCGCGCTCAAGTCCTTCTCGCTGAGCCGCATCGGTCAGTTGGTCGTCGGCGACGACGTGTTCGATCCGAGCGCCGATGTCCAGCGACAGATCGACGAGGACGATGACGTCTGGTTCAGCGAAGAAAAAACCGAAGTGTTGCTGACCGTGGCTCCCCAGGCCGCCTATTACTTCAAGCGCCGCAAATTGCTGCCGCTACAAATCATCGACAAGGAGCTCGAAAACGGTGGTTTGATCGTGAGCAGCCGCATCAGTGACGAGCGGCAGATATTGCCGCTCATCAGGTACTGGATACCGCATGTGCGGATTCTGGAGCCGGGGTGGTTGAGGGAGCAGTTGGAATGTAACTTACGAGATTTTTTGGCTTAGTGCAGGGGGGGGCACGGACGTAACGGTTATTTATGGCCTCTGCCTTCACATGTGGGTCGCCGATCGAGTTCCCGAGCTGGCGGCAGGGCGCCCAAACCGCAGAGCTCTTCCAAAAAAGGGGAAATCCATGGAGAACGAACGCAGCAGGACCCTTTCCGGATCGGTGGCCGTGTGCCCCATCTGGCCCACGCAGACGGTGCAGAAGGTCGAGAGGATGGTTGCTCAGATCGACCAAGCCAACGCCATCCTGCAGAAGGTCGCGTCGACCGCGCAGAACCCCGCTATAAAAGGTGGTTTCGCCGCAGAAACTTGGCACGCGGAGTCATTCAATTTGGATGCCATCCTCAAAGACAAGGATGTGGTGGCGTTCACGGACAGCTTCGACAGGACGCCGTTGACACGGAACCATACGACTCACGACATCGTCGTGATGAAGGGTGACCGGCAAGTGCTCGGTACCCAGTTGAAGTACTTCAAGGATGCCGATGCGACGCAAAAAGCGTTCCGGTCGACTAAGGATGGCGTCCATCGCTACCAGGACAGCGATCTATTTCTCGGTCCCTCAGATCAGATCGAGGGTGTCCGCACGTCCGCGCACCATGATGTGCTCAAAAACCGGGACACGCGACCGCACGTTTCAAGTGCCGCCGAAAAGGTCCGGGACAATTCGGCAGCACAGATCGATGTGGATGGCGTCAAGTCGAGGCCGCTCAGCAAGCGGGAGGCTGAGGACCTTGGTTCAGGATTGAAAACAGTTGACAACCCGCACGACCGGATGCAGAAGACCTACCTCAACGAGGTGGCCTGGCGCCAGAGTCTGCGAGCGGCTGGCTCCGCGGCAATGATCACGACCGTCATCGCTGGCAGCATCAACGTGTTTCAGCATGTCAAGCAGATGAACAAAGGGGAGATCACTGCCCAGGAGGCAGTCCTGCGCATTCTGCAAAACACGGTGATCGCCGCTGGCGACAGTGCTCTCAAGGCGGGCGTGGCGACCGCAAGCGCTGGCATTGCGGCACGCTCGCTGCCGGGACTGTTCGCGGGCTCCGCCTTCAGTTCCAGCCTTGCAACAGGAGGTATTGCCGGCGCAGCGATCTGCGCCGTGGATCTGGTTGAGTGCCTTGTTCTGTTTGCCTCAGGCAGGATGACCAGAGACGAACTGGAAACCCGCATCGGAAAAAACATCTTTCAAACAGGTGCGGGTGTCGTGGGGGCATCGATCGGCGGTGCGATCGGTTCGCTGGCGGGGCCTCCCGGCGTGTTGGTTGGCAGCATAGTCGGCGGCCTGATCACCTCGCTGGCAGCGACCATCGCGCTGGACAATCACATAGAGACCGGCTTCCGTCTCACCCTCGCCAGCACCGAGCAAGTGGTTGCTGGGGGCCTGCTGATGCGCGACGTGCTGGAATACCTGCAGGTGTCGCAGCAGTACTACGCCGATTTCCATAGAGGGCTGTACCTGTCCGAGCACCACTTCGCCTCGCAGGTCAATACGCTGCTGGCGCAGAGCGCCCGCCTGAAGCAAAAAATCGAGAATCTCTAAGGCTGAAGATGAACGACACCGACGCAGCACCGCAGCAGGCAATTTTCCACGAGCCTTTGGACGTAACCGAATGCTCAGCGATCGAGGCCCTGGTTGCCAACCACCGGGCCAACGTCGTCGTTACCCAACAGTTGGCTTTGGATGCCTCGCGCCTGATCACCACCAGCCAGGAGCGACTCGCCAAGCAGTCGGACACTGGCTTCTTCATGCGCTTCTTCAGCGCAGTCAGCGGCAAGACTCGAGAGAACCAGCTCTTGAACCAGGTCGACATGCTGAAGATGCAGAAGTACGCCTGGCACTACCTTCAGCAGTTGCAACAGCAGAACCTGATCACCGCGCAGAGCATCGCCGTCATTCGCAACAATCTCGGCACGCTGACCGATTACGTCATCGAGACTCGAGACTTTCTGGAGCGGGCAGTTGAGCGGATCAATAACCGACTTCGTGAAGTGGAGAACAACGCCCGCTTGACCGACTGGTCGGTGAAGATCGAAGCGAACAAGCGGAGCTACAGGTCGCTTCCCAGTGCGCGTCGGGTACTGGAGCTGACCTATGATTTCCTGCGTCGCCATAACGATGTTCCGCTGACATCGACTGGCACCAACCATCTTTTGGTCACGCTTGAAAACGTCGGCATCAACTGCGACGAGGAAGTCAGGGTTCTTGATCTCATCGTCGATTTGATCTATCAGATCGAGACCATCGGGGTGGATCGCTATCGATCGACGATCGAGCTGTCGTTCGATGGTCACGTCATTGGTTCGGACTTCATCCAAAAGAACGTTTCTGCTGTAGGGTTTAACACCCTATACTATCTCGCGGATCAGTACGAACGAATTGCCGGGCTACTCGATCACGAAGTGTGCAACAGCGACAAGGTGCGCGAGGAGATAATCTCCCGATTCTTCGGTGCGGAATTCTCCGGTCTATCCGCCAAGTATGTCCTGCGCGATTTTGTCGCCGAAATGGTTGCATGCGCGCGCCTCTCGGTAGACCTCTACAAGGAGATCAACGGGTTCAACGCCCCTTACGAGTCGTTGTCCGAGGAGTCGGAGCCAGAGCCGGAGAGCATCTCCTTGGTGTCGTCTCTACCTGACATCCACTCGCACAGCGTCCTCGACAGCCTCGCCAGCCAAGAGTCAAGGCGCGAATATGTGTGGTCGTTGGGTTTGTGCCTCGATGATCCGGCATCCATCGGCAGGGCAGGGCAAGAGTTCATTGCGTTGCTCGCCGTGAAGGCTGGCTGCCCGGAGCTAGGTGAACGATTCCGAGATCGGGCACCCGGTCCGCAGGCACGACAGGAGGGTATGCAAACACTGCTGACGCTGCTGAATGACACCGACAAGATTTACGCATGGTTGCTGGATGCATTCTTCTTGTTGACTCTAGAGCGCGCTGACATTCACACCTCCCCGGTCTCGCGTATCCTCGATACGCTGAAGCCAGATCAGTTCAGAGACGTGCTACCCAAGTTGCTGACCATCATTACCGCAAGCGATCCGGCACAGGTGCTAGACGCGGCCGCTCATCTGGTGGGCCTGACCCACGGCTGGCAGAACGTTATTCATTATCGTGCTCTCGGTTTGGAGGATGCTTTTGCTGAGGTCACTCGTAATCTGCAAAACGCAAACCATGCGATTTTTGCGCTGGACATGGAGTTGCACGAGGTCTCCATGAAGGCTTTGGACTGCCGCTACTACGTGGATATGTCCTTCGAGGACGATGGAATCCTAGACAAGCTGCGTAACGCCGCGGCCAGTTCCGCCTGTGCAATGGGTCGAAAGTCGGCTGTCGCCAGCCTAAACGCACTGAGGGCGAAATCCCGCAGTGTGATCAGCGAAAGATCGGGCGCGCTCTATCAAGCC
Source organism: Rhodanobacter sp. Root179 (assembly GCF_001428465.1). Classification (NCBI taxonomy): domain Bacteria; kingdom Pseudomonadati; phylum Pseudomonadota; class Gammaproteobacteria; order Lysobacterales; family Rhodanobacteraceae; genus Rhodanobacter; species Rhodanobacter sp. Root179. The sequence goes on along the minus strand of NZ_LMHR01000083.1, from coordinate 20,641 downwards.
AATTCGCAGTCGGCGCGCTGGAATATCGACCAGATAGATTTCGACAATCAGATTCCTCACTCCGACTTTGATCTAGATAACTCGGCTCAGAACGAGGATTGGGATGCGCAATTCGACCACATATGTCGCCAAGTCGAAGATTCGTTTTCCTCGTTTTCTCGTGCTTGCGAAGCCTCCGCAGCCCAGATGAAACTCTTCGCCAAGGGTGAGTTCAGTGAGTCCGTATTGGAGATACGCAAGCGTGAAAAGGTAGAGCGCCTGCGGCAACGGCAACAGGAAGATTTAGAAAAACGGACTGTTGCGGTCTCTGTCGATGGTGTGGAGGGGAGCTTCACGGTCGAATGGCACGATGTCGATAATCCACCTTGCGACCCTGAACTCATCAGGTACATCAAGACTGACGGAAAAGTGTGGTTGATCGTCGGCGCTGACGGGGTGTGCTATCGCAGTGAGGATCGAGACCACTGGGAAAAGGTGCTTCCTTTCGGTGAGGAGGACCGCTCGGACGCCCGAAGTGTCGAGGTGGTCAACGGAGCCTGGATCATCAGCTGCTACGAAGGATTCTGCTTTTCCTTCGACGCCAGGAGCTGGCAGCGCGTGAGTACGTCGGAGTTGAATCCGCCTTCGGACGGGCGTTGGACCGAGCAGTTCTCGTCAACCGACAATGTCGTCCATTTTAATGGTCTTTGGTTATGGCGGTTGGATCGTTGGAAAGAGTATCAGTACACCGAAAAAGGATTGATCTTCGATTCGACTGAAACTTCCAACTATCGGGAGTCGGTTCTGTTCGCAGCCAAAAATCTCGGTGATCCGTGGAAGCCTTGGGAAGACACCCCGAGGCTTCCGGAGGGCTGCGAGATCAAATGTATTCGTGCTCTACCCGGCACGGCATCGCTGCTGGCATTCTGTGAATACGAATCGTCGTATGTACGCCAGAAGAAAAAAACCGATGCATCTTCTTTTGTGAAATATTATTTGGCCGGAAAGGGTTGGCGTACCTGCACATGGCATGGGAACAGTAGCGGTTACAGTGAGCCTGTCGTCATGCGTATGGGCAGTCGATTGTTTTGCTTCCTCGGATATCCGAACGAATGCCTGAGTTCCGAGAAGGGGTTCGAATGGAGCCCTTATGACGTGGATGTGCAGCCTAACGGGTGTTTTCCACTGAACGGCCTCACGCTTTTTCCTTCCAGGGGTGACCGCGGCATCGTTCATGTGAGCGACGAGGGGGGCAGTTTCAAGGAACTCACTTTCGAGGAGGGTTCCTGGAACCACTTCTGCGCCAATGTGCAGGGTGCGCTGTGCGTTTATGCGCCCAACCGTCACGAGACCTTCTTGCGAGCCGGTGAGTTCAGTTTCGTCCCGAAAGTTGAGCAGGGGCCCCATCAAAGTGTCACTGGAAAGGAGGGGTAGTCCCCCGCCGACTGATGGTGCACAACGACCGCTCGGCTTGGGCGCCGGTGGCTTGGGTCTGGCTAGCCCAGGCACGTATGCTCGTTACCAGACTGGCAAACTGATTGTTTTGTCGACACCCTCTCAGGCCTTCAAGCCACCGGATAGGCAACGGCGTCGAACTCGTTCTTCTCGTCCTCCATCATCAGCTCAATGGTGATCGGCAACAACACGCCAAGGATGGCGACGCCGTCCTTCACCTGTGCGCGGTTGGTGGCGCTACCCCAAGTGGCGCCGCCGTGGATCAGTTGGTTGCGCAGTACGTAGAGTCGGTCCAGCACAATCGAGAGCAGTGTGCTGGTGTCGTTCCCCAGCAGGGCTTTCATGGCTACCTTGCGGCTTGAGGCGAAGGACTCTTCCCAGGCCTTGCTGCTGTCGTGGCTGCGCAGGGCTTTCCAGAACGGCTCGAACACGTAGCGGTTATCGATCAGGGTGCGGATGGGGCCGCTGAACTGGTTGAACAACGCGTGGTGCAGGCGCTGCTTGTCATCCAGTCGCAGCAGCCGGTCGATGAACTGGCGTACCTGGTCGCGTTCTTTCTGCTCGAAGCCGAACTCGCTGGCGTAGGCGGCGTTGAAGGCGATCCAGAGGAAGATGTAGCGGGCGTCGTGGTCGTCTTGTTCGCGCTCCGCACGTGCCACCCAGCTGACGGCGCGATGGATGCGGATGCGCAGCGATTCCGGCTGGTTGTCGCGGATCTGGCGGTGGCGCTGCTTGAGCGCGCTGGCGTCGGTCGTTGTGGTCGGTTCCACCATATTCTCTTCGCCCCTGATTGCGATAACGGGATCGTATCGGTTCGGGGCGAGGCTGGCGAACCTGGTTACGGGCTTTCGGCCTCGTCGCGGTTGAGGTATTTCGCCAGGCCGAACAGGGCGAAGCCGTAGACCACGGCGGCACCGATGAACTTGAACATGGTGTGTCTCCTTTCGGAATGAGTGAGTGCAGTATCCGGCCGGCGTTGATGCGCTGGCGTCGCATGGGGATCATGACGATGGCGATTGACAGGTGGTGTCAGCGTGTCGGCTTGGCGTAGGGCGGGCACTGCCCGCCGCGGTTGTCGCGAGGCGTGGTTGAAGAGCCGGCGGGCAGTGCCCGCCTTACAAGGATGTCGCCTGCTCAGTTCGGCAGGGAGAGATCGTCCAGCATCGCCTTGAGGAAGCGCGCGGCTTCGCCGCCGGTGGCGGCGCGGTGGTCGAAGGTCAGCGACAGCGGCATGCGGCGGTGCACTTCGATGCCGCCGATCACCGCGACCACGTCGTGGCTGAGCTTGCCGGCGCCGACGATGGCGACCGTGGGCGGCACCACCACGGGCGTGGCGTAGCGGCCGGCGAACATGCCGAAGTTGCTGAGGCTGATGGTGTAGCCAGACAACTCCGAGGCCGGGATGCTGCGGTCCTCGACCTGGCTGCGCAGGCGCTTGATCGCGGTGCGGATGCCGGCGCCGTCGAGCATGTCGGCGTTGCGCAAGGCCGGCACGAACAGGCCGTCGTCGGTGTCGACCGCGATGCCGATGTCGACCTGCGGGTGCAGCGTGCGGGTGAGGTTCTTGCCGTCGAACCAGGCGTTCAATGCCGGCACCGTCTTGCAGGCGAAGACGATGGCGCGGATCAGGCGCGCGGTGATGTCCTGCTTGCCGATCCAGGCGTGCAGGTCGGCGTCATCCACGAGCGTGGTCGGCACGACTTGGGCGTGGGCGTCGGCCATCACGCGGGCCATGTTGCGGCGTACGCCCTTGAGCTGTTCCGGCTGGCCGCTGGCGGCCTGTGACGGCGGCGCGGTGCGCACCGGCTTGCCGGCCAGCGAGACCGGGCCGCGCTGCGGTTCCGGCTGCGGCAGCTCGGGCGCCAGGTGACGGCCGGCCGAGGCGGGCACCGCGCGGGCGGGGGCGGCGCCGAGGGCGGCCGAACCATTCGCGGCGGCGTCCTTGACGTCCTTCATGGTGACCACGCCGTCCGCACCGCTGGGGCGCACGCGGGTGAGGTCGACCTTGAGCTTCTTCGCCAGCGCACGCACGGCGGGCACGGCCTTGACGCCGCCGATGCTGGCGGCCTGTTCGACGTGGACGGTGTTGCCACTGACCATGGCGCCAACCACGGTGCCTTCGTCCTCGCGATCCTTGCCGCCGGTCTCTACTTCGCCGCCCTCGTCGGAGACGACGACCTTGCTGCTGTCATCCGCGGCCGGGCTGCCGACACTCTTCTTCGGGCCATGCTGGTGGCCGGTGTCCTGCGACTCGGCGCGCTGCTTCGCGTTCGGGTCGGGTTCGAACTCGGCCAGCGCGGCGCCGGTCTCGATGATGTCGCCGGGGGCGCCATGCAGCTTGACGACCTTGCCGGTGTACGGCGAGGGCACGTCGACGACCGCCTTGGCGGTTTCCATCGAGCACAGCGGGGCGTCCAGCTTGATGGTGTCGCCCACCTTCACGTGCCACTCGACCACGGTCGCGTCGGGCAGGCCTTCGCCGAGGTCGGGGAGGTAGAACGTCTTGATGTCAGCCATTGGTTTTTCCGGGAATAGGGAATAGGGAATGGGGAATCGGAAGAGCGGGCGGGCATTGCGCTTTGGCTTTGCCCATTCCCTATTCTCTATTCCCGATTCCCGGCGGCAAGCCTCAGCTTGCCGCCAACGTACGCTTCGCCGCGTCGACGACGCGTTCCACGTTCGGCAGGTATTTCATTTCCAGGCGGAACAGCGGGATGTGGGTGTCGAAGCCGGTGACGCGCTCGACCGGGGCGAGCAGGTCGTACATGCATTCCTCGGCCAGGCGGGCGGCAATCTCGGCGCCGAAGCCGGCGGTCTTCGGGGCTTCGTGCACGATCACGCAGCGGCCGGTCTTCTGCACCGATTCGGCGATGGTGTCGAAGTCCAGCGGGGTCAGCGTGGCCACGTCGATCACTTCGGCGCTGATGCCCTGGCTGGCCAGTTCGTCGGCCGCTTCCAGCGCTTCCTTCACCTGTGCGCCCCAGCTCACCAGGGTCACGTCGGTGCCGTCGCGCAGCACGAAGCACACGTCCAGCGGCAGCGCCTCGCCGTCGTCCGGCACCTCTTCCTTGTACTGGCGGTAGATGCGCTTGGGCTCGAAGAACATCACCGGATCGGGATCGCGGATCGCCGCCAGCAGCAGGCCGTAGGCACGCGCGGGCGAGGACGGCATCACCACGCGCAGGCCGGGGATGTTGGTGAACAGATGCTCGTTCGCCTCGGAGTGATGCTCCGGTGCGCGGATGCCGCCGCCCCACGGCGCGCGCCACACGGCCGGCACGGTCAGGCGGCCGCGGGTGCGGTTGCGCATGCGTGCGGCGTGGCAGGCGATCTGTTCCATCATCGGGTAGATGAAGCCTTCGAACTGCGCTTCGGCGACCGGCTTCATGCCGGCCACGGCGAGGCCGACGGTGACGCCGGCGATGGTGGTTTCGTCCAGCGGTGTGTCCAGCACGCGCAGTTCGCCGAACTTTTCCTGCAGGCCCTGGGTGGCGCGGAACACGCCGCCGTTGACGCCGACGTCTTCGCCCAGCACCACGACGGAATCGTCGTGCGCCATTTCATAGGCGAGTGCCTGGGTGACGGCTTCGATGAGAGTGATTTGTGCCATGACTCAATGACCCTTGTTTTCAAGCGACAGGACGTAATCGCGCTGCTTGGCGAGATCGGCGGGGATTTCGGCGAAGATGTAGTCGAACATCGCCGAGACCGGCTGGGTCTTGGTCTCGAGGTAGGCGTTCACCTCGTTGTCCATCCAGTCGTCGCACTCGGCCTTCCAGGCTTCTTCCTTCGCGTCGTCCCACACGCCCTTGGCCACCAGCCAGTGGCGCAGGCGCTTCATCGGCTCCTTTTCCCAGCCGTCCTTCACTTCCTGCTCGCCGCGATAGCGACGGGCGTCGTCGGCGGTGGTGTGGTCGCCCAGACGATAGGTGACCAGTTCCAGCACGCTGCCGCCTTCGCCGTTGCGTGCGCGCTCCAGCGCGTCTTCCATCGCCTTGCGCACCGCGATGATGTCGTTGCCGTCCACCTGGATCGAGAACAGGCCGGCGGCGATGCCCTTCTGCGCCAGCGTGGGCGCGCCGGACTGGATCTTGCGCGGCACCGAGATCGCCCACTGGTTGTTGACGATCACCGCGACCAGCGGCAGGTTCTGCGCGCCGGCGATGTTGATGGCGCCGTAGAAGTCGCCCTTGGACGAACCGCCGTCGCCGATGGTGCACACCGCCACGCGCTTCTCGCCGCGGATCTTGAACGCCAGCGCGGTGCCGGCCGCATGCAGGCACTGCGTGGCGATCGGCACCGACCAGGCGAAGTCATGCCGCGCCGGTTCCTGCTGGTAATCGTTGCCGCGCTCGTCGCCGCCCCAGTACATGTACACCTCGCGCGGCTGCACGCCGCGATACAGCTGCGCGCCGTACTCGCGGTAGCTCGGCGCGTAGACGTCCTCGGGACGCATCGCGCTGCCGATGCCGACGTGCGCCGCTTCATGGCCCAGGCAGCTGGCGTAGGTGCCGAGCTTGCCGGTGCGCTGCAGCGCGATCGACTTGGCGTCGAACACGCGGGTCGACAGCATCAGCTTGTACAGCTTGACCATGTGCTCGAGGTCCTTGGCGAACTCGGGCAGATCGTCACGGACCTGCTTGCCCTCGGCGTCGAGGTATTGCAGGTATTCGATTTCAAACTTGGCGGCGATGGTCACGACTCGCTCCGGGGTGAGGAAGAGAGGGAAAAACCTGGTTGATGGCGTGCCCTCGACGCATCCTCGGGCACACAAACGACCGAACAAGACCGCGCTTGATAACAGGCGGGCATGTTGCGCTGCAAGGTACAGCGCAGCATTCGTGGGCGTACGGATGGGCTTGTCGCGCGGCTTCCCGGAACGTCAAACGCGCTGCAAAGCGGGTCTCCCGCGACTGTTGCCAAGTATTCGAGGTGTCCAGGACGAGCCCCATGTCCTGGGTCAGGGACTGAGCGGGCGGCAGCCGTTACCATGGCCGTTTTCCGGAAACGTGACGGAACACCATGACCGACAACCAGCGCGATCTCGAAGCCGGCATCCAGACCGATCTCAACGGACAGATCACCTACGGCGGCTATCTGCATCTGGACACCTTGCTGTCGGCACAGCAGCCGCTGAGCCAGCCGCCGCATCACGACGAGATGCTGTTCATCGTGCAGCACCACGTCTCCGAGTTGTGGATGAAGCTGCTGATCCACGAGCTGAAGGCGGCGGTGCTGCACCTGCAGGCCGATGACATCGATGCCTGCCTGAAGATCCTGGCGCGGGTGAAGCAGGTGCAGCGCCAGCTGTTCGAGCAGTGGGCGGTGCTGGAGACGCTGACGCCGGCGGAGTACCTGGAGTTCCGTGGCGTGCTGGGGCCGTCGTCCGGCTTCCAGTCGCTGCAGTATCGCCAGATCGAATTCCTGCTGGGCAACAAGAACGCCGACATGCTCAAGGTGTTCGCGCACGATCCGGCCGCGCAGGCGGAATTGCGCGCGGTGCTGGAGGCGCCCAGCCTGTATGACGAGTTCCTGCGTTACCTGGCGCGGCGTGGCCACGCGGTACCGGCCGAATTGCTGGAGCGCGACTGGACGCGGGCGTATCGTCGCAACGAGGCGCTGCTGCCGGTGCTCAAGCGCATCTACGAGGATCGCGCAGGGTTCTGGCCCGAATACCACATGTGCGAACAGCTGGTGGACGTGGAAGAGAGCTTCCAGCTCTGGCGTTTCCGCCACATGAAGACGGTGGAGCGCATCATCGGCCATCGCCGCGGCACCGGCGGTTCGTCCGGGGTGAGCTTCCTGAAGAAGGCGCTCGATCTGGAATTCTTCCCGGAGCTGCTGGACGTGCGCACCGTGCTGGGCAGCTGAGCGAATCGCCCGCCGCTTGCGCAGCCCGGCCTGAATCCCGTCATGATGTGCCACCTGAAATCCGGGAGCACCCATGAACGAAGCCGTCCAGACCAGCACCGCACCCGAGTATCCGCAGACGCTGGGGCATCCGCGTCCGTTGTGGATGCTGTTCATGACCGAGTTCTGGGAGCGCTTCGCGTTCTACAGCGTGAGCTGGGCGCTGGCGCTGTACATCGTGGCGCACTTCTACCACGGCGATGCCTCCGGCCAGGCGTGGGCCGCCAGCATCTTCGGTGCGTACACCGCGCTGATCTACGCCTCCAGCATCTTCGGCGGCTACGTGGCGGATCGGGTGATCGGCTATCAGCGCTCGATCCTGCTGGGCGCGCTGATGATGGCGCTGGGCCTGTTCGTGGTGATGCTGCCCAGCCGCGGTGTCTTCCTGCTCGGCCTGGCGATGGTGATCGTGGGCAACGGGCTGTTCAAGCCGAACATCTCCACCATGGTCGGGCAGTTGTACGGGCGCGACGATCCGCGCCGCGATCGCGGCTTCACCCTGTTCTACATGGGCATCAACGGCGGCGCGCTGCTGGCGCCGCTGCTGACCGGCTGGATGGCCGGCCATTTCACCGACACGCCGATGCAACAGAACTACCGCATCGTGTTCGGCGCGGCCGGCGTGGGCATGCTGCTCAGCCTGCTGTGGTTCTGGTTCGGCCGGCGCGGCCTGAAGGGCGTGGGCCGACCGGCGCCGGAAGCGGCCGGCCACATGCGCGTGGTGTGGGTGGTGCTGGGCATGGTCGTCGCGGTGCCGCTGGTGTACCTGCTGCTGGCCTTCGTCACCACCGGCTTGTCCTGGATGCTGGGCGCGCTGTTCGCCGCGGTGGCGGTGATGCTGCTGGTCGAGGCGGTCAGGCACGATCGGGTGCAGGTCGACCGGGTGGTCGCGATGCTGATCATCTTCGCCTTCAACATCCTGTTCTGGATGTTCTACTTCCAGCTGGGCACCTCGTTCAATTTCCTGGCCGAGAACCTGGTCGACCGGCAGATGTTCGGCGGCTGGATCTTCCCGGTGGGCTGGTTCCAGTCGGTCAGTCCGCTGGCGATCATCGTGCTGGCGCCCGTGGTCACCGTGGTCTGGGCTTTCCTGGCGTCGCGCAGGAGCGAGCCGTCGATCCCGCGCAAGTTCGGCCTGGGCCTGATCTTCAACGGCCTGGGTTTTGCGGTGCTGATGTACGCGCTGTCGCGCCTGCTCGATGTGCAGGGGCTGATTCCGTTCTGGCCGCTGGTGCTGTGCTACGTGCTGCAGACGGTGGGCGAGCTGTGCCTGTCGCCGATCGGCCTGTCGATGGTGACCAAGCTGGCGCCGCCGCGACTGGTCGGCCTGGCGATGGGCGGCTGGTTCCTGTCGCTGGCGGTGGGCGGCAACCTGTCCGGCCTGCTAGCCGGCAGGATCAGCGGCGAAAGCGGGATGACCGCCGCCTCCGCACTGGACGGCTTCACCTTCAGCTTCTGGCTGCTGGCCGGTGCCGGTGTGTTGTTGCTGCTGATTTCGCCCCTGATCAACCGGTTGATGCACGGCGTGCGCTGAAGCGATCCGGCCCCGGCAGCGCGCGGCTTTTCCCCGGGCCGCGTGCTGCAGCGCATTTGACGGATGCGGAGCCGCCGGTTACATCTGGCCGTTCGCAATAACCTGCGAATCACCGATGAGTACAGGGGCAAGGCATGAGTAACAGCACACTCGCCGGCGACGCGAAGCCGGTACCCGACTATCCGCAAATGCTGGGGCATCCGCGTCCGTTGTGGATGCTGTTCATGTCGGAGTTCTGGGAGCGCTTCGCGTTCTACGGCATGCGCTGGGCGCTCACGCTGTACATCGTGGCGCAGTTCTTCAACGGGGATGAAGCCGGCCAGGCTTCGGCCAGCCGCACCTATGGCGCCTACCTGGCGCTGGTCTACGCCACCGCGGTGTTCGGCGGCTACGTGGCGGACAAGATCATCGGCTACCAGCGCTCGATCCTGCTGGGCGCGGTGGTGATGGCCGCGGGCCTGTTCATGGTGATGGTGCCCCAGCACGAGATCTTCATGCTGGGCCTGGCCACCGTCATCGTGGGCAACGGCCTGTTCAAGCCGAATATCTCCTCGATGGTGGGCCAGCTGTACGCCACCGGCGATTCGCGCCGCGACCGCGGCTTCACGCTGTTCTACATGGGCATCAACGCCGGTGCGCTGATCGCGCCGATCCTGACCAGCTACCTGGCCGAACGCGTCTTCGGCACGCCGCAGCACGACAACTTCCACGTGGTCTTCGCCGCGTCGGGCGTGGGCATGCTGATCAGCCTGGTGTGGTTCTGGTTCGGTCGTCGCCAGCTCGGCCCGGTCGGCAAGCCGGCACCGGAAATCGCCAACCCGATGCGCGTGGTGTACGTGGCCATCGGCGTGCTGGTGGCCATTCCGCTGGTCTACCTGCTGATGGACCAGGCCGGTGCGGTGGCGATCCAGTGGCTGCTGACCGCGCTGTTCATCGGCGTGGGCGTGATGCTGGTGATCGAGGCGATCCGCACCGGACGCGTGCAGATCCAGCGGGTGATCGCGATGCTGATCATCTTCACCTTCAACGTGCTGTTCTGGATGTTCTTCGAACAGGCCGGCAGCTCGTTCAACTTCCTGGCCCAGCACATCGTGGATCGCAACCTGGCGGGCTGGGAATTCCCGGTCGGCTGGTTCCAGTCGGTGAACCCGGTGGCGATCGTGCTGCTGGCGCCGCTGGTGGCGATGACGTGGGGCTGGCTGGACAAGCGGCGCATCGAACCGTCGATCCCGCGCAAGTTCGGCCTGGGGCTGATCGGCAACGCGCTGGGCTTCGCGGTGCTGATGTATGCGCTGTCCGGCCTGGTCGGCGACAACGGCATGATTCCGCTGTGGACCCTGGTGCTGTGCTATGTGCTGCAGACGGCCGGCGAGCTGTGCCTGTCGCCGATCGGCCTGTCGATGGTGACCAAGCTGGCGCCGGTGCGCCTGGTCGGGCTGGGCATGGGCGGCTGGTTCCTGTCCACCGCGATCGGCAACAACCTGGCCGGCCTGTTCGCCGCCCACGTCAGCGGCGATAGCGGCATGACCGTGGACTCGGCGTTGTCCGGCTACACCTCCGGCTTCTGGATCCTGCTGGGCGGCGGCGTGCTGCTGTTCCTGATCGCCCCGCTGATCAACAAGCTGATGCACGGGGTGAGGTGAGGCAGGAGCGGGAACGCAGAACAAGAGCGGGCGCGGCGTTCGTTCCCGCTCTTACTCCATCAAGCGGTCAAGTATCCGCGTCAACCAGCGCTGTTCCTCGACGTCCAGCCTGGCCAGCACTTCGCGTTCGCGGGCACGCGCCATCGGCGCCACTTCGTCGTGCATGGCCCAGCCCGCTTCGGTGAGGCTCAGCACCGAGCGGCGCTTGTCGTTGTCGTGGGTGGCCCGGTCGACCCGGCCGGCCTCGACCAGTCGGGCCAGCGCACGGCTCACCGCCACCTTGTCCATCGCCGTGCGTTCGGCCACCTCGCGCGCCGACAAGCCCTCGAAGCGCGCCAGCACCGCCATCACCCGCCATTCCGTCACCGAGATGTCGTAGCGCCGCTGGTAGTCGTCGGCGATCGCCTGGCTGATCGTGTTGGACAGGATCGACAGCCGGTACGGCAGGAAATGCTCCAGCTGCAGCGGGGCGTGCTCGGCGGTGGCTGGGGCAGGCTTGCGCTTTCGGGGCATTGCGGCGATGGTCCTTGCAAATGGTTTCATATGAAACTATAACGAGGGTTTACCGTCGATGGTGCCACGCTCTCGTGCTGCCATCGTGCACCGTCACACAGGAGAGCGCCATGAACGCCCAGCCGAACCTTGGCATGCAGGTCACCACGTTCGAAAACCCGATGGGTATCGACGGCTTCGAATTCGTCGAATTCGCCGCCCCGGCGGGTCGCGCCGATGAGCTGCACGACCTGTTCAAGCGGATGGGTTTCAGCGCCGTGCTGAAGCACAAGTCGCGGCCGATCACCGTGTACCGCCAGAACGGCGTGAACTTCCTGGTCAACGAGGACCCCGATTCGTTCGCTGCCGACTTCGCCGACAAGCACGGCCCCAGCGCCTGCGGCTTCGCGATCCGTTTCAGGAAGCCCGCGGCCGAAGTGCTCGCCACGGTGCTCGGCAACGGCGGCGAGGCGGTGACCGACAAGGTCGACAGCAAGGCGGTCGGCGCGCCGGTGATCAAGGGCATCGGCGACTGCATGCTGTACCTGGTCGATCGCTACGGCAGCGCCGGCAGCATCTACGACGCCGACTACGAGGCGATTCCCGGTGCCGAACAGAACCCGGCCGGTTTCGGACTCACCTTCATCGACCACCTGACCCATAACCTGTACTTCGGCAACATGCAGAAGTGGTCGGACTACTACGAGCGCCTGTTCAACTTCCGCGAGATCCGCTACTTCGACATCAAGGGCGCCAAGACCGGCCTGGTGTCCAAGGCGATGACTGCACCGGACGGCATCGTGCGCATTCCGCTCAACGAGTCGAACGACCCGAAGAGCCAGATCAACGAATACCTCGACGCCTACCACGGCGAAGGCATCCAGCACATCGCCTGTTTCACCGACGACATCTACGACACGGTGGAGAAGATGCGCGCCGCCGGCGTGGAATTCCTCGACACCCCGGACTCCTACTTCGAGGTGATCGACGTGCGCGTGCCGAACCACGGCGAAGACGTGGCGCGGCTGGCGAAGAACAAGATCCTGATCGACGCCGACATGGAAACCAAGCAGCGCAAGCTGCTGCAGATCTTCACCCAGAACAACATCGGCCCGATCTTCTTCGAGATCATCCAGCGCAAGGGCAACGAAGGTTTCGGCGAGGGCAATTTCCAGGCCCTGTTCGAGAGCATCGAGCGCGACCAGATGAAGCGCGGTTTCCTCTAAGGGTCTCTCCTCATGGCGATCGATGTCAGCAAGGGCTACCAGTCGGGTTTCGGCAACGAGTTTGCCAGCGAGGCGATCGCCGGCACCTTGCCGGTCGGCCAGAATTCGCCGCAGCGCGTGGCCCATGGCCTGTACGCGGAGCAGTTGTCCGGCACCGCATTCACCGCGCCGCGCCACAGCAACCGGCGCAGCTGGCTGTACCGGATTCGTCCGGCGGCGGTGCATCAACCGTTCCAGCCGCTGGCGCATGCCACGTTCCATAACCGCTTCGACGAGGCTCCCGCCACGCCGAACCAGCTGCGCTGGAATCCGCTGCCGCTGCCGCAGCAGCCGACCGACTTCATCGACGGCCTGGTGACCCTGGCCGGCAACGGCGGCCCGGCCGAGCAGGCGGGTATTGGTATCCACGTCTATACGGCCAATCGCTCGATGCAGGGGCGTTTCTTCTACGACGCCGACGGCGAGTTGCTGATCGTGCCGCAGCAGGGCCGGTTGCGGCTGGCCACCGAGCTGGGCGTGATCGAGCTGGAGCCGCAGGAGATCGCGGTGATTCCGCGCGGCGTGCGTTTCCGGGTGGACCTGCTCGACGGTACGGCGCGCGGCTATGTCTGCGAGAACTTCGGCGCGCTGCTGCGCCTGCCGGATCTGGGCCCGATCGGCTCGAACTGCCTGGCCAACGCCCGCGACTTCCTCACCCCGGAGGCGGCGTACGAGGACGTCGAGGGTGCATTCGAGCTGGTGGCGAAATTCCAGGGCGGGCTGTGGTCGGCGAAGATCGGTCATTCGCCGCTCGACGTGGTCGGCTGGCACGGCAACTACGCTCCGTACAAGTACGACCTGCGCCGCTTCAACACGATCGGCTCGATCAGCGTCGACCATCCCGATCCGTCGATCTTCACCGTGCTGACCTCGCCCAGCGACACCGCCGGCACGGCGAACATCGACTTCGCGATCTTCCCGCCGCGCTGGCTGGTGGCGCAGCACACGTTCCGTCCGCCGTGGTTCCATCGCAACGTGGCCAGCGAGTTCATGGGCCTGATCACCGGCGTCTACGACGCCAAGGCCGAGGGCTTCGTGCCGGGTGGCGCCTCGCTGCACAATTGCATGAGCGGCCACGGACCGGATGCGGCAACGTTCGAGAAGGCCTCCAACGCCGACCTGTCCAGGCCCGACGTGATCGGCGGCACCATGGCCTTCATGTTCGAGACGCGCAAGGTGATCCGTCCTACCCGGCAGGCGCTGGAGACACCGCAGCTGCAGCAGGATTATCACGAGTGCTGGCAGGGCATCGCGAAACATTTCGATGTAGGTCGCAAGGCGTGAAATGCCGTGCGCTGATCGTGGCCGCGGCGCTGGCGTTGGCCGGGTGCGGCCAGGCGGGCCCGCCGGCATCGCCGACGGCGGAGGCCCCGTCTGTCGCCGCGTCGGGCGCCCGTCCGGCCGTGGCCACGAGCACGCCGGCAACGAGCGCTGCCGACACGATGGCCCGCTACGACGGTTACGGCGACCTGCGTTTCGGCATGGACGAAGCCGCGTTCGAAAAGGCCAGCTCCAATAAGGCCAGCTCTAATAAAGCTTGGAGCGGCGAGCTGAAGGCTGCGCCGGAGCAGGGGTCAACGTGCTTCTACAAGACCCCGACCTGGGTGAAATCGCCGAGGGATTTCGCTTTCATGTTCGAAGCCGGCCATTTCGTGCGCTACGACGTGGGCAGCGCGAAAGAGCTCGCGCCCGGCGGTGGCAAGGTCGGCATGGACGAGGCGCAGATCCGCGCGCTGTACGGAACGCGTGTCGAGGCGCAGCCGCACAAGTATGTCGATGGCGCAAAATACCTGCGCATCGCCGCGCCGCAAGGTGACGGCGTGTTGCTGTTTGAAACCGATGAACATGGCAAGGTGAAGCGATGGCGCATGGGTGTGCCGCCGCAGGTCGATTACGTGGAAGGTTGTAGTTGATATTGACTGGTGCCGTCCTCCTTGACGGCAAAGAACAAAACCGCCATCCATGGCGGACTCTTCAGAAGAGCGGAATAACCCATGAAACTCGCAAGTCTCAAGGAAGGCGGCCGCGACGGCACGCTGATCGTGGTCAGCCGCGACCTCACCCGCGCGGTGAAGGCGAGCGCCATCGCGCCGACGCTGCAGGCGGCGCTGGACGACTGGTCGAACGCCGCGCCACGGCTCAATGCGCTGTCGGAGGACTTGAACGCCGGCAACGCCGTCGATGCCTTCGCGCTGGACATGCACGCGTTGGCCTCGCCGCTGCCGCGCGCCTATGAATTCGTCGACGGCTCGGCCTACCTGCCGCACGTCGAGCGCGTGCGCCGCGCCCGCGGCGCCGAGGTGCCGAAGTCGTTCTACACCGACCCGCTGATGTACCAGGCTACCAGCGCCGGCTTCCTGGGCCCGCGCGATCCGGTGGTGGTGCCCAGCGAGGATTTCGGCATCGACCTGGAAGCCGAGGTGGTGGTGGTCACCGATGACGTGCCGATGGCGACCACGCCGGCGCAGGCGTCGGAGCACATCCAGCTGGTCGGACTGGTCAACGACGTGAGCCTGCGCGGACTGATCCCGGGCGAGCTGGCCAAGGGCTTCGGCTTCCTGCAGAGCAAGCCGCGCTCGGCGCTGTCGCCGGTGCTGGTGACGCCGGACGAGCTGGGCGATGCGTGGCAGAACGACAAGCTGCACCTGCCGATGCGCACCTGGCTCAACGAGCAGTGGTTCGGCGAGGCCGAGTGTGGCGTGGACATGCAATTCAGCTTTGCCGAACTGGTCGCCCACGTGGCAAAGACGCGGCCGCTGACCGCCGGCACCATCGTGGGCTCCGGCACCATCGCCAACGAGGACACCGGCAAGGGCGCCTCGTGCCTGGCCGAACAGCGCACGGTGGAAACCCTGCGCGACGGCCATCCCACCACGCCGTTCCTGAAGTTCGGCGACCGTCTGAAGATCGACGTCACCGATGCGGCCGGCGCCTCGATCTTCGGCTCGATCGAGCAACAGGTCGAGCCCATGGGGCGCTGACGCGTGTGGGTAATGGGATGAACGAAAGTCGCCGCGAGGCGGCTTCCGGGTTCTAGTTCTGCGCTGCCGATGGTTTCAGTACGCGTGCGGGCACCGTACCTGCACAAGCCTTAATTGCAAACCAGGGCCGCCGAGACCCTTCCCTGCGGTTCCAAGTAGCGGCAGGTGCGTTCATGCGAAGTCAGCGCCACGTCTCGCACGACGTCATCGTCATAATGACAGCGAACCGTCACCTTGCCGCCGTGATCAAGAATGGGTCCAAGGGTATAGCTATCGGGCGCCTTGTCAGGGTCGTCGGGCGCAAGAAAGGCCTGGTCTTTCGGGTTGCCGTCGAAGATATCAATTTGCTGCACCCTGGCGTGGCCGCGCTGTGGACAGACGGATGCCGGTGTGGCACAGGCCGTCGCTGCGCAACCGGTCGCGACGATAAGCGCGAGGCTTGCGGCTCGACGGACTCGTCGATCAAGGCTCAACAACATGGAAACCTTCTCCGTTGTTGGATACACCGTGTCCGTTCCATTTGATGAGCCGTGGGCCGATTCCTTTCCCTGCGCCTGTGATCCACTGATCGTAGACGTAGATGCCCATGTGATCCTGGCGCACATAAATTGCCGCGTGACCGTGGTAATGATTCAGGGTGTTGAACGTTGCGATGACGGTTCCGTCGACGATGGCAGTATTTCCCCTGACTGGCCTGCCCATCTTCCACTGCAATGTGCTTACCGGGAGGCTGGGCACACGGTGGTGACGAAGGAAACGCACTGACCACAGTAATCAGGATTGCTGCGGCTGTTGGCCGGCGGATGACTGGAGAAGGGCCCGAGCGAAGAAGTGCGAGTACAAGCCCATTGGCCGACGGGTGCCTGGATGTTGGTTTTGTAGTTTGCCGAAACAAATGGCATGACACTGTTCCTTGTCGACTCGCGACTACCTGTCGTTTCGGCATCCTGCCACACGCCAGCTGATCACGGAAGTGTTCCGGAGGCGGGTATTTACAGGGTGACCGCATCGTCGATTCCACTCTGCATGCTCGTCGCAAACGCCGGCCGGCACGAGCCGAGGCGGGAGCTGAAGACGGAAGAACTATCAGAGCTTGTGAAGGCTGGCCCGAGAGGTTGAGAAACTCACAACCTCTCTGTGCTTCGCTCCAGTTGCGGTGATGGTGCGTCTTCAATGCCTGTACCCTGAGCCGAGTCCGCAATAGGGCGGCTGCGGCGTGGCGTCGCGGCCGATGGCGTAATTGATCCGGATCAAGGCAGCCGGATCGGAGCGGGGACAGACTCGCTCCATGGCCATTCCCATAAGCACTCCCGAATTCGACCCGGAGCTGATCGCCCGTTACGACGTGGCCGGTCCGCGCTACACCAGCTACCCGACCGCGCCGCAGTTCAAGGCCGGCTTCGACGAGACGGTGCTGCGCGGCGTGATCCGGGCCTCCAACGAGGAGCCGATCCCGCGGCCCTTGTCGCTCTACGTGCACGTGCCGTTCTGCATGAGCCCGTGCTTCTACTGCGGCTGCAACCGGGTGATCACCCGCGACGTGACCCAGGCCGATCGCTACCTCGAACGGCTGTATCGCGAGATCGAACTGATCGCGCCATTGTTCGACCGCGATCGCCCGGTGCGCCAGCTGCACTTCGGTGGCGGCACGCCGAACTTCCTCGATACCGCGCACATGAGCGAGCTGCTGGAGTCGCTGGCGCGGCATTTCAGCTTCAGCCACGAGGCGGAGCGCGAATACGGCATCGAGATCGATCCGCGCTTCGCCGACGGCGACTACATCCGCAACCTGGGCGCCCTGGGCTTCAACCGGATCTCGGTCGGCATCCAGGATTTCGACCCGGTGGTGCAGCAGGCGGTCAACCGCATCCAGAGTTTCGAGCAGACCCGCGAGGTGCTGGACGCGGCGCGCGAGTCGTCGTTCCGTTCCACCAGCGTCGACCTGATCTATGGCCTGCCGTTCCAGACCGTGGCCGGCTTCAGCCGCACGCTCGACCAGATCGTGGCGCTCAACCCCGATCGCGTGGCGGTCTACGGTTATGCGCACCTGCCGGAGATGTTCAAGGCGCAGCGGCAGATCGACGCCGCCGACCTGCCCGATGCCGCCACCCGGCTGGCGCTGTTCGGCCGCGCGCTGGAGCACCTGTCCGCCGCCGGCTACGTCTACGTCGGCATGGACCACTTCGCCAAGGCCAGCGACGAGCTGGTGCTGGCGCAGCGCGCGGGTACGCTGCAGCGCAATTTCCAGGGTTACTCGACCCACGGCGACTGCGACATCGTGGGCCTGGGCGTCAGTGCGATCGGCCGCATCGGCGACAGCTACACGCAGAATGCGCGTGATCTGGTCGGCTATTACGCAGCGCTGGATGCCGGCCGCCTGCCGCTGCTGCGCGGATTGCAACTGGACGAAGATGACCTGATCCGCCGCGAACTGATCAACGAACTGATGTGCCACGGCGTGCTGGACAAGCACGGCTTCGGGGCGCGCCACCGGCTGGTGTTCGACGAATATTTCATGCGTGAGCGCCAGCGGCTGCAGGCGCTGGTCGCCGATGGGCTGGTGCTGGAAAGTGACCGCGAGATCCGGGTCACCTCGCGGGGACGGTTGCTGTTGCGTATCATCGCGATGTGCTTCGACGCCTATCTGGACGAAGCGGCGCAGGCACCGCGTTTTTCGCGCGTGATCTGATCGACGACGACGCAGCCCCAACCCGGCCTCATCACAATCATGCAATTCAAGCCCACGCCAGGTCGGCCAGGTCGCCTGCCCGAGCCGCGTAGCCCGATTGCCGACGACGGCGATGAAACGCGCTTCTGCGGTACCTGCGCGTTTTCCAGCGCGTGCATCGCCGCCGGCTACGACAAGCCCGAGCTGGCCGAGCTGCAATGCCTGGTCGAACACGTCGGGCCGTTCCGCGTCGGCGAGCACATCTTCCGTACCGGCGATCCGTTCCGGGCGATCTTCGCGGTGCGTTCGGGCACGGTGAAGACGCGCATGGTCGACAAGGAAGGCCGCGAGCAGGTGCTCGGTTTCTATCTGCCGGGCGAGGTGATCGGCCTCAACGCGATCTATCCCGAGCATTTCCCGTGCGACGCGGTGGCGCTGGACACGGCGTACTTCTGCCGTTTCTCGTTCCCCGCGATGAGCGCGCTGGCCTCGCGCGTGCCGGCCGTGCAGCAGCACCTGTTCCGCATGCTGAGCAAGGAACTGGGCACGGCCAGCCTGCTGGCCGGCGACCACAGCGCCGACGAGCGCGTCGCCGCCTTCCTGCTGGACCTGGGCAACCGCTACGCGGTGCGGGGTTTCTCCGGCACCCAGTTCCACCTCAGCATGTCGCGTGGCGACATCGCCAACTACCTGCGGCTGGCCGCGGAAACCGTCAGCCGCGTGCTCAGCCGCTTCCGCGCGCAGAAGCTGATCGCGATCGAGGGACGCGAGCTGGAGCTGCTGAATGTGGCGGCGCTGCGCAAGATCGGCGAAGCCCTGTTGCCGGATTGAGCTCGAGCGGGATGCCGTCCGGGCATTGCCCGACCCGATGATTCGCTGAAGCGCCGGCCATGCCGCGGGGCGTGGTTGATGCATGTCATGGTTGCCGGCGAAGGCGCTGTGGCAGCATGGCGAATCATTCGCATTCGTGTGGACTCGCCATGTCTGATTCGCCATCCGCCGGCAACACGCCGCCGGCGTTCGCTGAAGCCGCCCGCCTGCTGGCCTCCGCCCCGCATCGGCCGCTGTTCCTGGCCGGCACCGTCGCGGTGCTGCTGAGCATGGCGTGGTGGGCGGTGGAGCTGACCTGGATGCGCTTCGGCCTGGCCGGCTGGCCGCAGCCCACGATTCCGCCGGGCTGGGCGCACGCGATGCTGATCCAGTACGGCCTGTTTCCGCTGTTCATGTTCGGCTTCCTGATGACCACGTTTCCCAAGTGGCTGGGCCGCCCCGAGCTGCCGCGCACGCGCTTCCTGCCGGTCGCCGGCGGCGTCTTCGGCGGTTACGTGCTGGCGAATGTGGGTCTGCTCGACCTGGGGTGGCTGCTCAAGCTGGGCATCGCGGTGATGCTGGCGGGCTATTTGCTCGGTGTGGTGACGCTGGCCGGGGTGTTGCGTGCTTCGGTGGCCGAGCGCAAGGGTCACGCGCGTTCCTGCCTGGCGGCGCTGTGCCTGGGCACGCTGGGACTGGCGATCTTCCTGGCCTATCTGTTCGGCGCGCCGGCGGAGTGCGCGCTGCTGGCGATCAAGCTGGGCACCTTCGGCCTGCTGCTGCCGATCTATTTCTCGGTGATGCACCGCATGCTGCCGTTCTTCACCGGCAACATGGTGAAGGGGTACGAGGTGATCCGGCCGGACTGGAGCATGCCGGTGGTGTGGGCGCTGTTGCTGGCGCATCTGCTGCTGGACTGGCGTGGCGTGTTGGGCTGGTTGTGGGTGGTCGACGTTCCGCTGGCGCTGGTGTTTGCCTGGCATTCGCTGCGTTGGCGGCCGTGGAAGGCGATGCGCCCGGGCATCCTGGCGGTGCTGCATCTGGCGTTTGCCTGGTTGCCGGTGGCGTTTGCGCTGTTCGCCATCCAGGACGTGGTGTACGCCCTGAACGGGCAGCTGATCCTGGGTCGCGCCCCGCTGCATGCGCTGGGCATCGGCTTCTTTGGCTCGATGCTGGTGGCGATGGTCACCCGGGTCACCCAGGGCCATTCCGGCCGACCGATGCAGATGGGCAAGGTGGCGTGGCTGTGTTTCGCCCTGCTGCAGGTGGTGACCCTGCTGCGCATCCGTGCCGAACTGGGCGGTGATGTCTATCTGTGGCTGGTGATCGCCGCCTACGGCTGGCTGCTGGCCTTCCTGCCGTGGGTGCTGCGCTCGGCGTGGATCTACCTGACGCCGCGGGCGGACGGCAAGCCGGGTTGAGCGTGCCGGGTGGGTCGGGCCAGCCTGAGCCGTGGCAGGGTGACGCAGTCGGGCGGAAAAGATCCGCCAGTTGATTCACGTCACATGGGCTTCCGTGAGATAGCCTAGGCTTGCAATCGCAAGAACTCACGGAGAGCGTCCATGTCACGTCCAGGTCTATTCCTACTCGCCACAGCGGCGCTGTTCACGCTGGTGGCCTGTTCCGGCAAGCCGCCAGCCACGGCCACGACCGGGGCCAGCCCGGCCGACGCGGCCACTGCCGCGTCGATCCGCGGCGACTTCGGCCCGCCCCAGGGCGAACCGATCCACGCGGTGCTGACCAGCCCGCCGCATGTGCCGCCACCGCTGAAGCGCAACTATCCGGCGAAGGTCATCGTCGAGCTGGAAGTGGTCGAGAAGGAGATGCCGATTTCCGAAGGCGTCAGCTACACCTTCTGGACCTTCGGCGGCACCGTGCCGGGCAGCTTCATCCGGGTGCGCCAG
>NZ_LMHR01000082.1:0-109828 GCF_001428465.1 Rhodanobacter sp. Root179 | reverse complement strand
TGAGCCGCCCATTCTACATCGCTTTTCCTCTCCGTCAACACCCTCGTGAAAGCTTTTTTCGAGATTGTTTGAAGCAGGAACCTTCGCAGCAGGACGTCTCGTCGAAGGGGCGAGAATCATAGCGCCCGGCAACCGATCTTGGAAGGGGGTCGCGCAACTTTTTCGCTACTTTGTTTCCTCACGGCGGGCTTTCCATGCCGCACTACACTGGCCTGCAACCTTCCACACCGGATGAGTACGTGATGAAACGATGGCTGACCACGATCCCGTTCCTGCTGGCTGTCTGCTCCTGCAGCGCGAGGACACATGAAGCTGCGACCACGGTTGAACTGGACGGCCATCGGTTCTCGGTCGAACTGGCCACCGACGATGCTAGTCGCCAGCGTGGCCTGATGATGCGCACCACGCTGGCGGCCGATCACGGCATGCTGTTTGCGTTTCCAGCGATCGGCCCGCAGGCCTTCTGGATGAAGAACACGCTCATTCCGCTGGACATCCTGTACTTCGACGAGCAAAAGCGGCTGGTTTCGGTGCAGCAGGATGTACCACCCTGCAAGGCCGATCCCTGCCCGGTCTATCCGAGCGCCGCGCCGGCAATCTACGTGCTGGAACTGCCGGCAGGCACCTCGCAGCGAATGGGCTTCAAGGCGGGCGACGTGCTGAAGATCGACGGCGAGCTAGGTTCGGTGCGCTGAACCGCCGCACGGGGCGTGTCGAGCATGCCGATGCGATAGGGAACCAGATCTTCGGGACGCAGGTTCTCCAGTGCGTCCCAGTCGTCTTCAAAGGGAATGAACTGCTGCATGAGATGTTCCCGCATGGCGCGCCGCGGACCGGGCGCAGGAACATCAGAGCAGGCGGCCCGGCCAGTGCGCTGACGGAATCGGGCCGTTTGCTGGCGGGAATCGGCGCTCAGTCGAGCTCGATCATCTCGAAGTCGTCCTTGGTGGTGCCGCAATCCGGACACGTCCAGGTATCGGGCACGTCTTCCCAACGGGTGCCGGCAGGAATGCCCTCATCGGGCACGCCGATGGCTTCGTCGTAAATGTAACCACACACAACGCACATCCATTTGCGGACGGCGGTCTCGCTGGAACTCTGGCTCATGATCGGATTTCTTCGAATCGCAGGATAATTGCCCATTCTCGCAACTCGACCGCGAATACGAAAGCGCGGGTCGGACGCACCCACCTGACTTGCCGACATGAGGTCGCCACTTGAATACACGCGGAATGCCGACCCGGCGCGGACTGTATGCCATCACGAACGGGCCACGGGCAGACTTGCTCGAAGCCACCGCGCTGGCGCTGGAAGGTGGTGCCCGGATGCTGCAATACCGGGATCTCGGCCGTGACGCGCAACGTCGCCATGCCGAGGCCAGCGCGCTTGCGGCGCTTTGTCGGGCGCACCATGTTCCGCTGATCATCGACCACGACATCGCCCTGGCCATGGAAGTCGGTGCAGACGGCGTGCACCTCGGTCGCGACGACGACGACCCGGCGGCGGTACGCGAGGCCCTGGGGCCGCAGGCGATCATCGGTGTCTCCTGCTACGACTCGCTGCCGCGGGCGGAAGCGGCGGCCCGCGCCGGCGCAAGCTACGTCTCGTTCGGTGCGTTCTTTCCGTCGTCGACCAAGCCGTTGGCGTCACTGGCGCCGATCGACCTGCTGAGGCAAAGCGCCGCGCTGGGCATAGCGCGGGTGGCGATCGGCGGCATCACGCCGGACAATGGGCGGCCACTGGTTGAAGCGGGTGCGGACTACCTGGCCGCCGTGGCGTCGGTGCTTGCCGCCACCGACGTTCGCGCCGCCGCACGACGCTTCGACGACCTGTACTCCTCCGATCGGGAATCCGCATGACGACCAACCACGAACTCTTCCAGCGCGCCCGGCAATTGATGCCCGGCGGCGTGAACTCGCCCGTGCGCGCATTCAAATCCGTGGGCGGCGAACCGTTCTTCACGGAGCGTGCGGATGGCGCGTACCTGTGGGACGTCGAAGGCCATCGCTACATCGACTACGTGGGTTCCTGGGGCCCGATGATCGTCGGCCACAACCATCCGGCGGTGCGCGAGTCGGTGGAACGGGCGATCCGGCACGGCCTGTCGTTCGGCACGCCATGCCCGGCCGAAGTCGTGATGGCCGAAACGATCACGCGCCTGATCCCTTCCATCGACATGGTGCGCATGGTCAACTCCGGCACCGAGGCGACCATGTCGGCGATCCGCCTCGCCCGCGGCGCCACCGGCCGCAGCAAGATCGTGAAGTTCGAAGGCTGCTACCACGGCCATGGCGACAGTTTCCTGGTCAAGGCCGGTTCCGGTGCGCTGACCTTCGGCGTGCCGACCTCGCCGGGCGTGCCCAAGGCCAATGCCGACCTCACGCTGACCCTCCCCTACAACGATCTGGATGCTGCCAGGGCGCTGTTCGCCGAGCAGGGACACGAGATCGCGGGCCTGATCATCGAGCCCGTCGCAGGCAACATGAACTGCATCGCGCCGCTCGACGGTTACCTGCAGGGTCTGCGCGAGCTGTGCACGCAATCCGGTGCGCTGCTGATCTTCGACGAGGTGATGACCGGTTTCCGCGTGGCGCTCGGCGGCGCGCAGGCGCATTACGGCGTGACGCCCGACCTGACCACCTTCGGCAAGATCATCGGCGGCGGCATGCCGGTGGGCGCCTATGGCGGCAAGCGCGAACTGATGGAGCAGATCGCACCGGCCGGGCCGATCTACCAGGCTGGAACGCTGAGCGGAAATCCCGTGGCGATGGCTGCGGGCCTGGCCATGCTCGAGCTGATCCAGGTGCCCGGCTTCCATGACAAGCTGGCCGCACGCACGCGCCTGCTGACCGACGGTTTCCAGTCGGTCGCCGATGGCGAAGGCGTGGCCTTCAGCACCAATCGCGTCGGCGGCATGTTCGGCCTGTTCTTCACCGCGGAGAAAGTGACGACTTACGAGCAGGCCACCGCAGCGGACAGCGCCCTGTTCAACCGCTTCTTCCACGGCATGCTGAAGCGTGGCGTGTACCTCGCCCCTTCCGCGTTCGAGGCCGGCTTCATGTCCAGCGCGCACAGCGACCAGGACATCGCCGACACGCTGGAAGCCGCCCGCGGCGCCCTGCGCGAGGCGAAGGGCTGATTCACCAGCTGCCGGTATTCGGCATCGAGGCCCACGGCTCACGCGGCGGCAACTGGCCTTCCTGCAGCAGCTCGACCGAGATCAGGTCGGGCGAACGCACGAAGGCCATGTGGCCGTCGCGCGGCGGGCGATGGATGGTGTAGCCCATGTCCTGCAGGCGCTGGCAGGTGGCGTAGATGTCATCGACGCGAAACGCGAGATGGCCGAAGTTGCGCGCCGAACCGTAGTCTTCCTGCGAACCCCAGTTGTGGGTCAGCTCGATCTCGGCCTCCGGGCTCTCCGCCGCGGACAGGAACACCAGGGTGAACTTGCCCTCGGGCACTTCCTTGCGGCGCACTTCGCGCAGCCCCAGCCCCTCGCAGTAGAAACGCAGCGACGCATCGAGGTCGCGCACGCGCACCATGCTGTGCAGATATTTCATTGCCGGCTCCGGATGTTCAGGTGTTTCAGCTTGCCGCGAAATCGCTCAAGGCCGCGTGCAGACGGGCCAGGCCATCGGCCAGTTCCTCGTCGGCAATCGTCAGCGGTGGCACGAAGCGCAGCACGTCGGCCCCGGCCTGCAACAGCAGCAGGCCATGCGCCGCGGCATGATCGAGGATCGCCGCCGCCTTGCCCCGATGCGCCTCGGCCAGCACTGCACCGATCATCAGGCCGCGTCCGCGCACTTCGTCGAACAGGTTCAACTCGTGATTGATCCGGGCGAGGCCGGCGCGCAGGTCGTTCGCCTGCCGCTCCACATTGGCCAGCACCGCGGGCGAACCCAGCTTGGCCAGCGCGACGCGGGCGACCGCCGCCGCCATCGGGTTGCCGCCGAAGGTGGTGCCGTGCGCGCCGTACTGCATCACCTCGGCCACCCTGGGGCCGGCCAGCATCGCGCCGATCGGAAATCCGCTGCCCAGCGCCTTGGCCAGGGTCACGATGTCCGGCGTGACGCCGTCATGGGCATGGGCGAAGAGTGAGCCGGTGCGGCCCATGCCGCACTGGATCTCGTCCAGCACCAGCAAGGCGTCGTGCGCATCGCACAATTCGCGGACGCGCCGCAGGAAGCCGGGCGCCGCAGGCAGCACGCCGCCTTCGCCCTGGATCGGCTCCAGCATCACCGCCGTGATGTCGTGGTCGGCGAAGGCTGCCTCCAGCGCATCGACGTCGTTGAACGCGGCGTGCACGAAGCCCGCCGGCAGGGGTTCGTAGCCCTCCTGGTATTTCGGTTGCGCGGTGGCGGTGACGGTAGCCAGCGTGCGTCCGTGGAACGAACCGAAGAACGTGAGGATGTTCCGCCGCTCCGGCGCGCGCCCGTTCGCTGCCGCCCACTTGCGCACCAGCTTGATCGCCGCCTCGTTCGCTTCCGCACCCGAATTGCACAGGAACACCCGCTCGGCGAAGCCGGAGGCTTCCACCAGTTCCGCGGCCAAGCGCAGCGGCGGTTCGGTGTAGAACACGTTGCTGCTGTGCCACAGCTTGTGCGCCTGCGCGGTCAACGCGGCCAGCAGGTCAGGGTCCTGATGGCCGAGCGCATTCACCGCGATGCCGGCGCCGAAGTCCACGTAGTCGCGGCCCTCCGTATCCCACACCCGCGCCCCCTTGCCGTGATCGAGCACCAGTTCGCGCGGCTTGTAGACCGGCAGCCAGTAACGCTTGCCCAGTTCGATCAGGTCGGAGGCTTGTTCGTGCATGTCGTTCTCGAAAAAGTTGATGTCGGTGCGAACCGGGTGAAAAACGCGACGTGGCATCGTGGAGCCTGGCCGCGATCGGCGCCGCGGCGGGGCAGCCGACGCAGCGCGCCACGGGTTCAGTCCAGGAACAGGTCCGGCAGCAGGGGCGCCCCGGGCTGCACGGCGTAGCCGGACAGATCGCTGATCCCGGCCTCGCGCAGGACATCCTCGTCGATCGCGAAATGGCCGGTGTATTCCGTCGAGCGCCGCGTCAGCATGGCGTGGGCCGCATCGGCGACGATCTCGGGCTTACGGCAATGCTCGACCTTCACGCCATCGATCATGCCGATCGCCGCCGTGGCGATCACCGTGCGCGGCCACAGCGCGTTCACTGCAATGCCCATCGGGGCAAACTCCGGGCTCATGCCCAGCACGCACAGGCTCATGCCGTACTTGGCGATGGTGTAGGCGGTATGCGGCGCAAACCATTTCGGATCGAGGTTCGGCGGCGGCGACAGCATCAGCACGTGCGGATTGGCCGCCTGTTTCAGGTACGGCAGGCAACTGCGGGTCACAAGGAAGGTGCCGCGGGTATTGACCTGCTGCATCAGGTCGAAGCGCTTCATCGGCGTCTCGGCGGTGCCGGCCAGCCAGATCGCGCTGGCGTTGTTCACCACGATGTCGATGCCGCCGAAATGTTCGGCGGCCCGTGCGGCGGCCGCGACCACCTGCTCTTCCTCGCGGATGTCCACCTGCAACGCCAGCGCCTTGCCACCGGCCGCCTCGATCTCCGCGGCCGCGGTGTGGATGGTACCCGGCAGTTTCGGGTTGGCCACGTTGCTCTTCGCCGCGATCACGATGTTGGCGCCGTCGCGCGCAGCGCGCAGCGCGATCGCCAGACCGATGCCCCGCGACGCGCCGCTGATGAACAAGGTCTTGCCGGCCAGCGTATCCATGATGTGTCGAATCCTCGAAAGAGAAAGTGCAGGCAGGCAGTCTAGCGGGTGACGACTATGCCTTCTGGAAACGCGGCAGGATGTCGCGCAATTCGGCCAGGCGCAGCAGGGGGTCGGTCAGCTCCAGCATGCATTGCTGCTCGGCGACATCCAGCGGCAGCAGTTCGGCCAGGCGCAGGCCGAGCCAGCTGGCGTCCTCGTAGGCGCCGCGTGGCGCATCGCGCCAGTGAGGCGCCATGGTTTCGATCAGGCGCTCCAGGATGCTCTGCAGCAGAGCGAACTCCACCGGCACTTCCACGGCCGGTTCGTCCGGCCAGATTTCCACTTCGCCGCGCAGCAGGCCGTCCGATCTTGCCCGACTTCGCGCCACCCGAAAGCGCCGGCCGCCGGTGGCCATGATGCCGAGGAGGCCGCTTTCATCGGTGTTGAAGTCATGGATGTGCGCCATCGTGCCGATCGCCGCAGGCACCGCCGGCGCGCCGGTTTCCTGTCCCTGCAGGATCAGGCAGACGCCAAAGCCGGTGCCGTAACGCGTGCACTCGCGCACCAGATCGATGTAGCGCGGCTCGAAGATGCGCAATTGCAGCTTGCCGGCCGGAAACAGCACGGCAGGCAGCGGGAACAGCGGCATCTCGATCAGCGGCGACTGGGACTGGGCAACCATGTCCAGAGTGTAACGACAGCGATGGGCAGGGTCACCGCCGGCCGCTCAGGCCTGGCGCAGGCTTTCCACGAAGCGACGCGGTGCCGCCTCGAAGCCGCCGTTGGACATGAACACGACCTGGTCGCCCGGTCGGGTCTGCCCGCGCAGATGGGCGATCAGTGCATCGACCGTCGCGACCGTGGCACCGCGACCGTCCAGCGCGTCAGTCACCCGGTGCGCATCCCAGGGCAATTCCGGGCGCTGCAGAAAGACCACGGCATCGGCATCGGCAAGCGACGGCGCCAGCGCCTCGGCATGCGCGCCCTGGCGCATCGAATTGGAGCGTGGCTCCAGCGCGACCAGGATGCGCGCCGTTCCCACGCTGGCGCGCAGGCCGGCCAGGGTGGTGGCGATCGCGGTGGGATGATGGGCGAAGTCGTCGTAGACGCGTATGCCGTCCACCTCGCCGACCAGTTCCATCCGGCGCTTGACGCTCTCGAAGCTGGCGAAGGCGGACAACAACGCTTGCGGATCGGCACCCGCGGCAGCCGCCGCGGCCAGCGCCGCCAGCGCGTTCATCACGCTGTGATGGCCGAGCAGGGTCCAGCGTATTTCGCCCAGCCGCACGCCACGATGATGCACGGCAAAGGCCGAGCCATCCGCCTCGATCAGGCTGGCCTGCCAGTCGCCGCGGCCGATGCCGAAGGTTTCTACCGGCGTCCAGCAACCCATCGCCAACACTTCGGCCAGGCGCTCGTCGTGCGCGTTGACGATCAGCCGGCCGTTGCCGGGCACCGTGCGCACCAGATGATGAAACTGGCGCTGGATCGCGGCCACGTCGGGAAAGATGTCCGCATGGTCGTATTCGAGGTTGTTGAGGATGGCGATGCGCGGACGGTAGTGCACGAACTTCGAGCGCTTGTCGAAGAACGCGGTGTCGTATTCGTCCGCCTCAATCACGAAAGGCGCCGCCGCAGGCGGCACAACACTCCCTTCTCCCCTCGGGAGAAGGTGGCGCGCAGCGCCGGATGAGGGTTCGGGGCCCGCGTATGCCTGCTTGCCCCCCAGCCGTGCCGACACCCCGAAATTCCCCGGCACTCCGCCGATCAGGAAACCCGGCGCCAGCCCCGCGCTCTCCAGCAGATGCGCCAGCAGGCTGGTGGTGGTGGTCTTGCCGTGGGTGCCGGCCACCGCCAGCACGTCGCGCCGGGCCAGCACCGTCTCGCCCAGCCACTGCGGGCCGGAGATGTAGTTCAAACGCGCGTCGAGCATGTACTCGACGGCGGGATTGCCGCGCACCATCGCATTGCCGACCACCACCAGATCCGGCGCCGGCTGCAGGTGCTGCGCGGTGTAGCCGCTCATCAGGCCGATACCCAGCGCTTCCAGCTGGGTGCTCATCGGCGGATACACGTTGGCGTCGGAACCTTCGACCGTGTGGCCGAGTTCACGCGCGAGCGCGGCGACGCCACCCATGAAGGTGCCGCAGATACCGAGGATGTGCAGGCGCATGCCGAACGACTCCGTGAAGTCCGCTCCGCCGGAGCGGGAAGTGCTCAGCCGTTCGCGGCAGCGGGCTCGCGGTGCAGGGCCTGTTCGACCCGCGCGGTGACTTCGCCGAGCTCGCCGACGCCATCGACCACCTGCAGCTTGCCGCGGCTGGCGTAGAAATCGGCGACCGGCGCGGTCTGCTCGGCATACACGCCCAGGCGCTTGCGCACGGTGTCGGGATTGTCGTCGGCGCGGGCTTCGGCCTTGAAGCGGATTTCGCAGCGACCGATGATCGCGTCGTTCGGCACGTCCAGCTTGATCACTGCATCCAGCGGCTGGCCGAGCTTGGCCAACAGGTGGTCGAGTGCATCGGCCTGGGCCAGGTTGCGCGGATAGCCGTCGAGGATGAAACCGGCTTTCGCGTCAGGCTGGGCCAGGCGCTCTTCCAGCATGCCGAGCAGGATGTCGTCGGAGACCAGCTGGCCGGCATCCATCACCGCCTTGGCCTTGAGTCCCATCGCGGTACCCGCGGCCACCGCGGCGCGCAGCATGTCGCCGGTCGAGATATGCGGTACGCCCAGCGCCGTCTTCAATCGGGCTGCCTGCGTACCTTTGCCCGAGCCGGGCGCACCAAGTAGGACGAGTCGCATAATGCTCCACAAGTTCGACGTACTGCCGCACACTGCAACAGTCCGTCCGATATCCCGGATATTGTGCGCCAAATTAGCCGCTGCACCCCAAGTCGTCAAACGGCGGCAACCCCCAGGCACGCGCAAGTATCTGTCGCCAAAACCTTTGTTGCCGACCATGCGCAACACTTCATCGCCCGTATCGAGGAACCCATGAGCCCGAGTCGCCGTTCGCCCGTCCCTGCCGGAAACATCCTGTATGCCCAGTCCGGCGGCGTCACCGCCGTCATCAACGCCACCGCGGCGGGGGTGATCGAAGCGGCCCGCGGCAAGGGAGTGAAGGTGTACGCCGCCCGCAACGGCATCCTTGGCGCACTGCGCGAAGAGCTGATCGACACCTCGAAGGAATCGGCCAGCGCGATTGCCATGCTGCGCCACACGCCCGGCGGCGCGTTCGGTTCGTGCCGCTACAAGCTGAAATCGCTGGACGACAACCGCGCCGAGTACGAGCGGCTGATCGAGGTGTTCCGGGCGCACGACATTCGCTGGTTCCTCTACAACGGCGGCAACGACTCGGCCGACACCGCGCTGAAGATCTCGCAGCTGGGCAAGGCCATGGACTACGACATCCGCTGCATCGGCGTGCCGAAGACGGTGGACAACGACCTGGCCGTCACCGACTGCTGTCCCGGTTTCGGCTCGGTGGCGAAGTACACCGCCATCTCCACCCTGGAAGCCAGCCTCGACGTGGCCTCGATGGCCGAGACTTCGACCAAGGTGTTCATCCTCGAAGTGATGGGCCGCCACGCCGGCTGGATCGCTGCCGCCGCTGGCCTGGCCGGCGAGGGCGCCGATGCGCCGCCGCACATCATCCTGTTCCCCGAGAACGCCTTCGACGAGACAGCCTTCCTGGCCAAGGTGAAGGCCACCGTCGAGCGCGTGGGCTGGTGCACCGTGGTCGCCTCCGAAGGCGTGCGCAACGCGGCCGGCCAGTTCCTCGCCGAAGCGGGCACGCGCGACGCGTTCGGCCATGCGCAACTGGGCGGCGTGGCGCCCGTGCTGGCCGCGCTGGTGAAGGAAAAGCTCGGTTACAAATACCACTGGGCGCTGCCCGACTACCTGCAGCGCTCGGCGCGCCACGCCGCGTCGAAGGTCGATGCCGAACAGGCGCATGCCGTGGGCCGGGCCGCCGTGGAATACGCGCTGGCCGGGATGAACGCAGTGATGCCGGTGATCGTGCGCACGTCCGATGCGCCTTACCGCTGGAAGATCGAACCGGCGCCGCTGGCGAAGATCGCCAACCGCGAGAAGAAGATGCCGAAGGGTTTCATCAGCCGCGACGGCTTCGGCATCACCGCCGCCGCACGGCGCTATCTGGCGCCGCTGATCCGGGGCGAGGCGCCCTTGCCCTACGGCAGAGACGGCCTGCCGCGCTACGTGAGCCTGAAGAACGCCGCGGTGCCACGCAAGCTGGCCCCGTTCCAGCGCTGAGCCGGGCGGAGTCTGTGACCTTGTTCGCGATGCTGAGCGCCACCTGAAACCGCCCTGCCGGAATCGGCTGGCGTTCAGCCGCAGCTTCCTACGATCCATCCTGCCCCGGTCGAACGCCGCATTGTCGCGGCCATTGCCGAGGGGAGGAGACCCGAAGATGAAAATCATCGCCCGCCTGTTCGTCGCCGTCGCCCTGCTCAGCGCCGGCAGTTTCGCCGTGGCCGCGCCCGGTCCCGGTGACCATGGCCGTCATGGCCACGACCGCGGCAATGATCGTCATCACGACAGTCGGCGTCATGACGAGCGGCGCTACGACCATCGGCGCTACGACAGCCGCCGCGACTACCGTCGCCACGATGATCGACGCTACGTCAATCGCGGCTACGTCGGCCCGCGCTACTACGGTCATCCGCATCGCTGGGAGCGCGGCCATCGTTACTACGGCCCGACTTACGTCGTGCGCGACTACGGCCACTACCACCTGCGCCACCCGCCACGTGGCTACCACTGGGTACGCGCGGACAATGATTACCTGCTGGTCGCCATCGCCACCGGCGTCATCCTGGACTTGGCGCTGCGCTAAGTCCGCCGCCTGCTGAACCTTCAGGGCCATGCATTCGTGCATGGCCCTTTTCTTTGCCGGACAGCGCTGCGCCGCACAACAGCCCGCGCCGCAACGTCTGCCTATACTCCCCGGGACCGCCCGTTCCGGCGGCCGCATACAACCCATGGGGAGGCTCCGATGCTGCAGCAGTATGGCTGGTGGATCGTTGTTGCATGTGCGTTAGTGGCGGTTTTGTATGGCGCGTTCTCCGCGCGCTGGATCCTGGCGCAATCGCCGGGCAACGAACGGATGCAGGAGATCGCCGCAGCGATCCAGGAAGGCGCCCGCGCCTACCTCAACCGCCAATACACCACCATCGGCCTGGTCGGCGTGGTGCTGCTGCTGTTGATCGGTTTCTTTCTGAGCTGGCCGACCGCGATCGGCTTCCTGCTGGGCGCGCTGCTGTCGGGCGCGGCCGGCTATATCGGCATGAACGTGTCGGTACGCGCCAACGTGCGCACCGCCGAAGCAGCCCGCGGCGGCCTGGGCAAGGCGATGGATGTCGCCTTCCGGGGCGGCGCGATCACCGGCATGCTGGTGGTCGGCCTGGCCCTGCTCGGCGTGGCCGGTTACTGGCTGCTGTTGAACCGCATGGGCATCAGCGGTGAACCCGCCTTGCACGCACTGGTCGGTTTCGCCTTCGGCAGCTCGCTGATCTCGATCTTCGCGCGACTGGGCGGCGGCATCTTCACCAAGGGCGCCGATGTAGGTGCCGACCTGGTCGGCAAGGTCGAGGCCGGCATTCCCGAGGATGACCCGCGCAACCCGGCGGTGATCGCCGACAACGTGGGCGACAACGTGGGCGACTGCGCCGGCATGGCCGCCGACCTGTTCGAGACCTATGCGGTGACGGTGATCGCCACCATGCTGCTGGGCAGCCTGATGATCAGCGAGGTGGGGGCCAACGCAGTGCTGTATCCGCTGTTGCTGGGCGGCGTGTCGATCATCGCCTCGATCATCGGCACCCTGTTCGTCAAGGTGAAACAGGGGGGCTCGATCATGGGCGCGCTGTACAAGGGCGTGGTCGTCTCGGCGGTGCTGGCCGCCGCCGCGTTCTATCCGATCACCATGCAGCTGATGCCGGACTTCAGCCACGGCGCGATGAACCTGTGGGGCTGCACCCTGATCGGGCTGGCCCTGACCGGCGGCATCGTGTGGATCACCGAGTACTACACCGGCACGCAGTACAAACCGGTGCAGCACATCGCGGCGGCCTCCACCACCGGTCACGGCACCAACATCATCGCCGGCCTGGGCGTGTCGATGAAGTCCACCGCGTGGCCGGTGCTGGCCGTATGCGCCGCGATCTGGGGCGCGTTCGCCCTGGGCGGTCTGTACGGCATCGCGGTCGCCGCCACGGCAATGCTGTCGATGGCCGGCATGATCGTGGCGCTGGACGCCTACGGCCCGATCACCGACAACGCCGGCGGCATCGCCGAGATGGCCGACCTGCCACCGGAAGTGCGTGGCGTCACCGATCCGCTGGACGCGGTGGGCAACACCACCAAGGCGGTGACCAAGGGTTATGCGATCGGTTCGGCGGCACTGGCGGCGCTGGTGCTGTTCGCCGACTACACGCACAACCTCAGCCAGCACTTCAGTGGCTCCCTGGTCAGCTTCGACCTGTCGAACCATTACGTGATCATCGGCCTGCTGATCGGCGGCCTGATCCCGTACCTGTTCGGCGCGATGGCGATGGAAGCGGTCGGTCGGGCCGCCGGTGCGGTGGTGGTGGAAGTACGCCGCCAGTTCCGTGACATCCCGGGCATCATGGCCGGCACCGCCAAGCCGGAATACTCGCGCGCGGTGGACATGCTGACCAAGTCCGCCATCCGCGAGATGATCGTGCCGTCGCTGCTGCCGGTGCTGGTGCCGGTGCTGGTGATCTTCGGCTTCAAGTGGCTCGGTGGCCCCGAGGCCGGCGCGCAGGCGCTGGGCGGCGTGCTGATCGGCACCATCGTCACCGGCCTGTTCGTGGCCATCTCGATGACCACCGGCGGCGGCGCGTGGGACAACGCCAAGAAGTACATCGAGGATGGCCACCACGGCGGCAAGGGCTCGGAGGCGCACAAGGCCGCCGTGACCGGCGACACCGTCGGCGATCCGTACAAGGACACCGCCGGCCCGGCGGTCAACCCCTTGATCAAGATCATCAACATCGTGGCACTGCTGATGATCCCCCTGTTGTAATCGAAGCGACTCCCGCACGGCACCTTCGCCCCCTCTCCCGCAACGCGGGAAAGGGGGCGAAGCCGGCGCGGATCAAGACGACAGAATCCCGCCCCCGTGGCGGGATTCCTGTTCCAGCCTGGCACTCCTGACTTTGGTCGGCAGCGGCCGTATGATCGAATGGTCGCGCTTCGACTGACCGTGAGCCGCACTAGCCACGTCCATCCCGCTCTTCGCGCACCTGGGGACACACCATGAAATCACTCTGGTTGATGCTGGCGCTTGGCGTCACACTGACAGGCATGACCGATATCCACGCCCGCGACACCACGCCCCCCGGGGCTGCCCCTGCAGCCGGCCACGACGATCCGTTCCTGTGGCTGGAAGATATCCACGGCAGCCGCGCCATGGATTGGGTGAAGCAGCAGAACGCCACGACGGCGATGCGCTTCGTCGACAACGACGAGTTCACCCGCACCCGCGACAGCATCCTCGAAGTGCTCGACTCCGACGCGCGCATCCCCTACGTCAGCCGGATGGGCAACCATCTCTACAACTTCTGGCGCGACAAGTCGCACCCGCGCGGCATCTGGCGGCGGACCACGCTGACCGAATACCGCAAGGCCGAGCCGGCGTGGGAGGTGCTGCTGGACATCGACGCGCTGAACAAGGCCGAGGACAAGCGCTGGGTGTTCAAGGGCGTGCAATGCCTGAAGCCGGCGTTCGAGCGCTGCCTGGTGTCGCTGTCGCCGGATGGCGGCGACGCCATCGCCGTGCGCGAGTTCGACATACCGCACAAGCGCTTCGTGAAGAACGGTTTCGAGCTGCCGGTGGCAAAGACCCAGGTCGGCTGGATCGACGAGGATTCGGTCTACGTCGGCACCGATTTCGGACCCGGCACGATGACCGAGTCGAGCTACCCGCGCATCGTCAAGCAATGGCAGCGCGGCACGCCGTTGGCAAACGCCGCCGTCGTGTACGAAGGCAAACCGAGCGACCTCGCCATCAGCGCGTACCACGATCGCACACCAGGCTACGAGCGCGACTTCGTATCGATCGCCAGGGACTTCTTCCACAGCGAGCTGTATCAGCGCATCCATGGCAGCCTGGCCCGCGTCGAGGTGCCCGACGATGCCGAGGCCGATGCCCACCAGGCATGGCTGCTGGTACGCACGCGCTCGCCGTGGACCGTGAACGGCACGACCTATCCGGCCGGCGCGCTGCTGGCCACGCAGTTCGACCGCTTCATGGCCGGCAAGCGCGAGTTCACCGTGCTGTTCAAGCCCGATGCGCATACCTCGCTGGACTCCTACGCGTGGACCCGGCACCACCTGATCCTCAACCTGATGGACGACGTGAAGAGCCGCCTCGACGTGCTGACGCCGCCGCAGATGGCCACGCCGGACGGCGACTGGAAGCGCGCGGCGATGCCGGGTGCACCGGCGATGAGCTCGATCAGCGTGGTCGATACCGACCCTGACCACAGCGACGAGTACTGGCTCGACGTCACCGGCTTCCTGACCCCGTCGTCGCTGCAGCGCGGCGTGCTCGACAGCACGCCGGCCGTGACGATCAAGCAGGCGCCGACGTTCTTCGACGCCACGAAGTTCACGGTGAGCCAGCACTTCGTGAAGTCGAAGGACGGCACCAGCGTGCCCTATTTCGAAATCGCCCCGAAGGACCTCAAGCTGGACGGCTCCAACCGCACCCTGCTGTACGGCTACGGCGGTTTCGAAGTCTCGCTGCAGCCCTACTACAGCGGCAGCGTCGGTCGCGCCTGGCTGGAACGTGGCGGCGTCTACGTGATCGCCAACATCCGCGGCGGCGGCGAATACGGCCCGCAATGGCACCAGGCCGCACTGAAGGCCAATCGCCCCCGCGCCTACGAGGATTTCGCGGCGGTGGCCGAAGACCTGATCAAGCGCAAGGTGACCTCGCCGAAGCATCTCGGCGCCGAAGGCGGGAGCAACGGCGGCCTGCTGATGGGCAACATGCTGACGACCTATCCGCAGTTGTTCGGCGCGATCGCCTGCGAAGTTCCGCTGCTGGACATGAAGCGCTATATCCACCTCTCCGCCGGCGCCTCGTGGATGGCCGAGTACGGCAACCCGGACAGCGCCGACTGGAACTTCATCAAGACCTTCTCGCCCTACCAGAACGTGAAGAAGGACGGCCATTACCCACCGGTGCTGTTCTACACCGCCACCAGTGACGATCGCGTCGGCCCGGTGCAGGCACGCAAGATGGCCGCGGAGATGCAGGCACAAGGCCATCCGAACGTGTGGTTCTACGAGAACCTCGAAGGCGGCCACGGCGCAGGCGCAGACAACCAGCAGTCCGCGCACATGCATGCGATGGCGTACGACTTCCTGTGGGATCAGCTGAAGTAAGCAGGTACTGCTACTGCACCCGCTGCACGCGATGATCCGCGCAGCGGGTGCATTTGCGCCTCGGTCGCTCTTCGCTACAGCCTCAACAAGCGCAGATCTGCGAACCTTGCTTGATGCCCGCCACTCATCACATGCCCCGTTCACGCTGCCGGCATGTCTCGCGATGTGCCGAGCAGGCCACGATCAGGCCAAAGACGATCATCGCGCCCAGATTTTCGATCAGCTCCAGCGGCTTGAAGTGAGGGAAGGCTCCGCCGCCAATCGCGGATAAAGGCACGACGACGTAGTTCATCACGACAAATATCACTACTCCATACGCGATGCCGCTGGTTACCCAGCGACGCAGCAAACCGGGCAGTCGGCGCGCTGCGATCACGAAGATCGCCGCGATGATGATCGACATTGCCCACTGCAGCACCAGTCCCAGCAACGCAACGGTGGCATCGCCGGCAAACGCCGAGCGTCCGAGCACACCACCTGCGATAGATTTCAGCACTTTGATCGGGCTGACCCCATAGATCATGGCTGCTGCAGCGATATCGATAGTTCCGGCAACCAAGCCACCGCAAAGGATCGCGGCACGAGAGGTACGCCAAGCGCTGTTCAAGATTGGCATCGACGATCCGGTGATCTCATCCGGTGATCATGATTGGCGCTGTGGATCTTTCACACCAGTACCACTTTTCTCCAATGCGGCGATGCCAATTCACTGGCGATGCGAACACCCCCGGACTTCGCAACGAATTCCGAAAGCGATGCGCCCGTTTTCACATCCGGAACACAACGTTGATATCGCGATCGCCGATGGGCTCGGTTCGTGATCGGCTCAGTCCTCCCTGCATGAGCACCATGCATCGCGCGCGCAATCGCGTCGATGCAGTCCACGCACAAGCATTCGGCAACTGATGGCGCGCGCCATCTTGCCCAACGATGGATCGCTTCGCGAATTTGGCTTTATCGAATTCGCAGGAATTGGTCATTGATCGGTTGCGTGCCGGTGCCTAGCTTTACTCAAGGTTTTTCTAACGAATCTTTGACGAACTTCCCTTTCCCCGGTCTCGCCTGAACGCATCCATCACTCTCCCCAGCTTCAGGCGAGGCTGTTTTTCCGCTCATGGAGTACCCGTCCATGTCGACGATGGCACCCAGCTTCGAGACGCACCAGCCACCACGTTTTGAACATGACAGTCATGTCGCCGGCTTTGGTGGCGAAAGTCTGCCCACGCATCACAATTTTTTCGAGCCGTCGCCTTCCCGACCGATCGTGATGCGAATGGCGCGTGAGTCAAGCACACATGCCGCGTCCGGCGTGGACGACGCGCAGGATCTGGCCAGGCGCATTCAGTTGCTGATCGCGCGCGAAGGTGGCGCCTCTGCGCTGGGGCGACGTTGCGGCTTTTCCGAAGGCGCCGTGCGCAATTGGCGCGATGGCCATAGCGACCCTTCCCGCGCGCGCTGCATCACGTTGGCTCGCGCCCTGAATATCTCGCTGCAGTGGCTGATAACCGGCGAAGGTCCGATGCATCCAGAGCACAACGAACACCACGAAAAAGCCTCGGTCGACTCGGCACATCCATCTGTTGCAACCACGATCACATCAGCCATGTCGCCCGTTACAGGCATCGATGCCCAACGTCTCGCCGCCACGCTGAAATTGCTGCAGTCCTACATCTGCCTGGTCGGCGGCTCGTTGAACGTCGAACAACGCTCCGAACTCGTGGCAGAGCTGTACGGCCTGCTGTGTGCCGCTGGCGAACCGCAGGAGGTCGATCGCCTCATCGCCTTCCACAGCAAGCTCGGCGCACGACTGCGCAACGGGCGCACGACCTCGATCTGACCGCACGAATGCCTTCATCCAAATCGAAGTGAAGTACCGCGTCGTTGTTCTAAAAATCCGGCATCCGCCGTCAATATAGAAGGGGAGTTGCATGAAAAACAGCAAGCACGTTGATACGTATTTTCGCGGCCGCCGACTGACCTGTTCTGCCTTGAGCGTGGCCGTGGCGGCCACGCTCGGCCTTTACGGCATGACGGCGATTGCGCCAGCACATGCGCAGGCCACCACCGGCAGCATCTTCGGTCAGGCACAGCCTGGCGAAACCGTGGTGATCCAGAGCTCGTCAGGCATCAACCGCCAGGTGGTCGTGGATGCAGCGGGACATTACGCGGCGAGTTCGTTGCCACTGGGCAACTACACGGTCGTCCTTCAGCAAAATGGTCAGACGGTCGATTCACGTCCGAACGTCACCCTGCGCGTGGGCGCGGGCACCGAGGTCTCGTTCGGCGGAACTGCCAATGCCCAGAATCTCCAAGGCGTGACCGTCCTCGCCAACGCGCTGCCGTCGATCGACGTGACCGGCGTCGATTCGCGCACGGTCATTACCTCCACTCAACTTGCACGACTGCCACTGGCACGCAGTGCCGAGGCGATCGCCTTGCTCGCGCCTGGCGTGGTGCAAGGCAGCGACACGTTCATGGGCATGGGCATGGGCGCTTCAGCGCCGCACAAGTTCGTCTCGTTCGGCGGTTCGTCGGTGACCGAGAACGCGTACTACATCAACGGTTTCAACACCACCGATCCGATCAGCGGCTTCGGTGGCCTGAGCCTGCCCTACGGCTCCATCGACCAGCAGGAAATTCTCAGCGGTGGCTACGGCGCGGCCTATGGTCGTTCCGACGGCGGCGTGATCAGCCAGGTCGGCAAGCGCGGCACCAATGAGTGGCACTTCGGCGGTCAGGTGCTGTGGAAGCCCAAGACCCTGCAGGGTGACCCGCGCAATATTTACTATGGTCAGGGCAGCCCC
Organism: Rhodanobacter sp. Root179; assembly: GCF_001428465.1. Taxonomy (NCBI): domain Bacteria; kingdom Pseudomonadati; phylum Pseudomonadota; class Gammaproteobacteria; order Lysobacterales; family Rhodanobacteraceae; genus Rhodanobacter; species Rhodanobacter sp. Root179. The sequence goes on along the minus strand of NZ_LMHR01000082.1, from coordinate 91,860 downwards.
AAGGCAGGCCAGTTGTACTGGCGGCGCAAGAGCAGCAAGTCCAGCACGACCACGGTTGATGCCTATGTCGGCGGCCCCCTGATCAAGGACAAGCTGTTCCTGTTCGCCTCGGTGGAGGGCGAGCGCATCCAGGGCACCGGCGCCTCCGGCGGCACACCTTCAGGTGCGATCGGTGAGCCTGCAGGTGTAGGCATCAACACGCCGCCGACCTACAACAACCACAGCCGACTGGACGACCCGAAGTGGTACGCCAAGCTGGACTGGAACATCAACGACAGCAACTTGCTCGAACTCACCGGTGCCTCGAACAAGTCGTCCTACCGCGGCGACCTGTACCAGTACGACTACACCACCGGCCAGCAGGGACCGTTCGACCATCACGACTTTCAAATCAAGGACGGCTCCGACCTGTACCTGGCCAAGTTCACCAGCTACCTCACCGACGACCTCACCCTGTCGGCGTTGTTCGGCAAGATGACCGGCACGCACTACAACGAGCTGCCCGGGTACGACCCGACGCTGATCCCCATCCTTGGCCAAACCTCGCAGAACCCGGCCATCACTGGCAACCAGACTATCGGCAACGCGCAAACGACGAATCCGCTGTTCGACCCGCAGCATGTCACCAAAAACACCAACCTTCGCCTGGATCTGAGCTACAAGCTGGGCAGTCACACACTGACCGCAGGCATCGACAACCAGAACGTGCGCGACATCCACGACGGCCAGTTCCCCGCCGGCCCTGGCTACACGTGGGCGTATGCGTCCGGCGATCCGAATAGCTGGATCGCTGGTGGCCCGGATGCGAATGGGCCCGGCTGGCAGGGCTATCCGTGGGTGCGGCCGCCGGGTCAGTACACCGGCGGCGAGACCGGCTACTACGTCTCCAGACAGATCTTCGCCAACAGCGCCTCGGTGCGGGTGAAACAACAGGCGCAATACATCGAGGACGCCTGGCAGATCACTGATCGCTGGCTGGTCAAACTGGGCCTGCGCAATGACCAGTTCACCAACTACAACGGCGTCGGCACGCCCTACCTGCGGCTCACCAATTCGCAGCTGGCGCCACGGCTGGGCTTCACCTGGGATGTGAACGGCGACTCCAGCTTCAAGGTGTACGGCAACGCCGGCCGCTACTACCTGGCGGTACCGGCCTCGGTGGCGCTGCGCTCGGCCGGCTCCTCTACCTTCACCAACGTGTACTACACCTACACCGGCATCGACCCCAGCACCGGCTACCCCACCGGACTGACCCCCATCGATACCTACCGCGGCCTGGAGCAGCCGATCTCGGCCAACCTCGAATACGGCAACCCGCGCGATCCGAAGACGGCTGCCGCAACCAACATCAAGTCCGAGTACCAGGACGAGCTGATCCTGGGCTTCGACAAGAAGCTCGGCGATGCCTGGGTGTATGGCGCCAAGGCTACCTGGCGCAAGCTCGGCCGCGCCATCGACGACTGGGGCGACACCGGCCGCATCGCCGCCAAGATGGCGGAGCTGGGCATGACCGACTACGACCAGGTCAACGGCATCCAGGGCAGTTACCTGATCAACCCGGGCCTTAACCCGATCCTCCAGATCCCCAAACTGTCCGGTGGCTACTATCAGGTACCGCTGGACTGGAAGAAGGACATGGGCTTCAACACCGAGCTGAAGCGCAAGTACTACGCGCTTGATCTGTACCTGGAGCATCCGTTCGATGGCAAGTGGTACGGCAAGATCGATTACCTGTGGTCGCACAACTTCGGCAACACCGAAGGTCAGGTGCGTTCGGACATTGGCCAGACTGATGTATCAGCGACGGTGGACTGGGATTACACCCAGGTCATGGATTACGCCAACGGCGCGCTTTCCAACGACCGCCGTCACCAGATCAAGGCCTACGGCTACTACCAGCTGACTCCCGAGTGGATGCTGTCGGGCAACGCCGCGATCCTGTCCGGTGCACCCAAGACCTGCCTGGGCTTCTACGGGCCGGACCAGACCAACCCGGGCCTGGGCTATGGCGCGTTCTACCACTTCTGTGGCGGCACGCCGGAGTCGCCCGGCTACAAGCGCGAGGCGTGGACCTATCTGCTCAGCCTGGGTGCCGAGTACCGCCCGGACTGGGCGGGCCACAAGTTGGCCTTCCAGGTGCAGGTCTACAACGTGCTCGATCAGCAGCGCATCACGCAGACCAACGGACGCTACGGCAGCTCGGTGAATGTGCGACCCACCTACAACCTGCCCCTGTCCACGCAGCCGCCGCGCTATGTTCAGTTGGGCATAACCTACGACTACTGAGTCATCGAACCCGCGCCCGGCCGGGATCGGCCGGGCGTCGCGCAGACTGGGCGCCGATGCCACCCCGGCATCGGCGCCGCTTCTCCTTCGGAGCCAACGCCATGAAGAAACTGCTGCTCGTCGTGGGCTTGCTGCTGGGAACCGTGTCGAGTGGCGCCGAGGCGGCGACGACGCCCGTGCAGCCACCGGAATTCGCCGGCATCTCGCAGTGGATCAACTCGCCGCCGCTGACCATGTCCGGCCTGCGCGGCAAAGTCGTGCTTATCGATTTCTGGGCCTACTCCTGCATCAACTGCCTGCGCGCGATGCCGCACACCGAACACCTGTACGAGACATATAGGGATAAGGGCCTGGTAGTCGTGGGCGTGCACTCGCCGGAGTTCGATTTCGAAAAGGGCTCGGCGAACGTCAAGGATGCGGTGACGCGCCTGGGCATCACTTACCCGATAGCAATGGACAGCGACCTCGGCACCTGGAATGCCTGGAAAAATCAGTTCTGGCCAGCCGAGTATCTCGTTGACCAGAACGGCAATCTGATCGGCCATCATTATGGCGAAGGCGATTACCTGAAAATGGAGAATGCCGTACGGCTGTTGCTCGGACTGGATTTGCTGTCGGATCCAGCGGGATCCGCCGACGTTCATCCGCGGGCCACATCGCCGGAGATGTTTTTCGGCACGATGCATTTGAAGAACCTGGCCAGCCCTGAGGGTGGTTCGTCCGGCACCAGACGATTTACCGCACCGGCACGACTTGCACTGGATCGATTCGCCCTGGTCGGCCGCTGGGAGATCACCGAACAGTACGCTCGCCTGGCCGGCGAGTCGGGTGAACTGCAGCTTCGGTTCAACGCCGGCAAGCTGCATATCGTCGCCAGTGCCGATACGCCGGTAACGCTGGAAGTGCTGATCGACGGCAAGCCGCAACCGCCGGTTACCGTGCAGACCAGCCGTCTCTACACGTTGTTTGATAGCGGCGATTACCGTGAGCACACCCTGACTTTGCGCATCCCAAGCTCAGGCCTTCGCGCATACACCTTCACCTTCGGCTGAATGGCGCATCCGACGATCATGGCAACAGGTGCCATCGCGCGCATCCGCTTCGAGTCGTTTACATAGGAAGTCCCCATGAATTGGAGCAAATGGGTTCGACAGACCCACCGATGGCTGTCCATTGCCTTCACTGTGGCCGTTATCGTCAACATCATCGCGGTAGCACGGGGGACATACGCTACCTGGGTGGGTCTCTTGGCGGTAAGCCAGGTCGCCTTGCTCCTTCCCACCGGTCTGTACTTGTTCTTGCTGCCGTATGCCGTCAAGTGGCGCGACAGGCGACGCACCAACAGACAGAACTGAATGCAATGGCTGAAAAGTCGAAGAGCATGGCGCGCACACCCGTCATCTAAAAATGCCGAAAGATGCCTCGCTTCTTTAGCTCTCCACAAGGGTTCACACCATGAAAATCACTGTTGAAACCACTGTCAAAGCTCCCATTGCGAACGTGTGGAGTGCCTATACAACGCCAGACGACATTGAACAGTGGAATACCGTGTGTGATGACTGGCACACAACTAGATGCACTGTCGATTTGCGCGTCGGTGGCACGTTCACATCACGCATGGAGGCCAAAGACGGCAGCATCGGCTTTGATTTCGACGGAACCTATACAAAAATCGTGCTCGGCAAGTTGATTGAGTATTCGTTCGGAGGCCGATTTGGTGCTGTCGAGTTCATGACTGGTACAAATGGCGTGACGGTGCGCGTCACGTTCGATGCCGATTCCGAAAATCCTGTGGTACAGCAGCGTCAGGGCTGGCAAGCGATTCTGGATAATTTTGCCAAGTACGTTGAAGCACGCCAATAGTTTGACTATGTCATCCATAGCCGACTGGCAAGGCGCGGCATTTTGATGCGCTGAAGACCACTATGGACGCGTTCGCCGACGACTCAAGATTTACTCGTGGCGTGAATAGTCGCCTCTTGATACTTACCGGGCTTCCGTCTTAAGCCCGCCAAATTATAACGAGAGTTCGAGAGCATGTTCAAAATCAACACGACACATGCGCTGTTTGCGTATTCAGTAGTTCTTACCATGGCCACGACCGTCGTCGTTTTGACCGGAGCAGCAAAACCAACCAATGCTTCGTTCGATCAGATAACGGTCAAACGCATCAACCTCGTTGAGCCCAATGGCACACTGCGTCTGGTCATCGCGAACAAATCACTGATGCCAGGAAACATTATTAAAGGAAAAGAATACAAAAACAAAAACCGGAATGCGGCTGGATTGGTGTTTTACAACGATGAGGGCTCGGAAAACGGCGGGCTTGTTTTCGGAGGAAAGCGCGATTTGAAGGGCGTTGCACGATCCTTCGGCCATCTCAGCTTTGATCAATATGAGCAGGATCAAATGTTCGCGTTAGATGCGATCGACGATGGAGGCAAGCGTACCTCCATGATGACTTTGGCCGACTTCCCAAGCTACTCCATCGAAAAAATTATCGAGTTTCGGGAGAGCATCAAGGAACTGAAACCCGAGCAGAAAGATGCGGCGTGGGCCAAATTCGAAGCGGAGAACGGCAGCCCACATTTGCGTGTGACACTCGGTCGTCGGAGCGACGATAGTGTCGGCTTCTCACTTTACGACCGCGATGGCCATCCCCGGCTTGTGTTCAAAGTCGGGGCAAACGGGACGCCCTCCATTCAGGCCCTGGACGCCAAAGGCACCGTTACCAGTGACTTGATGCCAAACCACGCGGGTTAACTGCCATATGAAAAATGTTTCGAGTGCAAGGATGTAGACCCGTTCCGACCGGCCTGCACTCATCCGGGTACCGCCGAAGCGCGACAAGGTCGTCGGCATCTCGCGCGGCGCACCGGAAAATTCTGTGGCTGCCGCCCTTGATCGACTTGCTCGAGAAGCGGCGGATTCAACTACGAAGTGCACCCCGGTTGAAGGATGTGTAAAGCACAATTCGCGGCGCATCCAGTGAGCGGGTGTTCTCAAGATCATGATCTCTGCGATTCATCCAAGTCAAAACGATGAGCCTGCGCCAGTGACTGCCATGTCATACCGGTTATGCCCCAACTTTCCGAATGCGCCAGTCCTCAGTTGCCAAACCAGCAGCGAGGCAGCCAGCGGCTACAGGGTCGACACCAGTCAGCCAGCCCGTTACATTCGACGTGAGTCGACCCTCGATACTTGGCGACGCCACCAAACGAGCCTTGACGTGTTCCTCGAACTGGATGGGAACGGCCCGCAGTACGCACAACTGACCCGCGCCATGAAATCCGCCATTCTCGGTGGAAGAATGCCGGCTGGTTCGCGTCTGCCGCCCACACGGATTCTTGCGCGCGAGCTCGAGCTTTCGCGCACCACGGTGCTGGCCGCCTACGAGCAACTGCGCGCAGAGGGCTTCATCGACGCCCGTGTGGGCTCGGGCAGCTATGTAGCCACCTTGCAGCTCACGCCATCGCTGCGGCCAGTCACGAACACGACCGACGCGGCTGCATCGCGCTATGCGGAACGCGCACGACAGTTCCGCGAGCGCCGCATCGCGCGACTGCATTTTGGCCTGCGTTACGACCTCCGCTACGGCGATCCACTGACCAATCCGGCTCTGAACGCCGCATGGGGACGCGAACTGGCGCGTGCGGCCGCCTACTCGCCCTTAACGGTAACAGGCTCCTGGGGCTTGCCCGCGTTGCGCCAGCAAATCTGCGAATACCTGGCGCAACGACGCGGCCTCCAGGCGCAGCCGGACGACATCCTGATCGTCACTGGCACCCAGCAAGCCTATGCGCTGTGCGCGCGCGTGCTGCTCGACGAGGGCGACACGGTGGTGTTGGAAGAGCCGCATTATTTCGGTGCATACCATGCCATGGTCGCGCACGGCGCGAAGCTGTGTCCGGTGCGCACCGATGATGACGGTCTGGTATGCAGCGAGTTGCCCGAGGTGACGCCGAAACTGGTTTGCGTGACTCCCTCACACCAGTTTCCCACCGGTGCGGTGTTGTCACTGCCGCGCCGGCTCGAACTTTTGCGCTACGCCGCAAGGATGCGCTGCTGGATCGTGGAGGACGACTACGACGGCGAGTTTCGCTACGACGCCCATCCGCTGGCCGCATTGCGTTCGCTCGACGAGGGCGATCGGGTGATTTACGCAGGCACCTTTTCCAAGACTTTGTTTGGTGCACTCCGCCTGGGTTACATGGTGCTGCCAGCCGCGTTGCGCGACGATTTCATCACCGCCAAGTACATCAGCGACGTGTCCTCGCCAGGCATCGAGCAGGCCGCATTGGCGCATTACATGCAAAGCGGCGGGTTCGAGCGGCATCTGCGCCACGCCCGGAAAGAGCTGCAAGCGCGGCGCGAGGCCTTGATTACGGGCTTGCATCGCCATGCCGGTGAGCGCGTGCAGGTCGTGCATTCGCCAGCCGGCATGCATGTCGCGGTCTGGTTGAACGGCTACGACCATGCACGCGCCGAGGCGTTGATCGCGTACGCACATGAACGTGGTCTCGGGTTGTATCCGATGGCTCCGCATTATCTGGAGCCACCGCAACGACCTGGCCTCCTGCTCGGTTTCTGCAGCCTCTCCGTGACGGAGCTTCGCGAGGCCATGCGATTGCTCGGCGACTGCATGGACGAACTCGACAAGTTGATTCCTTCCGGCATGGTCAGCCACGGCAACAACGGTTCGTGAAGTAAGCTTGGCGTGCCTTTGACCAACCATACCGCCCATGCATCCACGCACCACGATCACTCCGCAACTGCGCGACTGGATTCTGACCACGACGCGGGACGGCCACAGCGTGACTGAAGTGTTGCGGCTGATGAAGGACAACGGTTACGACCCGCGCCAGAGCCGCAGCATCGTCGCCGAGGTGTTGAAGCTGCCATTGGCGGCGCTGAATGCGCCGGCACCGGGCGCGTCGCCCCGCGGCTTGCGCACGAGACATCCCGAAGCGCCTGAAGTCGATGTCGACGGACATCTCGTCGGCATTTCGCTCAGTGTCGAGCACCCCGCGCTGCGCGTGCTGGAAAACCTGCTCGACGCGGAAGAATGCGACGAGCTGATCGCACTGGCGCAACCCCGGCTCAAGCGCGCGCTGACGGTGGCCAGCGACGGCAGCAACCAGGTCGACCAGCGACGCACCAGCGAGGGGATGTTCTTCACCTTGAACGAGCTGCCGCTGGTGGGCCGGATCGAGCAACGCCTGGCCACCCTGTTGGGCATGCCGGTCAGTCACGGCGAAGGACTGCAGATCCTGCACTACCTGCCCGGCCAGGAATATGAGCCGCACTTCGACTGGTTCGACCCGCAGCAGCCGGGCTACGACACCATCACCGCGGTGGGCGGTCAGCGCGTCGCCAGCGTGGTGATGTATCTGAACACGCCGGCACAGGGCGGCGGCACGGCCTTCCCGGAACTTGGCCTCACCGTCACGGCACGGCGTGGTGTCGCCGTGTACTTCGCCTACGAGGGCGGCGACCAGCAATCCCTGCATGCCGGCCTGCCGGTGCAGCGGGGGGAAAAGTGGATCGCCACCAAATGGCTGCGCGAACGTCCCTACGGGCACTCGCACACGACCTGAACGCCCGGCCCGGGGGCGGCGCGCGTTGCTGCGGCGCAGCAGCGTTTGGCGTATCCTTGCAGACCTTCTTTCCTCAACCTTAGCCTAAGGACTGTCCATGGGTCTGCATCTCGTACCCGCCGGCCGCAACGTGCCGGACGAAATCAACGTCATCATCGAAATCCCCAAGGATGCCGAGCCGGTCAAGTACGAAGTGGACAAGGAAAGCGGCGCGATCTTCGTCGACCGCATCCTCTCCACGCCGATGCGCTACCCGTGCAACTACGGCTACGTGCCGGGCACCCTGGGTGGTGATGGCGACCCGCTGGACGCGCTGGTGATCCTGCCGCTGCCGCTGACCGTGGGCTCGGTGATCCGCTGCCATCCGGTCGGCATGCTGCAGATGTCCGACGAGGCAGGCAGCGACGAGAAGCTGGTGGTGATCCCGTCGCCCAAGGTGTTCCCGGGCTACGCGCACATCAACGACATGAAGGGCGTCTCGCCGCACTGGCTGGAGCGCATCGGCCACTTCTTCGAGCACTACAAGGATCTGGAGAAGGGCAAGTGGGTCAAGATCGAGGGCTGGGCCGGCGCCAGCGAGGCCAAGGCCGAGATCGTCGCGGGTGTCGAGCGGTACAAGGCCAGCAAGGCCTGATCATCTGACGGACCAACGGCGCGCCCGCTTCGCGTGGCGCGCCGTTTTCGTGTCTGCCACCCGCAGGGATCAACCGCGCTTGAGCAGCTCGCGCAGGTCGATCAGGGCCGCGTTCGCCCGCGACACGTAGTTCGCCATCACCAGCGAATGATTGGCGAAGAAGCCGAATGGCGAGCCGTTCAGCACCATCGGGCTGTGCAGCGGACGCTGCGCCTCCTCCAGTTCGCGGATCACCTGCTCCAGGCTCACGTCGGCGTGCTTGGAACGCAGGATCGGGCCGAAGTCCTGCTGGAACGCCTTGAGCTGTTCGAGCAGGGTCGAGGTGTAGCCGCGCGCCTCGTAGAAGTTGTCGTCGATCTTCGTCCACGGCGTCTTCACCAGCCGGCCGCCACCGGGCACAGCCACCGTGCTGGCCGCTGCCGGCTCGTCCGCCGAGGCCACGTCGCCGATGCGGATCTGTCCCACGCTGGCCGACAGCCGCTGCGACAGCGAACCCAGCCGCGACGAGACCAGCTGCAGGTAGTCGGCCAGATTGTCCGCGCGCGCATAGAAGTGCGCGTTGCTGTCGTCGGCATCACCGAGCCGTCCCAGATAGCCGTCCAGATGTCTGATCGCCTTGCGGTACTGGCTCTCCGAACTGGGCAGCAGCCAGCGGTCGTTCGGGCTGTTGAGCAGCGGATCGGCCTCGGCCAGGTCCTTGTCCTCGGTCGACTGCGTCTGCGAGCGGCTGAAGTCGTTGCGCAACGCGCGGACCAGGTCGCGCGAGGCGGTCAGCGAGCCGAATTCCCAGTTGGGCACGTTGTCCATCAGCACGCCGGGCGGCAGCTTGTCGTTGCTGAGGTAGCCGCCGCGCTTGTCCAGCAGCGTGTGCACCGAGGTGATCAGGGTAACCGTGGTGGTGGCGCCGACGCTGACCGGCCGCTTCAGTTCCTGCATCTGCGCCCGGGTCACCGTCACCGGATCGAACAGCGCAGGCTCGCTGTCCCACCACCACATCAGCGCGGCCACGAACAGCAGCACCAGCGCGCACAGCGCCAGGATGGCGCGGCGGATGCCGTGGCGTGGCGGGTTCGAGGTGTCCTGGGTTTGCATCGGGCAACTCCTGCGGGGAATGGGCAAAGCTTACAGGCTCATCGTTCCCACGGCGGATGCGCGCCCAGCCGCTCGGCCAGGAAGTCGACGAAGGCGCGCACCCGCGGCGGCACCAGCCGGCGCTGCGGCATCACCGCGTGGATGCCGGTGGTGGCGATCGCATGGTCCGGCAGCACGACCTGCAGTCGGCCGTCGCGCAGTTGCTGGTGCACGTGCCAGACCGAATGCATCGCGATGCCGAGCCCGGCCACCACCGCGTCGCGCAACAGTTCGCCCTGGTTGGTCTCGAAGCGGCCCTGCACGCGCTGCGCGATCGCATGACCCTTGCGATCGCTGAAATGCCAGGTGTCCTGCCGACCCCGGCTGCCGACCAGCAGCAGGCAATCGTGGTTCAAAAGATCGGCCGGGGTGCGCGGTACGCCGTGGCGCTGCAGGTAGCTCGGCGACGCGCACAGCACGCGCCGGTTGGTCGCCAGCTGGCGCGCCACCAGGCCGGAGTCGTCCAGTGCACCGACCCGGATGCCGAGGTCGAAACCGGAACCGATCAGGTCCACGATCTGGTCGTCGAGATTCACGCTGAGCTTCAGCCGCGGATGCCGGGCCAGGAATTCCGGCAGCAGCGGCGAAATGTACTGGCTGCCGAACGCCGCCGACATGGTCACCCGCAAGGTGCCGCTGACTTCGCTGGCGCCCTGGCGCAGGCCGCCGGTCAGCGCCTCCAGGTCTTCCACCAGCGCGCGGCCCTGCTCGGCCAGTTGCATGCCCTCGGGCGTGGCGTGCAGCCGGCGCGTGGTCCGGTGCAGCAGGCGCACGCCCAGTTCGCGCTCCAGCCGCTTCAGCCGCTGGCTGGCCACCGCCACCGACAGGTCGAGGCTGCGCGCGGCGGCGCTGATCGAACCCAGGTCGAGCACGCGCAGGAACAGGCTGAGGTCGCCGATGCGGTCCATGACTATCAACCATTCATTGATAATGATTAGACATGTTGGTGGTTTTTGCAGAAAAGGCAAATCCTTAGGCTGGCGCATCGTTTCTTCAGGACTGTCGCCATGCGCTCCCCTTCCGTCCGGCCACGCACCCCGCTGGCGCTGTACGCGCTGACCGCGGGCGCGTTCGGCATCGGCACCACCGAATTCGTGATCATGGGCCTGCTGCTGCAGGTCTCCGCCGACCTGCATGTCGGCATCGCCGCCGCCGGCCTGCTGATCTCCGGTTATGCGCTGGGCGTGTTCGTGGGTGCGCCGCTGCTGACTGCGGCCACCAGCCGGCTGCCGCACAAGAGCGCGCTGATCGCGCTGATGATCATCTTCACCCTGGGCAACCTGGCCAGCGCGCTGGCGCCGAGCTACACCGTGCTGATGCTTGCGCGGGTGCTCACCTCGCTGGCCCACGGCACCTTCTTCGGCGTCGGCGCGGTGGTGGCGACCGGGCTGGTGGCGGAGGATCGCAAGGCCTCGGCGATCTCGATCATGTTCACCGGCCTCACCGTGGCGACCCTGCTCGGCGTGCCGGCCGGTGCCTGGCTGGGCCTGCACCATGGCTGGCGCGCCACGTTCTGGGCGGTGACCGCGATCGGCGTGCTGGCCACGATCATCATCGCCACGCTGGTACCGGCCGATCGCGGCGGACACGCGCCGATGAAGTTCGCCGAGGAGCTGAAAGGCATCGCGCATCCCCAGGTGTTGCTCGGCCTGCTGATGACCGTGCTCGGCTTCGCCGGCGTGTTCGCGGTGTTCACCTATATCCAGCCGATCCTGACCCGCATCACCGGCTTTGCCGACAGTGCGGTGTCGCCGATCCTGCTGGTGTTCGGCGGCGGCATGGTGGTCGGCAACCTGCTCGGCGGCCGTCTCGCCGACAGGCGGCTGATGGCGACCCTGCTGGGTTCGCTGGCCGCGCTGGCGATCGTGCTGGGCGCAATGACCTTCGCCCTGCACAGCAAGCCGGCGATGATCGCGTTTGCCGCGGTGTTCGGCATCGCCGGGTTCGCCACCGTGGCGCCGTTGCAACTGCGCGTGCTGCAGAAGGCCAGCGGCGGTGGCGTGCTGGCGTCGAGCTTCAACATCGCCGCGTTCAACCTCGGCAACGCGATCGGCGCGTGGCTGGGCGGCGCGGTGATCAGCCACGGACCGGGCCTGGGCGCGGTGACCTGGGTGGCGGCGACCTTGCCAGTGCTCGGCCTGATCGTGGCGCTGTACAGCATGCGGCTGGATCGCGCCCACGCTTCCCGTGTCGCGCCCCGTGCCGCCGGCCTCGAAGCATCCTGCTGAAACCGCGTTCGCGCCAGCGCAAACTCTTTCCCGTCCCCTGCCCGAAGCCCGGAGATCCCATGAAAGCCGTCGCCCTCACCCGTTATCTGCCAATCGACGATCCGCAATCGCTGGTCGACATCGAACTGCCCCGCCCCGTCGCGGGAGAACACGATCTACTGGTGCGCGTGGAAGCGGTTTCGGTGAATCCAGTCGATACCAAGCTGCGCTCGCCGAAGCCCCAGGTGGAAGCGCAGCCGAAGGTGCTGGGCTATGACGCCGCCGGCACGGTCGAGGCGGTCGGCGCGGCGGTGACCGGCTTCCGGCCGGGCGATCGCGTGTACTACGCCGGTGACGTCACCCGAGCCGGCAGCAACGCGCAGTACCAGCTGGTGGATGCACGGCTGGTCGGCCACGTGCCGCCATCGATCGAACTGGCCGACGCGGCGGCCTTGCCGTTGACCGTGCTCACCGCCTGGGAGCTGCTGTTCCAGCGCATGCCGTTCGACAGCGAGCACGGCGGCGAAGGAAAGTCCCTGTTGATCATCGGTGGCGCCGGCGGAGTAGGCTCCATCGCGATCCAGCTGGCCCGACGCGCCGGCTTCACCGTGATTGCCAGCGCCTCGCGCGCCGAGACCATCGACTGGTGCCGGACGATGGGCGCGCAACACGTGGTCAACCATCGCGAGCCGCTGGTGGCGCAACTGCAGGCGCTCGGTTTCGCGCAGGTCGATGCGGTGCTCAACCTCGCCGACACCGACCGCTACTGGTCCGTCATCGGCGACCTGCTGGCGCCGCAAGGTCACGTGGGGCTGATCGTGGAACCGGTCGGCGCGCTGAAGATCGGCGATCCGTACAAGGCCAAGTCCATCGGCATCCACTGGGAAATGATGTTCGCGCGCGCCCGCTACAAGACGGACGACCAAGCCGAACAAGGCCGCATCCTCGAACGCGTGGCAGCCCTGCTCGCCAGCGGGGAACTGCGCGGCACGCGCACTGCCACCCTGACGCCCATCCATGCCGCCAACCTGCGCGAGGCGCATCGCCAGCTGGAGTCCGGCAGCACGATCGGCAAGCTGGTGCTGGCCGGCTGGTAAAAAAGAAGCAGGGTGGCGGCGGCCACCCTGCTTCCTGTTCTACCTACACTTTGATCGAGGGACTTCCTGGCCGTTCGACAAGGACTATCTCGACGAAACGGGCTTGGCCGGCTCGCCTTTCTTGCCGAAATCCTCCATCAGGGTCTTCATGTCCTCGGCGTGCTCTTCCTCCATCGCCAGGATGCCTTCCAGCATGCGCTTGGTGGTGGTGTCCCGGTCACCCACGTAGTTGATGATTTCCCGATAGCTGTCGATGGCGATGCGTTCGGCGACGAGGTTCTCCTCGATCATCGCCGCCAGTTCCTCCGGCACCACGAACTCGGCATGGCTGCGAGTGGAAAGGCCGTCCGGCGAGAAATCGGGCTTGCCATCGAGCTGGGTGATGCGCTCGGCGATCAGGTCCGCGTGACCTTGTTCCTCGTTGGCGTGTTCGAGGAATTCGGCCGCCACGCTCTTGGCGTTGATGCCGGAGGCAAGGTAATGGTGAGCCTTGTAGCGCAACACGCAGACGAGCTCGGTGGCCAGCGCCTCGTTGAGCAGCTTCAGCACCGTCTGCCGATCCAGCGTGTAGCTGTCGGTGACCGCGCCGCGCTGCATGTGTTCCCGCGCTCGCCGCCGGATCGTCTCGATGTCGGAAAGAAACGGCGTGGATTTCGACTCGGTGGCCATGAAATATCCTTGGGCGTGACTGAAAGCGGTTCAGTCTGGCTCAGCGGACGTTGCGGCGGCGTCAATGCCGCCGCTGGCTCACCTGCTTCTCAGGTCGCCGGACGAATCACGCGGCAGGTAGGCGCGCAGGAACATGTCGACACCAGCCCGGGCGGTGGCTTCGATTTCTGCGGCATAGCTTTCGGGACAATCCGTGCAACCGAACATCTGGCGCATCATCAGGTTGCCCTTGATCAGGCTGAGGAATTGCGTGCAGGCGCGTGGCACGTCGGCGATATCCAGCTGGCCGGCGTCGACCGCCTGCTGCATCAGCCGCTCCATCAGTCCATGCGTGCGCGCGGCACCTTCTTCCCAGATCAGCTTGCCGTAGCGTGGATTGCCCTGACGGCAATCACTGAGGATGGCGCGAAACGTGCCCACGGTCTCCACGTTGCAGTCGAGGTGGGCATGGATCAGCGCCACCCGCAGCAAGGTCTCGCGGATGTCCGCGTGCGGGTCGAAGGCATAGGTTTCTTCCGGCAACAGATCCTCGATGCGCGAACGGATCACTTCGCGGAACAGGTTGTCCTTGTCGCCGAAGTGGCTGTACACCGTCAGCTTGGATACCCCGGCATCGGCGGCGATCGCATCCATGCTGGTGCCGGCGAAGGCATTGCGGATGAACAGCGCCTTCGCCGCGACCAGAATGGCCGCACGCTTCTCCATGTCCTTCGGACGACCGGGACCCTGGGTTCTGATTTGCGCGCTGCTGCTCATGCCTCCACCTTCACAAACGGGGTTCATCGCTTTATTATACGCTCCGGTTCATTTATTTTCCAGAACAGGCACCGGCACCGACTCCAGTGCGAGCGCACGCGCGCATCAAGGTGACGTGCGTCAACCGCTTCCGATGACTTCCGGCACTTCGTGGCCCGCCGCGCAACCGGCAGGCTGTGACCGTCGGAGCGTGTCATTGTGGGAGCGCGCGCTAGCGCTTATCCTTTTTGACCTTTTTCGATCCGCATGGGACACGAGCAGATGGCGATGAATATCGAGCAGGCGCGACTCAACATGGTGGAAAACCAGGTGCGCCCGTGGGAAGTCCTGGACGCCCGCGTGCTGGACGTGATCGCCCGCGTGCGCCGCGAGGATTTCGTCGCCGCCGAACATCGCCAGCTCGCCTTCGCCGACCTGTGCCTGCCGCTGGGCCACAACGAAGTGATGATGAAGCCGGTGGTGGAAGGCCGCGTGCTGCAGGCGCTGGAACTGCAGGGTACCGAGCACGTGCTGGAAATCGGCACCGGCTCGGGGTTCCTCACCGCCTGCCTGGCCGGCTTGTCGGCGCAGGTCACCAGCGTCGACATCCATGCGGACTTCACGGCGGCCGCCGGTCAACGCCTGCAGGCCGCCGGCGTTTCCAACGCTGACCTGATCACCGGCGAAGCCGTGAACCAGTGGCAGCCCGACGGCTTGTTCGACGGGCTGGTGGTGACCGGTGCGGTGCATGCGATACCGCCACGCTGGCTGACCTGGCTCAAGCCCGGTGGTCGCGCCCTGGTGGTCCGCGGTGAATCGCCGGTGCAGCATGCCACCCTGCTCATGCACGAGGGCGCCGGTCGCTACCGCGAAGAGGCCCTGTTCGAAACCGATCTTCCCTACCTGAGTCACGCCGAGCCGCCGCCGCGGTTCGTGTTCTGAGCTCATCCCCGAATCGATACCCACGAGGCAACTCATGCGTTTGAAGCTGCTCACTCTTGCACTGGCCCTGGCCGCCATCTCGCTGCCCAGCCACGGCGAGGACTTGCTGGACGCCTACCGTGAAGCCCGCAACAACGACCCGGTGCTGTCGCAGGCCGACGCCAGCAGGCTGGCGACCGGTGAAGGCGTGACCCAGGCCCGCGCGTCGCTGCTGCCGCAGAT
Organism: Rhodanobacter sp. Root179; assembly: GCF_001428465.1. Classification (NCBI taxonomy): domain Bacteria; kingdom Pseudomonadati; phylum Pseudomonadota; class Gammaproteobacteria; order Lysobacterales; family Rhodanobacteraceae; genus Rhodanobacter; species Rhodanobacter sp. Root179. Next base: position 76,340 of record NZ_LMHR01000082.1, on the reverse strand, counting down.
CGGCGCCAGCATGAGCCTGAACCAGACCAATGGTGGCGGCCAGATCGGCCACAGCCGCTCGCGCACGATCAACGGCACCTTGAGCCAGAGCGTGCTGGACTTCAGCAAGTACGCCAACCTCAAGGCCGCCCACTCGGCGTCCGAGGCCCAGGACGAGCTGTACGCCTCCGCCGGGCAGCAACTCTACGTGCGCGTGGTCGCCGCCTACTTCGGCGTGCTGACCAGCGAGGATGGCCTCACCTACGCCAAGGCCAACGAGGACGCGTTCCGCCAGCAGTACGAGCAGTCCGACCAGCGCTTCAAGGTCGGCCTTTCGGCGATCACCGACGTCTACCAGGCCAAGGCGTATTACGAAGCGGCGAAGTCGCAGACGATCGCCGCGCAGAACACCCTCAATGATTCCCGCGAGGCGCTGGCCCAGATCACCGGCAAGCCCACCGGCGACCTGAAGAAGCTGCGCGACGACCTGCCGATGCAGCCGCCGTCCCCGGCCGACCAAGACGCCTGGGTCAAGCAGGCGCTGGAAACCAATCCCGACCTGCTCGCCCAGAAGAGCAACGTGGAAACCGCCCAGCACAACATCAGCGCGGCGCGGGCGGCGCATCTGCCCACGATCACCGCCGGCGTGTCCTACGGCAAGGGAGCCGGCTGGTCCGAAGGCAATGCCGCGGCCCGCTATCGCGACCCCGCCTCGACCACGATCGGACTGACCCTCAACGTGCCGATCTTCTCCGGCGGTGCCACGCAGTCACTCGTGCGCCAGTCGATCTACCAGCGCGACGGCGCCGCCGACGCGCTGGAAGCGCAGCGCCGCCAGGTCGTGCGCGACACGCTCAACTACTATCGCTCGGTGATCGCCGGCATCGCCCAGGTCGAATCGGCGAAAGCCTCGGTGGAATCGGGCCGCAAGGCGCTGGAAGCGACCCGCGCCGGGTTCGAGGTCGGCACCCAGACGATGACCAACGTGCTGCTGGCGATCCAGACCCTGACCTCGTCGGAGAGCAGCTACTCGCAGGCGCGGCACCAGTTCATCCTCAACAAGCTGCTGCTCAAGCAGACCGCCGGCACCGCCGACGTGAAGGACATCGAGCAGATCAACGCGTTGCTGCAGTAAACCGCGGCGCCACGTTTCACGGAACGGCCGGGCATGTCCCGGCCGTTCCGTTTCCGGGCGGACGATCCGTCATTCCTGCAGCATGCCGTCGATCAGTTGCATGACCCGCTGCACCGCCCCGCGCTCACGTTCGAACACGCCCTGGGCATCGCGACCCATGCGTTCGCGGCTGGCCGCATCCAGCAACAGCCGCAGCACGTCGGGGCCCAGTTGCGCGGCGCCGGTCACGCGCATCGCGCCACCCTGCTCAATCAGGCTGCGGGTGATCTCGTCGAAATTGAAGGTGTGTGGGCCGACCAGCACCGGCACCGATAGCGCTGCCGGCTCCAGCACGTTGTGGCCACCGATCGGGACCAGGCTGCCGCCGACGAAGGCCACGTCGGAGCCGGCGAAGAACGGCATCAGCTGACCCATCGCGTCGATCACGAAGACCTGGTGCGAGGACGACGGCACGCCTTCGAGACCGCGCGTGGCCACCGTGAAACCCAGGCTGCGCACCGAGTGCTCGACCAGCCGGAACCGTTCGGGATGGCGTGGCGCCAGCAGCAGCAGCGCATCGGGCAGTCGCTTGAGTACCTGCAGGTGCGCCTCCAGCACCGCCTGCTCTTCACCCTCGTGCGTGCTCGCCGCCATCCACACCGGGCGACGCGGCCCCCACTGCTCGCGCATGCCGGCGGCCAGCTCCACCGCGCCATCGGGTATGGGCATGTCGAACTTCATGTTGCCGGTGACCAGCACCTGTTGCGGATCGGCACCGAGCAGGCGATAGCGTGCGGCATCAGTGCGTGACTGCGCGGCGATCAGGGTCACGCAACGCAAGGCGGATCGCAGCAGCCCGCGCAGCGGCCGGTAGCCGCGCAGCGAACGCTCGGACAATCGCGCATTGACGATCATCAGCGGAATGCCGCGGCGGCGACAGGCGAAGTAGAGGTTGGGCCAGATCTCCGTCTCGACGATCAGCGCCAGCCGTGGCCGGATCTTCTTCAGGAAGCGGCTCACCGCGTACGGCAGGTCATACGGCAGATAGACATGAAACACGCTGTCGCCGAACAACTGCTGCACGCGCGCCGTGCCGGTCGGAGTCACCGTGGTGACCACCAGTTGCGCCCTGGGGTAATCGCGTTGCAGTGCCTTGATCAGGGGCTCGGCGGCATTCACCTCGCCCACCGACACCGCGTGCACCCACAGGCTGCCGTTGAAGCCCGGCGTCCTGAAGAACCCGAAGCGCTCCGGCCAGCGCTGGTGGTAAGGCCGCGAACGCACCCCGCGCGCCAGCAGCCGCAGCACCAGCAACGGCGTGACCAGGAACATCGCCAGTGTGTAGAGATAGCGCAATGGCACGACTCGTGGTGTTGACGCGGCAGTATACGAGAGCGGGAACGAGGCCACGCGGGACAGCCGTCCGCGATCCACTACAATGCCCACGATGCCCGGCATGTCCCGTCCCGCCTTCCACCGTTCGCTGCTCGCACCTCGCCACTGGCCGGCGTGGCTGGGCGTGGCCACGATCTGGCTGATCGCACGACTGCCGCAATCCGTGCTGATGTGGTTGGGCCGTCGCCTCGGCGCCCTGGTGCTGCGTATTCCTTCGGCGCGAAAGCGCATCGCCGCGGCCAACATCGCCCTGTGTTTCCCCGAACTCGACGCCGACGCCCGGGCACGCCTGGTCGACGCCAACCTGCGCGACATCGGCCTGATGCTGGTGGAGTTCGCGCTGGGCTGGATGGGCAGCGACCGGCGCATCGCGGCGATCCCCACCCGCATCGAGGGACTGGAGCATCTGGAAGCGGCGCGGGCGCAGGGCCGGGGCGTGCTGCTGGTGGGCGGCCATTTCTCGCATCTGGAGCTGTGCGCGCGACTGGTCTCGCAGCGCATCCGCATCGCCGGCATGTATCGGCGGATGGACTCGGCCGTGTTCGAGTGGGCGGTGCTGCGCGCGCGACTGGATTACGCCGACGCCATGTTCGACAAGGACGACATCCGCGGCACGGTGAAATACCTGCGCAACGGCGGCACCCTCTGGTACGCGCCGGACCAGGACATGCGCAGCAAGGACACCGTGTTTGCGCCGTTCTTCGGCGTGCCGGCGGCCACCATCACCGCCACCCATCACCTGGCGCGAATGTCCGGCGCGAAGGTGATTCCGTTCTTCCATCGCCGCCTGCCCGGCAACCAGGGCTACGTCCTGCGCCTGGGCACTCCGCTCGAAGACTTTCCGGGACCCGCTGCGGAAGCCGACACCGCACGCGTCAATGCCTGCATCGAACAGATGGTGCGCGAGGCGCCCGAGCAGTACCTGTGGGTGCACAAGCGCTTCAAGACCCGGCCGCCGGGCGCGCCTGCGATCTACTGATCGTCGCCGGTTTCCCGCTTCGAACGCCGCTGCTCGAGCTCGTACAGCTTCGCGTACTTCAGGAACGCGTAGAACGCGTGGATGCGGGCGGCGATGAAGCCGGCCCAGCCGGAACGCCAATGACCGCGCAGCAGGTAGTAGCGCAGGAAGGCCACCGTCGGATACGCCACCATGCGCAGTCGCAACCCGCCGACCCGGCGCCTGGCCAGGTCGGGCAGCTGCAGGCTGGAATAGCGATCAGCCTTGCCCACGCGTCCGCTGATGTCGGGCTCGCCGTGGTGATCGATGACAACATCGAGCACCCCGATCGCGCCGTCCACCTGCACCTCTTCGTGCACCTCATGGCGGCTCATGCGGGCATGTTGTCGATCGAACAGGCGCACGTAGTGGTTGAGCCGCGCCCGTCGCGATTGCCAGCGCCAGAACTGCCACTCGCGCCGCCACAACTGGTATCCCGCGCAGGTCGGCGCCAGCAGCGCCTGCTGCAGCGGCGCGATCGACGCTTCGTCCAGCGACTCGTCCGAATCGAGCAGCAGCACCCAGCGATGGCTGGCCAGATCAATCGCCGCCTGTTTTTGTGCGCTGTATCCGGCAAACGGCTGGGCGTGGATGCGCGCACCGTAGCGGGCCGCGATCGCCATGCCGGCGTCGGTGGAACCGGAGTCCAGCACCACGATCTCGTCCACCCAGCTCACGCCGCGCAGGCAAGCATCCAGCGTGGCGGCGCTGTTGAATGTGGTCACCACCACCGACAACGGCTCACGCCCCATCGCGCGTCCCCTGAGGGCGTGCTTCTTCGAGGAGTCCGGCAGGGACGCCGGCAACGAACAAACTGGCACACCACAGACCGAGCAACCAGGCGAACAGCAGCCCCCACCAGGCCGAATAGAAGGCCAGATGGGTGTTCAGCGGAAACAGCATCACGCCCAGGGCCAGGCTCACCGGGAACGCGCGCTCCCGTGCTGCCGCACCCACGCTGCGCCACGCCCGCCATGCCAGCACGACGCCGGCCAGCCACAGCAGCAGGCCGATCGAACCGGTCTCGGTGAGTATCTCGAGCACCAGCTGGTGGGCATGACAGGCACCTTCGCCGACGCCGCAGGCTTCGGTCGATACCACGAAATGATCATTCGCCGGGGCGTACTGCGGATACGCATAACGATAGCCACGCACACCCACGCCGTTGAGCGGATGCGCGGCGAACATCCCGACGCTGGCGTGCCAGATGTCGAGGCGGCCGCTGAGCGCGGCGTCCAGCGACTGGTCGGTACCGTGCAGGGCCAGCAGGGTGCGATCGACGCGGTCATGGAAACGCGTCGAAGTCTTCCAGGCCAGTCCCCCGGCCAGCGCCAGCACCAGCGCCGCCACCACGCAGAAACCGGCAAAGCGCAGCGGCGATTTCGTCTCGCGCCAGGCAAAGCCCAGCGCCACCAGCACGTAGCACAGCCACGCGGCGCGCGCACCGGCCAGCAGGATCGGGCCCAGGATCAGGGCGAAGGCGAGCAGCAGTCCCGGCAAGCCCCAGCGTCGTCGCGCGGTCCACAGCGTAAACGGCGACAGCACCGCCAGGGTTGGTCCCAACTTGAGGTTGTCCGCACCGAAGATGCCGGAGACGCGCTCGGCCTCTGCCTGGCCGCCAAGGCTCCAGCCGGTCAGCGCCTGCACCCAGGCGTCCAGACACCACAGCGCCAATACCCAGGCCACCGCCACATACAGGGCCTGCAGCTTGCTTTCGCGGCGGATCGCAAAACACGCGTACAAACCCAGCGGCGCGTAGCGCAACAGCGCGGCCACCGTGCTCCAGCTCTTGCCCGGCCGGACCGCATCGAGCGCGGAGCACAGCGCCGCCCCGACGTAGGCGGCCAGCAGCCAGAGCAGCAGGCGTGCCCCGGCATGCTGCTGCAAGGCCTGCGGATCGCGGACGAACAGCATGATCACGCCGAGCAGGCACAACACGGTGCCCAGCTCGGAACTGCGCCCGAACGGCAGCAGCGCGATCACCAGCCAGAACGGCAGCAGTGGCGAGCGCAACGCGCCCTTGAGTGAGGTGCCGAACGAATTCATGCGTGGGCCGGATGACTGCGATCCCGCATTGTAGGCGAGCCGCCGCAGCCAATCCGCACGCCCGCGGCGGCCTGATCAGGACGCGGCGATTTCGTCGTACAGGGCGAGCGTGGCCTGCTGCATGTCGCCCAGGCGATAGCTCTGCAGCGGCGAGATCGGCGGTGCCACCCGCAGCAATTCGGCCGCGCGCTCCACCAGCCGCTCGCGGTCACCGGGAGGCACCCGGCCGGCGGGGTACAACTCGGCCAGCAATTCGCCGACGCCGCCATGGGCGTAGCCCAGCACCGGCCGGCACAGCGACAGCGCCTCGACCACGGTGCGGCCGAACGATTCGGGCCGGTTCGACAGCTGCAGCACCAGCGCGGAAATCGCGTAGATGTCGCGCACGTCGTCGCGCGGTGGGCTCAGCACCACCTGCGAAGTCACCCCGCGCAGGCGGATCAGTTCCTGCAGCTCGGCCACGTAGGCCTCGCGGCCGGGTTCGATCACGCCCAGCAACAACAGGCGCGCCTCGATCCCCCGTCGCTTCAGGTCGGCCAGCAGCTCGATCGCGTCATGGTGCCCTTTCAGGCGCGTGCCACGACCCGGCAGGGTCAGCAGGGGTGCGCCGGTCAGCGCGGGAAACTCGGCAAGAAAGGCCTTCTGCCAGGCGTCATCGGGCCGGTGGCCATAGGGAAACGCCTGCGGATCGATGCCCCGCGGAATCACCTTGACCCGGCCCGGCTCCAGCCAGCGGTAGTGGCTCAGCACGTAGTCGCGCAAGGTCTGCGACACCGCCACCACGCGCTCGCCGCGCAGCAGGATCGCGCTGTAGCGCCCCGGCGAATTGAGCCCGTGCACGGTGGTGATGAAATGCGGCCGCGGCGTCATGCCCTTCAGCGCCCACCAGCCCATCCAGGCCGGCAGCCGCGACCGGGCGTGCACGATGTCCGGCTTGAGCTCGCGCAGCACGCGCCGCAAGGCACCCAGACGACCCAGCGTGGACAGCGACTTGCGGCCGATGTCCAGCGTGATGTGCTCGCTGCCCTCGGCCTTCAATTGCTCGACCAGCCTGCCGCCCGCCGAGATCACCACCGAGCGGTGGCCAGCCTGCACCAGCGCACGGGCAATCTCCAGCGCTGACCGCTCGGCGCCACCGGAGTGCAGCGCAGGGATCAACTGGACCACGGTCAGCAGCTTGGCGGGCACGGCAATGCTGGACATGAGCTCGGGGCTGGCGGCTTTCATTCCATGAAGGCAAGCAAGAACAATGCCGCCGAAGGGTGTGACTGGCCCGAAAGCTCAGTCCTGCAGCACGTAACAGGCGCCACAGTAGGCACAGGTTGACTCGCCGCCATCATCGACGATCGGCAGGTAGACCTTCGGATGCGAATTCCACAGTTCCATGCCGGGCATGGGACAGGACAGCGGCAGGTCTGCGCGCGTCACTTCATAACGATTTTCGGCATTTGCCGGCACCATCGGCGCCGCCGCAGAGCGGGGGGATGACATCAGTGAACTCCAGACTGGACATCAGGCCGCAAATGGTAGCAGGCTGCAGCCTTCTGTCGGGGGACAGCAGGGGTACCCAAGGAAGCCGGACGCAGCTCCCAGCCGTGAGGCTGCGGTGGCGGTCCTCATCACGTGAGCACTCATCCACGACCCGGCGTTTCGTGCCGGGCCCACTGCAACGAGTTCGGGAGCTGACCATGGATTCAGGAAAGATCATTGCACGCGTCAAGGCCATACTGACCACGCCGAAGACCGAGTGGCCCGTGGCCGCCGCCGAACCGGCCACGGTGAACAGCCTGTTTACTGGCTACATCCTCATCCTCGCCGCCCTGCCCGCGGTGGCCGCCTTCATCAAGGGCAGCCTGATCGGCACCAGCGCATTCGGCATCACCGTGCGCGACTCGATCGGTGGCGGCATCACCCGCATGGTGCTGGGCTACCTGCTGTCGCTGGTCGTGGTCTACCTGATGGCGCTGATCATCAACGCGCTGGCCCCCACCTTCGGCGGCCAGAAGGACATGGTGCAGGCCCTCAAGACCGTGGCCTATGCGTGGACCGCCAGCTGGATTGCGGGCATCGCCGTGATCGTTCCCTGGCTGGGCTGGCTGGTTGCGCTCGCCGGCGCGATCTATGGCGTGTACCTGCTCTACCTCGGCCTGCCGCAGACGATGAAATGTCCGACCGAAAAATCGGCCGGCTACACCGCGGTCAGCGTGATCATCGCCTTCGTGCTGAGCTGGATCGTGGGCGCCATCGTGATCGGCGTGGTCGGCACCGCCGCGTTCACCGGCGCGGCAATGGGCGGCATGCATGTTACCGGCAGCAACGGCGACAGCGTCACCATCGACGGCAACAGCGCGATGGGGCAGCTGGCCGCGATGGGCAAGCGCGCCGAACAGGCCAGCAAGGACATGGAAGCTGCGCAGAAATCCGGCGACAGCGCCGCGCAATCCGCCGCGATGGGCAAGATGATGGGCGCGATGGCCGGCACCGACGGCAACGTCGAAGCGCTGGCACCGGACCAGATCAAGGCCTTCCTGCCCGACAGCCTGGGCAACCTCAAGCGCAGCAGCCTGTCGGCCCAGCGCAACAAGGCGATGGGCATGCAGATCTCCGAAGCCAGCGCCGACTATTCCGCCGACAACGGCCAGCACCTCACGCTGGAAGTCTCCGATACCGGCGGCGCCAAGGGGCTGATGTCGCTGGCCAGCGCGATGGCGCCGGAGGAGGAAAAGCAGACCGAGCACGGCTACGAGAAGACTTACAGCGCCGGCGGCAACCTGGTCCACGAGGCATGGGATACGCAGTCGAAATACGGCGAGTACAGCGTGGTGGTCGGCAAGCGCTTCACCGTGAAGGCCACCGGCAATGTCGACGGCATCGACCAGCTGAAGCAGGCGGTCGGCAGCGTCGACCTGTCCCGGCTGGAATCGCTGAAGGACGCCGGGGTCAAGGCGAACTGACCCGGCCGGTCCGGGCACGAAAAAGCCGCGCCGTCACCGGCGCGGCTTTTTTTGTGTTCGCGCAGACTTACTTCTTCTTCGGCACCGAACCTTCGGTGGTGATGCGGATGCTGAGCTCGTCGCTGACGTTCGGCACATAGGCGCCGACGCCGAAGTCCGAACGCTTGATGCTGGCGGTGGCGTCGAAGCCGATCGACGGCGCCTTGCTCATCGGATGCGGGCCGATCTTGTTCAGCGTCGCATCCAGCACCACGGGCCTGGTTACGCCGTGCACGGTGAGGTTGCCGGTCACCTTGAACTTGTTGCCGCCCAGCGGCTGCACCGCCGTGCTCTTGAAAGTCACCACCGGGTACTTGTCGGCATCGAGGAAGTCCGGCTTCTTCAGGTGCTCGTCCAGCGCCGCCACGTGGGTGTCGAGGCGGGCCAGCGGCAGGGTCACTTCCACGCTGGAATTGGCCGGGTGCTGTTCGTCGAACACCACGGTGCCCTCGCCCAGGCCGAGGTCGGCGGTGGGGTTGGAGTAGCCGAAGTGGTTCCAGCTGAACAGGACCATGGTGTGGCTCGGGTCGAGCTGGTAGGTGACCGGGGCGGCCTGGACCGACACGGCGGCGCCGAGCAGGCCGGCGAAAGCGAGGCATTTCAGTGCACGCATGGGTAAGCTCCTGTGAATGGTGGGAAGTGTGGTTCAGGCGAACGTGCAGGCTTCGTCGAACGCCAGGCGGGGGCGACGCCCGAACAGGTTGCGGCTGGCCTCGGAAAGCTACCCGCGCATCGCTATCCTGTGGCGGGGCGCGCCCGAAGTGACGCTATCCTGCCAGTGTATAGGCGGCTGCAGGCGAACGGTCCACCCATGGGAAGAACGTAGAGTGGTCATTCGGGAAACAGTGACGGAGCCTGCAGCCTCATGCTGAACCTGCATGGCGAATGCTGGGTGATCACCGACACGGCCGCCGGCAACCAGCGGCAGGCGCTGGCGCTGACGGAGTATCTGGGCATGCCCATGCGTCACCTGGTGCTGCAGCCGCGGGCGCCGTGGTCATGGCTGGCGCCGAAACTGGAACTTGGCGGACGGCTGGCCCTGCCCGGCCGCCAGCGCCGCCTGTTCGCACCGCCCTGGCCGAACGTGGCGATCGGCTGCGGCCGCGCGGCCGCCCTGTTCACCCGCATGTTGCGCCGCCTGTCCGACGGACAGTGCTACACCGTGCAGATCCTGGACCCGCGGATCGATCCCGCCCACTGGGACACGGTCATCGCGCCCCGTCACGACCGGCTCGACGGCCCCAACGTGCTGAGGCCGCTCGGCTCGCTGAATCCGGTCGACGACGAATGGCTGGCCGACGGCCGCGATGCCTGCCCCGGCTTTGCCGACTTGCCGCAGCCGCGCGTCGGCGTCCTGCTCGGCGGCTCGCGCCAGGGCATCACGCTGGACGGCGACTATGCGCGCCAGCTGTCGACGCGACTGCTCGAACGCCAGCATGGCGAAGGCGGCAGCCTGCTGGTGCTCGGTTCGCGGCGCACCTCGCCCGTGCTGGTCGAAGTGTTCCGCCGCAGCCTGCGCGACGTGCCCGGCCTGGTCTGGGCCGGACCCGACGACGGCCGCAACCCCTATCCGGGCGTGCTCGGCTGGGCCGACCGGCTGGTGGTCACTCCCGATTCGGTGAACATGCTTTCGGAAGCCTGCGCCGTGGGCTGCCCGGTCCAGACTTTCGTGGCCGCGCCGTTGCCGGCGAAGATCGGGCGTTTCCATCACGCCCTGCGCGAGGCCGGGCGGCTGCACGACCTGGACGGCCCGGCCGCTCGTCCACCGCCGCCACTGCGCGAGACCGCAGCGATCGCCGCCGATTTGCGCCAGCACATCGCCGCCCGACAACGCGACGCATCGACGGCATGACATCAGGCCGGGCCGGCGACGCCGCCCGAAAGGAAGCGCACACACATGGACACCGTGAAGCACCCCGAGAGTTGGACTGCTGCCTGGATCGTCACCGCCGTCTACATCGCCATCGGCTTCGTGCTGGCGGTCGTGTTGCCCGACACCGTCGTCGCCGAGGCATGGATTCCCTTCGACACCCGCCTTGCCCGCTCGCTGGCCGCCGCTTCCACCGACCCGCATCGCGTGCGGCTGTACTGGGCGTGGATGCCGATGCTGTTTCCCTGCGCACTGGCCGCGTTGGCGGCAACTGCACCGGTCAGGCTGAATTCGCGCGCCGCCGACAAGGAGGGCTCGATCCTCATCCTGGTCATCGGCTTCCTGCTGTTCGGCTACGTCGGCACGCCCGGGATCGTGTACCTGGTGCTGAGCATGGACGTGACGTCCGCTTCGTCGTCGCATCGAATGGACCGGATGATCCTCGGCATGAGCCGCGGCCGGCTGGGCCTGTTCTGGGGCGGCAGCTGGCTGACCACGGCAACGCTGATGCTGGCCTGGCTTTCCTACGTCGCCATTCCCGTCAGCTACTTCAAGCTGCTGAAACTCCACCGCGACAATCGCGCCTGAGCGGAAAGCTCAAAAGGCGAACCCCAGTGCGTCGGTGACCTCGCGGACACTGCCGCACAGCTGCGCCAGTTCCGCGTCGCGAAGGGCGATGCGCGAGCGCAGATCGAGGGTGCAGGCCAGGGCGCGCTGCAGCAGGTCGGCGTGGGCCACGGCGAGGATCGCGGCCTGGTTGTTGTCGAGCAGGCCGGCGCCGCGGCAGGCCTCGATCAGGCCCGCGTTGGCGGTGACCCCCAGCAGTGACGGCTGCTGCGCCGCATGCGCCAGCACCAGCCCCTGCAAGGCGAACTCGATATCGAGCAGGCCGCCGTGGCCCTGCTTCAGGTCGAACTGGCGCTCGTCGGAGCGGTCGCGTTCGGCACGCCAGCGCTGGCGCATGCTGCCGACCTCGGCCAGCACGGTGGCGCGTTCGCGCGGCACCGCCAGGATGCTGCGTCGTACCTCGGCCAGCTGCGCGTTGAGCGCCGCGTCGCCGGCCATCGGCCGCGCGCGCAGCAGCGCCTGGTGTTCCCAGGTCCACGCACGACTCTGCTGATAGGCCACGAACGCATCCAGGCTGCTGACCAGCAGGCCCTTGGAGCCGTCCGGACGCAGCCGCGTGTCGACTTCGTACAAACGCCCGCCGCGGGTCAGCACGGTGAGCCAGTTCATCGCCCGCTGGGCCAGCCGCTGGTACCAGCGCGAACCTTCGATCGGCCGCGCGCCGTCGCTCATCGCCTGGGCGCGGCGGCCGTCGTAGACGAACACCAGGTCCAGATCCGAAGCGAAACCCAGCTCCTCGCCGCCGAGGCTGCCGTAGCCCAGCACCGAGAAGCCCGAACCTTCGCCGGGCAGCCGGCCGTGCTGCGCCACCAGCTCGCGCTCGGCCAGGGCCAGCACCGCGCCCACCACCGACTCGGCCAGCGCGGCGAGCCGGCGCGCGGTGGCCACCGCGTCGGCGCGGCCGTCGTTGAACGCCAGACCCAGCCGGAAGGCGGTCGACGCCTTGAACTCGTTGACCCGTTCCAGTTCCGCCTCGGCCTCGCGTTCCTCCAGGGTGCCCAGCACGCGGACGATCTCGGCGGCGATGTCGGCACGCTTGAACGGCAGTTGGTCGATGCGCGGATCGAGCACGTCGTCCAGCAGCAGCGGTTGCGCGATCACCCGTTCGGCCAGGAAGGCACTGTCGGCGAACAGCCGCACCAGCCGGCGCCGCGCGGCCGGCTGCTCCTCCAGCAGGGCCAGGTAGGACGAGCGCCGCGCCACCGCCTGCATCAGGCGGACCAGCCGCAACAGACTGGCCACCGGCGCCTTGCTGGCGCGGGCGGCCTCGAACAGCTGGGGCATCAGGTGATCGAGTCGTTCGCGCGAACGGGGCGACATCGCGCGCACCGAAGCCGCCTGCGGCAGCTTCAGCAAGGCGTCGGCCAGTTCGCCGCCGGGCACGAAGCCGGAGTTTTCGAGCACGCCGGCGTCCAGCGACTCGTCGCAGGCGTGTTGCCACAGTTGCAGGTCGGCGACCGGCACGCTGGCGGCGCGGCCGCCCTGCGGCATCAGGACCGCGGCGAACTCCTCGCTGACGATGGCCCGCTGCGCCACCAGCGCCGCCTGCAGGCTGTCCCAGTCCGGATGGTCCAGGCTCAGTGCCAGGCGCTCGCGACTGAGGGCATCGGGCGGGATGTCATGGGTCTGCGCATCGCGCAGCATCTGCACCCGGTTCTCCACGCGCCGCAGCAGCACGTAGGCCTGGCGCAGCGCACGCGCACGCGCGGCGGGAATGTGGCCGCGCGCCTCGCACGCGGTCAGCGCCGGCAGCAGGCCGCGCACGCGCAGGCTCGGCTCGCGGCCGCCGCGGATCAGCTGGGTCAGCTGCACGATGAACTCGATCTCTCGGATGCCACCGGGGCCCAGTTTCAGATTGTCGGCCAGATCCTTGCGCGCCACTTCCGCATCGATCAGCGACTTCATCTCGCGCAGGCCGGCGAACGCGGTGTAGTCGAGGTATTTGCGGTAGACGAACGGTCGCAGCAATTCCTGCAACTGCTTGCCGGCGGCACGATCGCCGGCGACCGGGCGCGCCTTGATCCACGCGTAGCGTTCCCAGTCGCGGCCTTCGCTCTGGTAGTACTGCTCCATCGCGGCGAACGACAAGGCCAGCCGGCCGGCGTTGCCGAACGGGCGCAGGCGCATGTCGACCCGGGCGCAGATGCCGTCCATGGTCGGCTCGTTGAGCAGGCGCACCAGCTGGCGGCCCAGCCGCACGAAGTACTCGCTGTTGTCGAGCGGCCGCGCGCCGTCGGTGTGGCCGCCGTGCGGGTAGGCGAACACCAGGTCGATGTCCGAGGAGAAATTCAGCTCCGACCCGCCCAGCTTGCCGAAGCCGATCACCAGCAGGCGTTGCAACGCGCCCTCGGGGTTGCGGCTGTGGCCGTAGCGCGCGGCCAGCATCCGCTCGGACCAGCCCAGTGCCAGTTCCAGCAGCACCTCGTACAACACGCTGGTCGCCGACAGGGTTTCCGGCAGCTCGTCCAGCCCGTTGGCATCGCGGAACACCAGCCGCAATGCCTCGGCGTGGCGGAAGCGGCGCAGCGCGACCATGCACCCGGCCTCGTCCTCCGGCAGCTTCAGCGCCTCGACGCGCGCACTGGCATCACTGCCCGAGCGCAGGCGCTCCAGCCCGGCCGGTGCCAGCAATTGCGGCTGGCGACACCAGGTGTCGAAGGCGAAATCGCTGGCCAGCAGGGTACGCCGGATGCGCTCGGCCACGCCGGCGTCGTCGTGCAGCGGCACGCCGGCCGCGCGGCAGCGACTGGCGAGTTCGCCATAACGGTCATCGATCAGTGCGCGCAGTGCGGGGCTTGCCGGATGGGTCATCCGGGCATTGTGCCGCATGGCGGGCGGCTGCCGGCAGCTGAGCACCGCTTGAACAAGCCCTCGACAAGCCGGACACTCGCCGGCCACGCCTACTCCTTGTTCATCTGGCCGCCATTACATTGGCGCGTCCAGACCATGACAGCAAACGCAGGACTGCCATGCCGCCACTTGCTTCCCCGCCCGTTTCCCGTTGGCGAGCGATCGCTTCCCGGGTCGCGCTGCTGTTGCTGCTGGCCGTGGCCTTCGTGCTGCTGACCGGGTGGGTGGACGGTGGCGTCGGCGTGACCCCTCTGCGCATCTTCGACCAGGCACGTTACCCGCTGGCCAACGCCTTGCCGGGCCTGCTGCTGGCAGCGCTGCTGCTGGCGATCAGCCGGCGCGCATGGCTTTCGTTCGCGCTGGCGTTCCTGTTGCAGGGCCTGCTGTACGCGGTGAACGTGCTCAAGGTGGCCAACCTCGGCACGCCGCTGTTGCCGGACGACTTCCGCATCGTGGGGCAGTTGCACAAGGGTGGCATGCACCTGCTGTCGGGCTATCTGCCGCACAGCGCGTGGCCGTACCTCGGCCTGCTCGCCGCGGTGATCGCGATCGTGGTGGCGTGGCGACTGGAACCGCCGCTGTTCGAACGCCGCCCGCGGTTGCCGCGCGCGCTCGGTGGCGGCGTGGCGGCACTGGCACTGCTCACGATGCTGGTCGGCCTGCAGGCGTGGACGAAGATCTACAACGCGAAGACCTTGTGGCTGGAGCCGTGGTCGGCCATTTCCACCACCACCCATTCCGGCCTGATCAGCTCGCTGATGCTGTTCCACCTGCAATACGGCAAGGGTGCGCACAAGCCGGATCCGATCACGGCCAGCCGTCTGATCAACCAGTCCGCGCCGGCACTGCTGCAGTCCATGCAGGCGGCGACACCGGCGGCGGCCGACCTGCCGGACGTGGTGGTGGTGCAAAGCGAGTCGTTCTTCGACCCGACCATCATGCGCGGCTACGAGCACAGCAACTTCGCGCCCAATCTGCGCCGGCTGGCTGCGCACGGCATCAGTGGCAAACTGCACGTGCCCACTTTTGGTGGCGGCACCATCCGCACCGAGTTCGAATTCCTCACCGGCCTGTCGCTGCGCTATTTCGACAACCTGCAGTTCCCCTATCTGCAGATGAGTCACCAGGCACTGCCGGGACTGGTCCGCACGCTGAGCCGGCACGGCTATTCGACGCTGGCACTGCACGGCAACGACCCGGCGTTCTGGAACCGCACTACCGCGTTCAAGGCGATCGGCTTCGATCACTTCGTGTCGCAGTCGTCGTTCCCACCCGGCGCGCCCAACGACGGCAAGTACATGGCCGACAGCGCGATGACCGACGAGATCATGACCCAGCTGAAGGATCAGGGCCCACCGCAGTTCATCTTCGCCATCAGCATCGAGGCGCACGGCCCGTACGACGTCGAGCCCACCCATGTCGCCGAGCGCGACGCGATCCCGGTGCCCGCCGGCATCACCGGCCGCGACAAGCTGGAGCTGCAGAACTACCTGTATCACCTCAAGCATGCCGATGCCGAGCTGGGACGCCTGGTGAAGCTGCTGGCGGCACGCGAGCGTCCCAGCGTGGTGTTGTTCTACGGCGATCACCTGCCAGCGTTGAGCAACAGCTACCAGATCACCGGCTTCGTCGACGGCGGCGACATGCTGAGCCAGGCCGGCGTGTGGCTGCTGGTCGATCCGAAGCACCCGGGCAAGCGCAGCACGGCCGACACCGCCTCCTGGCTGCTGCCCGGCAAACTGCTGGCGCACATCGGCATCCACGACGATCCGTACTTCGCGCTGACCGAACTGGTCGGCCCACAGCTGGCCTCGCTCACCGAGGCGCCCGGCGCACCGCCATTGCCCGAGGGCGACGACCTGCAACAACTCGACAAGGCCATGGCCAGCGTCGAACAGCTGCGCATGAGCAACAAGCTGGACAGCCTGCTGCCGCAGCCCGCACCGGCGCCCGCGCCTGGCCAGATCGTCCACAACGCCGCACCACCGGCACCACGGCCGGCATCCTCCGCGCAGTGACGCGAACAGTGGCGCCTTTGCCCCGGACTCGCCGTTCAGCGAGCTGTCCGACGACTGAAGAGCGCGACCCGGTATTCACGCGGCAGTCGGGCGAGGCCGCCTAGCGTCGGTGTGGCCGTCGGCGCGTGCCATGCGCTTGCGGCGGCATTCCCCACCTGGAGGTCACCCTCATGCGCAAGACCATGCTTTCCGCCCTCATCATCGGTGCCAGCGTATTCACTGCTTCCGCCTTCGCCCAGGCCAGCCTCGGCGGTGCCGCTCACATTGGCGCCGGCGCCCACGTCGGCGCAGCCGCACCAAGCGCCATGCACGCCGTTGGCCAGACCACCGCGCAGACGGAGCAGACCCTGCACCGCACCGGTTCCCACGCGAAGCACCGGACCCGCAAGGCCGCTGACCGGACCCGCTCGACCGTCAATGACCACGCCAACGCCAATGCCAACGCGAATGCGAATGGCACGATCGGAGCGGGCGCCGGCGACTCGCATGCGGGCGCCAACGCCAACGTCGCTACCGGTGCCGGTCTCGATACAGCCGCCACCGCAGGCAGGGCTGGTGAGATGGGCCGGGGCGTGGGCGGCGACGTGCGCGATACCGCGCATTCGGCGATCCAGTCCACCGACCGCGCGGCCGGCTCGGTCGGCGACGCGGTACAGGGCGTCAACGCCAGCGGCAACGCCGCCGCCAGCGGCAGTGTCCACGCCCACGGGCACTGAGTTCACTGCCACCAACCCGGCAGATATCGCCGGGATTCCGGCGCCACAAAAAAGAAAACCCCGCCGAGGCGGGGTTTTCTTTTGTCGTGCCTTGAGCGGGGAACTCAGAAGTCCATGCCGCCCATGCCACCCATGCCGCCGCCCATGCCACCGCCGTGGCTGTGGCCTTCGTCCTTCTTCGGCAGCTCGGCAACGATCGCCTCGGTGGTGATCGCCAGGCCGGCCACCGACGCGGCGTGCTGCAGGGCCGAACGGGTGACCTTGGTCGGGTCCAGGATGCCCATGGCAACCATGTCGCCGTACTCGCCGCTGGCGGCGTTGTAGCCGAAGTTGCCGGTGCCTTCCTTGACCTTGTTCAACACCACCGACGGTTCTTCGCCGGCGTTGGCGACGATCGCGCGCAGCGGCGCTTCCAGCGCGCGGCGGGTGATCGCGATGCCCAGGTCCTGGTCGGTGTTGTCGCCCTTCAGGCCTTCGACCGCCTTCAGCGCGCGGATCAGCGCCACGCCACCACCGGGGACCACGCCTTCCTCGACCGCTGCACGGGTGGCGTGCAGGGCGTCTTCGACGCGGGCCTTCTTTTCCTTCATCTCGACTTCGGTAGCCGCACCGACCTTGATCACGGCCACGCCGCCGGCCAGCTTGGCCACGCGTTCCTGCAGCTTCTCGCGGTCGTAGTCGGAGGAGGTCTCCTCGATCTGCGCCTTGATCTGGCCGATGCGCGACTGGATCTTCTCGGCCTCGCCCGCGCCGTCGATGATCGTGGTGTTTTCCTTGGTGATGACGATGCGCTTGGCGCGACCCAGATCGTTGATCGTGGTCTTCTCCAGCGACAGGCCCACTTCCTCGGATACGACCTGGCCGTTGGTCAGCACCGCGATGTCTTCCAGGATCGCCTTGCGACGGTCACCGAAGCCCGGCGCCTTGACGGCGGCGACCTTGACGATGCCGCGGATGGTGTTGACCACCAGCGTAGCCAGTGCCTCGCCTTCCACTTCCTCGGCGACGATCAGCAACGGCTTGCCGGCCTTGGCGACGGCTTCCAGCACCGGCAGCAGCTCGCGCACGTTCGACACTTTCTTGTCGTGGATAAGGATGTACGGGTCGTCCAGCTCGACCTGCTGGCTCTGCTGGTTGTTGATGAAGTACGGCGACAGGTAGCCACGGTCGAACTGCATGCCCTCGACCACGTCGAGCTCGTTCTCCAGGCCCGAGCCTTCCTCGACCGTGATCACGCCTTCCTTGCCGACCTTCTTCATCGCGGTGGCGATGATGTCGCCGATGTTGGTGTCGGAGTTGGCGGAGATCGTGCCGACCTGGGCGATTTCCTTGTCATTCGCGGTCGGGTTGGAGAGCTTCTTCAGCTCGCCCACGGCGGCCACGACGGCCTTGTCGATGCCGCGCTTCAGGTCCATCGGGTTGATGCCCGCGGCGACGGCCTTGAGGCCTTCCTGGATGAACGCCTGTGCCAGCACGGTGGCGGTGGTGGTGCCGTCACCGGCGACGTCGGAGGTCTTGGAAGCGGCTTCCTTGACGATCTGCGCGCCGAGGTTCTCGTACTTGTCGGCCAGCTCGATCTCCTTGGCAACGGACACGCCGTCCTTGGTGATCGTGGGGGCGCCGAAGCTCTTCTCGAGCACGACGTTGCGGCCCTTCGGGCCCAGGGTGACCTTGACGGCATTGGCGAGCGTGTTCACGCCCTTGAGGATGCGCGAGCGGGCGTCTTCGCCGAAACGGACTTCTTTAGCGGCCATAAAATTTTTCCTTGAAAAATTTTGAATAAGTAAGGGGAAACGTCACGAAAGAGCTGCAAGAAGGAGCCAAGGGCGACCGGGAGCGCGGCTTTCGCGCTACACCACCAGGCTCCAGTTCAATCAGCCCTCGATAACGGCCACGATGTCGTCTTCCTTCAGGAACACGAGCTCTTCGCCGTCGATCTTGATTTCCTGGCCGGCGTACTTGCCGAACAGCACCACGTCGCCGGCCTTGAGCGACATCGGACGGACCTTGCCGTCGGCCATGATCAGGCCGGTACCGGCGGCGACGACCTTGCCGCGGGTCGGCTTTTCGGTGGCGCTGTCGGGGATCACGATGCCGCCGGCGGAGACGCGCTCTTCTTCGAGGCGCTTGACGATGACGCGGTCATGCAGGGGACGCAGTGTGCTCATGGAGGACTCCAGCTGGTTCAAACAGTTGATGGACAAGGACTTGCAGAGCCCGGACGGCAGCTCTGTTAGCACTCGATGGTAATGAGTGCCAATTCTACGCAGATAGCATCCCGCAGCAAGAGTGTTCGTACGCGGGGATGGACAGCACATTGGGCGAACCCGGCAGCGTTTCAAGGGCGCGGCGGTGAATCACCTCGCGCAAGCTCGGCTACGCTGCCGGCATGACCATGACCGATCCCGCCACCGTCCTGCTCTGCCATTGCAGCTGCCCCGACCAGGCCTGCGCCCGCCAACTGGCCGAAACGCTGGTTGGCGAACGGCTGGCCGCCTGCGTCAACCAGCTGCCGGGCGTGCAATCGACCTATCGCTGGCAGGGTGCCGTCACCACCGACAGCGAGGTGCTGCTGCTGATCAAGACCACCGCCGGTCGTTTCGAGGCGCTGAAGGCGCGGCTGCTGCAACTGCACCCTTACGAACTGCCGGAACTGGTCGCGGTGCCCGTGACCCACGGTCACGACGCCTATCTGGACTGGGTGCGTGCCAACGTCGCAGGGGGATTCGCGGCGACTGGGCCATAATGGTCATCCACCCGCGCGGCGCGCGGGCCGCACTGTTCCCGGAGTCGTGATGCGATCAATGCTTGCCGGCCGGATGGCCGTTCGCCTGCTGATCGGGCTGAGTCTGCTGTTTGCCATGTTGCCCGCGTTCGCCCAGGACACGGCCGAACTGCTGCCGGTGACCGAGGCCTACAAGCTCAGCGCCGATGCCGGCACGCCCGGCGTGCTGAAGCTGCACTGGACGATCGCGCCGGACTATTACCTCTACCGCGGCCGCATGAAGTTCAAGGGTGGCGATGGCGTCAGCCTGGGCACAGCGCAGTTGCCCGACGGCGAGAAACATCACGACGAATACCTCGGTGACGTGGAGACCTATCACCACGGCGTCGACGCCAGCATTCCGTACACCGTGGCCGCCGGCACCGATCGCCTGCGGATCAGCGTGCAATACCAGGGCTGCCACGAAGTCGATCCGAAGATCTGCTACCCGCCGCATACCGAGAAGCTCGACTTGCCGCTGCCCGCCGATGGCGCCGCCGCGGCGGCCCCCGTCGCCGGCTCGCTGGGCGCCGCGCTCGGCCAGCTCGGCAGCAACAGGATCGAGGCCGTGGCGGGCACGGTCGGCGCGCCGCTGCCCGCCGAACAGGCCTTCCGTTTCGAGGCGCTGGCGCAGAACCCGCACCAGTTGCTGCTGCGCTGGACGATGCCCAGGGGTTACTACCTGTATCGCGACCAGACCACGCTGAAACTCGAAAACGCCGGCGGCCTCGCCCTGAAACCCGCGTGGCCGGCCGGTACCGCGCACCACGACGAGCACTACGGCGACGTCACCGTGTATTTCGACCAGGTCGAGCTGCCGGTGGCGGTCGAGGGCGACCTCGGCGACGCCAGAGCGCTGACCCTGCTGGCCAGTTTCCAGGGTTGCCAGGACGGCGGCCTGTGCTATCCGCTGATGACCCGCCGCGTGAACCTCGATCTTGGCAGTGGCGCCACCGTCACCGGCCAGACCACCGAAACCCCGCCGGAACTGCCACCGGGCAATGCTGATTCGGTTCCGGCTGACTCGGTTCCGGCTGACTCGGTTCCGGCCGACTCGGTTCCGGCCGGCCCGGCCCCGCTGCAAGTGAGCCTGATCGCTGCCCTGTTGCTGGCGCTGGGCGGCGGCCTGGTGCTGAACCTGATGCCGTGCGTGCTGCCGGTGTTGTCGATCAAGGCCGTCAGCGTGCTGGAAAGCGCGGAAAGCCACGCCGCGGCGCGCCGTCACGCACTGTTCTATACCGCTGGCGTGCTGTGCAGTTTCGCGGCACTCGGCCTGGGCATCCTGGCCCTGCGCGCGGCGGGGCATGCGCTGGGCTGGGGCTCGCAACTGCAACAACCCCTGGTGGTCGGCGTGCTCGCCTGCCTGATGCTGGCGGTCGGCTTGTCGATGTCCGGCGTGGTGCAGTTCGGCGCCTCGCTGGGCAATACCGGCGCCAGCCTTGCCGCGCGCTCCGGTCCGGCCGGCGACTTTTTCACCGGCGTGCTGGCCGTGGTGGTGGCCAGCCCGTGCACCGCGCCGTTCATGGGCAGCGCGCTGGCCTATGCCTTCGCCGCACCGATGGTTTCGGCCCTGCTGGTGTTCCTGATGCTGGGCGTCGGCCTGGCGCTGCCGTTCCTGGCGGTGGGCTTCGTCCCGGCGCTGGGCCGTCTGCTGCCACGGCCGGGACGCTGGATGGAAACGCTGAAGCAGGTGCTGGCCTTCCCGATGTACCTCACCGCCGCGTGGCTGGTCTGGGTGCTGGCCAATCAGCGCGGCGCCGACGCTGTCGGCCTGGTGCTGGTGGCGATGGTGCTGCTGGCGATGACCCTGTGGTGGTTCGAGCGCAGCCGCTCGCGCGGCGCGATCAGCAAGCTCGCGGTGGTGGTGCTGGCCATCGCCACCGTGGTGCCGATGGCCCTGCTCGCCCACGTGCCGCCGCCGTCGGCCAGCGCGGCGATCGAGGAAGGCGTGGTCGCCTACAGTCCGGAAAAACTGGCCAGCCTGCGCACCGCCGGCACGCCGGTGTTCGTCGACATGACCGCCGACTGGTGCGTCACCTGCAAGGCGAACGAGCACACCGTGCTGGACACCGACGCCTTCCGCGCCCTGCTCAAGCGCACCGGCGCGGTCTACATGAAAGGTGACTGGACCGACGTCAACCCGACCATCAGCGCCTTCCTGCAGCAATACAACTCGCCCGGCGTGCCGTTGTACGTGGTCTTCCCGAAGAACGGCGGCCCCGGCAAACAGCTGTCCACCGTGCTGACCCGCTCGATGGTCGAGCAGGCGCTGACGGAAGCGGCGCGCTGATGCTCAGTCGCGGCAACTGGACCATTCTCGGCCTGGCCGCGCTGGCCGCCGCGGTCGGCGGCTACGCGCAGCACCACCTGCAGACGGCCCCGGCCGCAGCGGTGACCACCGCGGCTTCGACCATCATCGGCCAGCCGTTGCCGGCGCTGAGCCTGCCCGACCTGGATGGCAGGCTGCATGATCTGGGCGAGTATCGCGGACGCCGCGTACTGATCAATCTGTGGGCCAGCTGGTGCCTGCCCTGTCTGCAGGAAATGCCCGCGCTGGTCAAAGCCCAGCAGAAATTCGGCGATCATGGGGCGATCGTGATCGGAATTGCGCTGGACGAGCCAGCTCACGTTCGGGCCTTTTTGGCCGCACATCCGGTGAATTACCCGATCTTGATCGGCCAACCGGAATCGCCGGGCACGTCGCTGAAACTGGGAAATACCCTGCGGAACCTCCCTTACAGCGTGCTTGTCGCCGACGATGGGCGCATTTTGGCCACACATGCGGGAGCCATGACCGCCGATCAGATGGAGCAGTGGCTGGCTCCCTGATCCACGCGTCGTCCGAAGGCGGCCGACATACGGTTACGCACGGGAACCCGGCGCTTCTCCGTCAAACATCGCCGATCTGCGGCGAACTGGACAAGACTGCTGGGGGCGCGCACACTGCGCCCGTTCCGGGGCGTCCGGACGCGGCCTTGGACAATGACGTTGGCGAAAATCCTGGTCCTGCATGGACCCAACCTCAATTTGCTGGGCGCCCGCGAACCGGAGATCTACGGTCACGAGACGTTGACCGACATCAACCAGCAACTGGCCGAGCGCGCGCAAGCCGCGGGGCACGAACTGGTCTGGTTCCAGTCCAACGCCGAGCATGAACTGATCGGGCGGGTGCACCAGGCCCGTGACGATGGCACGGCGATGATCCTGTGCAATGCCGGTGCGTTCACGCACACCAGCATCGCGCTGCGCGATGCGTTCGCCGCCACGGCCATTCCGTTCATCGAGGTACACCTGTCCAACGTCTTTGCCCGCGAGCCGTTCCGCCACCACTCCCATCTTTCCGACATCGCGGTCGGCGTGATCTGCGGCTTCGGCGGCAACAGCTACCGGCTGGCGCTCGACGCGACGCTGCAACGGCTGCAAACCGCCGCCACGGCCTGAGCGCCGGCGACCCACCCACTCATCTTCCAGCCACCCGCGCGTGGCATGACTGACCAAAGGCTGATCCGATGGATTTGCGCAAAATCAAGAAACTGATCGACTTGCTCGAGGAATCCAACCTCGCCGAACTGGAGATCAAGGAGGGCGAGGAAGTCGTCCGCCTGTCGCGCGTGCCGAAGAACGCCGCGCCGGTCGCCGCCGCCCCGGCGGTTGCCGTCGCTCCGGTCGCCGTCGCCGCGCCCGCCCCGGTGGCGGCCGCCGCGGCAGAGCCGGCACCGTCCTCTGCACTGCCCGCCGGCACCGTGATCAAGGCGCCGATGGTCGGCACCTTCTACGCCTCGGCTACCCCGGGCACGCCCGCCTTCGTCAAGGTCGGCCAGCAGGTCAAGGCCGGCGAGACGCTGGGCATCATCGAGGCGATGAAGATGTTCAACCAGATCGAAGCCGAAGTCGCGGGCACCGTCCAGGCGATCCTGGTCGAGAACGGCCAGCCGGTGGAATTCGACGAACCGATGTTCGTGATTGCCTGAGGGCCGGGAATCGGGAATGGAGAATGGGGAATCGTTCAAGCGGCCGCATGAGGGTCTGCAGGTGTGGCAAGACGCCATGCACCTCGTCGAAGCGATCTACGAACTTTCCGCAGGATTCCCAGACACCGAGCGTTTCGGCCTCACATCACAAATTCGCCGCGCCGCAATCAGCATTCCCTCGAACATCGCCGAAGGCGCGGCTCGTCGATCCAGACAGGAGTACCAGCGCTTTCTCTCGATTGCCCGGGGCTCGTTGTCGGAATTGGATACCCAGTATCAGATCGCGATCCGGTTGGGCTTTGCACAGGAGTGCCAACCCGTGAACGACCTCACCAATCGCGTTTTCGCAAGAATTACGGCATTGCTCAACGCACTCGAAAAGCCCAAGGGGGCGCGATGAACATGATGTTGATCTTCCCATTCCCCATTCCCGATTCCCGATTCCCATGCTAGAAAAAGTCGTCATCGCCAATCGTGGCGAAATCGCGTTGCGCGTGTTGCGCGCCTGCCACAGTCTGGGCATCAAGACCGTGGCGGTGCATTCCACGGTGGATCGCAACCTCAAGCACGTCGGCCTGGCCGACGAGTCGATCTGCATCGGCCCGGGGCCGTCGGTCGACAGCTACCTCAACATCCCGCGGATCATCGCGGCGGCGGAGATCACCGACGCCCAGGCGATCCACCCGGGTTACGGCTTCCTGTCCGAGCGCGCGGATTTCGCCGAGCAGGTCGAGCAGTCCGGTTTCATCTTCATCGGTCCCACCGCCGACGTGATCCGCCTGATGGGCGACAAGGTCGAGGCGATCAAGGCAATGAAGGCGGCCGGCGTACCGTGCGTGCCAGGCTCCGGCGGCCCGCTGGGCGAGGATGTCGACACCAACATCAAGATCGCCCGCGAGATCGGCTACCCGGTGATCATCAAGGCTGCCGGTGGCGGCGGCGGCCGCGGCATGCGCGTGGTGCGCACCGAGGCGCACCTGGGCAACTCCATCGTGATGACCAAGCAGGAGGCCAAGGCGGCGTTCGGCAACGACGTGGTCTACATGGAGAAGTTCCTGGAGAACCCGCGCCACGTGGAAATCCAGGTGCTGGCCGACGGCCAGGGCAACGCGATCCACCTGGGCGAGCGCGACTGCTCGATGCAGCGCCGCCACCAGAAGGTGGTCGAGGAAGCTCCCGCTCCAGGCATCACGCCCGAGCTGCGCGCCGAGATCGGCAAGGTCTGCGTGGATGCCTGCATCCGCATCGGCTACCGCGGCGCCGGCACGTTCGAATTCCTGTTCGAGAACGGCCGCTTCTACTTCATCGAGATGAACACCCGCATCCAGGTCGAGCACCCGGTGACCGAGTGGATCACCGGCGTCGACCTGGTCCGCGAGCAGTTGCTGATCGCCGGCGGCGAGAAGCTGTCGATCAGGCAGGAAGACATCGTGATCCGCGGCCACTCGATCGAGTGCCGCATCAACGCCGAGGACCCGGACACCTTCATGCCGAGCCCGGGCACGGTGAAGCGCTTCGAGGCGCCGGGCGGCCCGGGCGTGCGCGTCGACACGCACCTGTACGACGGCTACCGCATTCCGCCGAACTACGATTCGATGATCGGCAAGCTGATCGTGCACGGCCCCGACCGCGCCACCGCGATCGCCCGGATGCAGCTGGCGCTGGCGGAAACCGTGATCGAAGGGGTGAAGTGCAACATCCCGCTGCAGCAGAAGATCATGGCCGACGTCGGCTTCCAGCATGGCGGGCAGAACATCCACTACCTCGAAAAGCGCATGGCCGAGCAGAAGGAGAAACGAGAAGTGAGTGCGGAGAAGTGAGGTGTGAGTAAAGGCGGCTCTCAACCGCCCTCACCCTGACGCCCGCCCCGCCTTCTCTCTTTTCTCACTCCTCTCCACTCACTCCTCGCCCATGCCCTTTCTCGAACTCTCCCTGGTCGTCCGCCTCGAACAGCAACCCGGCGCGGAAGAAGCGCTGGAGGATCTCGGCGCGCTGTCGATCACCTTGCGCGACGCCGATGCCGAAACGCCGGACGAACAGGCGATCTTCGAACCCGGCGTGGGCGAGTTGCCGCTGTGGTCGACGATCACGCTGAATGCGCTGTTCGATGAAGACGCCGACCGTCGCGGCCTGGCCGCGGCGCTGGGCGAACTGCTGCCATGGCTGGAACCGGACCAGCTGAGTTTCAGCGAGGTCGCCGACCAGAACTGGGAACGCGTCTGGATGGACCAGTTCAAGCCGATGCCGTTCGGCCGGCGCCTGTGGATCTATCCATGGAACATCGAACCGCCGGCTGACGACGACCTCGTCGTCGTCCGGCTCGATCCCGGCCTCGCCTTCGGCAGCGGCACCCATCCCACCACGGCACTGTGCCTGGAATGGCTGGACGGCCTCGACCTCGTCGGCAAGACGATCACCGACTACGGCTGCGGCTCGGGCATCCTGGCCATCGCCGCGCTGAAGCTCGGCGCGAGCAGTGCGGTCGGCGTCGACAACGATCCGCAGGCGCTGGTCGCCTCGGCCGACAACGCCGGGCGCAATGGCGTGGACAAGCAGCTCGCGCTGTTCCTGCCGCAGAACGTGGACGCCCCGCCAGCGGACGTGTTCATCGCCAACATCCTGGCCGGTCCGCTGGGCGAGCTCGCGCCCATCTTCGCTGCCGCCGCCAAGCCCGGCGCGCCGTTCGCGATCTCCGGCATCCTCGCCGGCCAGCAGGACGAACTGCTGCAGCGCTACGCCGAATGGTTCGAGGACCTGCGCGTGGACACACGCGAGGACTGGGTGCGCATCAGCGGACGTCGCCGCGGCTGAACCGGCGATGCAGGCTTGACGGCGCGATCACCCTGCTAAGCTTGGCCGATACCGATTCAAAACGGCCTGCATGTATACCCAATGCCCCGAATGCCTGTCCGTGTTCTCGCTGGATGCGCCGACACTCGCCAAGGCGCACGGCCACGTCGTGTGCGGCCATTGCCATGCCGGTTTCGACAGCCTGGCCACGCTCGCCGAACAGCTGCCGCCTGAACCCTTCGTCGAGTTGCCGCTCAACGAACCCGCGTTCGAACCACCGCTGCTCGACCTGGTGGTCTATCGCCCGCGCCCCGAGCCGACGCCCGTCGTCGTGCTCGGCGAAACGCCAGTCACGGTCGCCTCGCAGGCGCCAGTGGAAGACTTCTCGCAACTGGTGTTTGCGCCGCGCTTTGCACGCGAGTCGAAGGCCCAGGCGCCGAAGCGAACGGAGCGAAGGGAACGGCGGCACCTGTCGTCATCCGCCGAACGGCGCTGGCCATGGGTACTGGCCTGCAGCCTGCTGACACTGGCGCTCGGCGTCCAGCTGGCCTGGGCCAAGCGCAACGACCTGATCCGCGATCCGCTCACCGGCGGCTGGCTGCGCAGCACCTGCGCGACGCTGGGCTGCGAGCTGCCGCTGGTCGCCGCACCGGGACGGCTGCGGCTGCTGGCCAGCAACGTGCAGGCGCACCCGAGTGTCGCCCACGCGCTGATGATCAGCGCCAGCGTGCGCAACGATGCCGCCTTCGCCCAGCCGTACCCGGTGCTGACGGTCACCTTGTCGAACGCGCAGGGCCAGCGCATCGCGATGCGCCGGCTGCAGCCGGAGGAGTACCTGGACGACACCTCGATCCTGCGCAGCGGGCTGTCGCCCGGGGGCACGGCGGTGCTGCTGCTGGAGGTGGAGGACCCGGGCGACAACGCGGTGGCGTTCGAGCTCGGTTTCGAATGAAGGCATCCGTGGTACTTAAAATTATCCGCCCGCGCGGGTAGACTCGGTTCTTCGCGTCTGCATGCCTCGACCGCATGCAACAGGCGCCACGAAGCACCAGCATCATCCATAACCATTCGCGACGGCCCATGCAGTCGTCGTTTCGTACGTGAGGGAAAATGTCCGTGAATGCCGTAAGACTGCCTGCTGCCGAGCCCGCCAGAGCGGCCTCGTCGCAGAACGCAGGTTCGCCTGGCGCCAGCCACCATGGCCAGAGTGCCCTGAGCGAATGTGTCACCCGCACGGTACGTCGCTATCTGGCCGATATCGGCGACACCGAGTGCGCCGAAGGCCTGCACGCGCTGGTCCTGCGCGAGGTGGAGGTGCCGCTGTTGCGCGAGGTGCTGGCGTTCCACGACGGCAACCAGAGCCGCGCCGCCAGCGCGCTCGGCATCAACCGCGCCACGCTGCGCAAGAAGCTTGCGGCGCACGGCCTGCTGTAATTCCCGCCCGCAAAAGCCGGCCTGCGTTTGGCCGGCTATAATGACCGGCTTTCCCCCTACGGAAACCCGCTCATGCCCGCTCCCCAGCTCGTCCCGGTTCGTCGCGCCCTGCTCAGCGTCTCCGACAAGACCGGCCTGATCGACCTGGGTCGACGCCTCGCCGCGAAAGGCATCGAACTGCTCTCCACCGGCGGCAGCGCGAAGGCGCTGCGCGATGCGGGCATCGCGGTCACCGACGTCAGCGACGTCACCGGCTTCCCCGAAATCATGGACGGCCGGGTCAAGACCCTGCATCCGAACGTGCACGGCGGCCTGCTCGGTCGCCGCGGCACCGACGACTCGGTGATGGCCGAACTCGGCATCGCGCCGATCGATCTGCTGGTGCTGAACCTGTACCCGTTCGAGGCGACGGTGGCCAGGCCGGACTGCACCCTGGAGCAGGCGATCGAGAACATCGACATCGGTGGCCCGGCGATGCTGCGTTCGGCGGCGAAGAACTGGAACGACGTGGGCGTGCTGACCTCGCCCGGGCAGTACGACGCGGCGCTGGCCGAGATCGAACAGCACGGCGGCCTGACCCGCGCCACCCGCTTCAGTCTGGCGGTAACGGCATTCAACAACGTGTCGAACTATGACGGCGCGATCAGCGATTACCTGTCGGGCCTGCAACTGGACGAGACCCAGCAGACGATCGCCGGCCACGCCACCTTCCCCGCGCAGATCAACGGCCGCTTCACCAAGCTGATGGACCTG
This sequence comes from Rhodanobacter sp. Root179, assembly GCF_001428465.1. Classification (NCBI taxonomy): domain Bacteria; kingdom Pseudomonadati; phylum Pseudomonadota; class Gammaproteobacteria; order Lysobacterales; family Rhodanobacteraceae; genus Rhodanobacter; species Rhodanobacter sp. Root179. The sequence continues at coordinate 48,023 of NZ_LMHR01000082.1, read as the reverse complement.
CGCTACGGCGAAAATCCGCACCAGCAGGCGGCGTTCTACAGCGACCTGTATCCCGCCGCCGGCACGCTGGCCACCTTCCGGCAGCTGCAGGGCAAGGAGCTTTCGTTCAACAACATCGCCGATGCCGATGCCGCGTGGGAATGCGTGCGCAGCTTCGTCAAGCCGGCCTGCGTGATCGTCAAGCACGCCAACCCCTGCGGCGTGGCGGTGAGCCTGGACGGCATCGGCAAGGCCTACGACCTGGCCTTCCAGACCGATCCCACGTCCGCCTTCGGCGGCATCATCGCGTTCAACCGCGAAGTGGATGGCGCCACCGCGAAGGCGATCGTCGAGCGCCAGTTCGTCGAGGTGGTGCTGGCGCCGGCGTATGCGGACGAAGCGCTCAAGGCGTTCCACAAGAAAGGCAACGTGCGCGTGCTGGTCATTCCGATTCCGGAGGACGGCAACCTGCTCGGCGCGCATCCGGGCGGCCATTCCAAGCGCGTGGGTTCGGGCCTGCTGGTCCAGAGCGCCGACACCGGCATGATCACCGCCGCCGACCTCAAGGTGGTGACCCGCAAGGCGCCGACCGAAGCGCAGATCCACGACCTGATCTTCGCCTGGAAGGTGGCCAAGTTCGTCAAGTCCAACGCCATCGTCTACGCCCGCGACCGCCAGACCATCGGCATCGGCGCCGGCCAGATGAGTCGCGTCTACAGCGCGAAGATCGCCGGCATCAAGGCGGCCGACGAGAAGCTCGAAGTGCGTGGTTCGGTGATGGCATCGGATGCGTTCTTCCCGTTCCGCGACGGCATCGACGCGGCGGCCGCGGCGGGCATCAGCGCGGTAATCCAGCCGGGCGGCTCGATGCGCGACGCCGAGGTGATCGCCGCCGCCGACGAGCACGACATGGCGATGGTGTTCACCGGGATGCGCCACTTCCGCCACTGAACGTGACGGAAGCAGGTCCGGCATTGAGTCCGGGCGCGGACAGGCGCACGCTCGGCATCCACCCTCAGGCGGGAGGCTGCCATGCATTACCAGCTGTTCTACTGGAGCGGCATCCAGGGTCGCGGCGAATTCGTGCGGCTGGCGCTGGAGGATGCCGGCGCCGCTTATGACGACATCGCCCGCGAGCAGGGCGACGATGTCATGGTGCAGTATCTCGACGGTGTCCACGAGGGTCCGCTGCCGTTTGCGCCGCCCTTCCTCAAGGCCGGCCGACTGCTGATCGCGCAGACGGCGAACATCCTGCACTACCTCGGGCCGCCGCTCGACCTGGTGCCGGACAGCGAGAGCCGCCGGCTGCTTGCGCAGCAGTTGCAGCTGACCATCGCCGACCTGGTCGCCGAAGTGCACGACTCGCATCACCCGGTCGCCGTCGGCCTGTACTACGAAGAGCAGCGCAGCGAAGCCGCCCGCCGCGCGGCTGACCTGCGCGAGACGCGGCTGCCGAAGTATCTCGACTACTTCGAACAGGTGCTGGAACGCAGCGGCGGGCATCACGCCCTGCACGCGCACTCGTACGTCGACCTGTCGCTGTTCCAGCTTATGAGCGGGCTGGAGTATGCGTTTCCGCGGGCGATGCAGCGCATCGGCCGGCAACTGCCGCTGTTGCGGGCACTGAAGGAGCGGGTGGCGCAACGACCACGCGTCGCCGCCTATCTCGCCTCGCCGCGACGCCTGCCATTCAACGAGAGCGGCATCTTCCGCCACTATCCGGAACTGGACGATCCGGGCTAGGCGACCCAGGCGAACAGCGCCGAGCCCGGCGCGGACGGCTACCAGCTTTCACCCAGTTGCCCAGGGCATCCCCACTGTCGGCACCGGCGTGGCCGGATGCCGGTGGAGCGCGCCCGTCAGTGACCGGTGTCGTTCGGCGTGGTGTCGTCCGACTCTGCCGGCGGCCGCGCCTTGCCCCACTCCAGCACCTTGTACATGACCGGGCCCACCGGCTTCTGGCCATGCTCGTCGACCAGCCGACCCTGCGGGTCGACCATGTAGGTCTGGGCGATGCCGCTTTTCGGCGTGATCACGACCATGTAGACACGGCCGTTGCGGCTGTATTCCTGGATGCTGTTGTCGCCCTCCTGGCGCACCCGCACTTCCGGCGTCACTTCATCACGCGGATGCCGCGCGCCATCGTCGTGCATCGCCGGCAGGGTCTGCGGCTTCAGGTTCAGGGACTTCGCGGGCGCGCTGGTGGCATGCCCGGTCTTCGTCGCGGCCTTCTTCGCCGCCGGCGGACTCACGGCCTTCACTCCCGGGTCGTTGAGGCCCGGCGGCGGTGGCACGCTCGTCGATGGAGCGGATTGCGCCAGTGCATTCGAGCCCGGCAGGCTCGCTGCGAACAGGAAGCTGGCGGCAGCCAGCAAGGCAACGGTCTTCATGGCGGCAACCTCGTTCGGGGAGGGCAGCATAACAGCGCGGCGCGCCCGCTTTCGTGAAGCGCGGCGTTTCGTCCTGCATGCGAGAATGGCCGACACTCTTCCCCGGACCCGCCGGCCTGCAACATCCGGCGCGACGGCTCCGCCCAGGTCATCATTGCCATGCCCAAGCTCATCCTCATCGACGGCTCTTCCTATCTGTACCGCGCCTTTCATGCGCTGCCGCCGCTGACCAATGCGCATGGCGAGCCCACCGGCGCACTGTTCGGCGTGGTCAACATGCTGCGTGCCACGCTGAAGGCGAAACCGGAGTATCTGGCCTTCGTCAGCGACGCGCCCGGGCCGACCTTCCGCGACGCGCTGTACGACCAGTACAAGGCGAATCGTCCGCCGATGCCGGACGACCTGCGCGCCCAGGTCGAGCCGATGCTGGCGATCGTCGGCGCGCTGGGCTTTCCGATCCTGCGCGTGGGCGGCGTCGAGGCCGACGACGTGATCGGCACGCTGGCGATGCAGGCGCACGAACTGGGCATCGAGGTGGAAGTGTCCACCGGCGACAAGGACATGGCCCAGCTGGTCGGACCCCACGTCACCCTGATCAACACCATGAGCAACACGGTGATGGACAGCAACGGCGTGATGGAGAAATTCGGCGTGCGGCCGGATCAGATCATCGACTTCCTCGCGCTCACCGGCGACGCCATCGACAACGTCCCGGGCGTGCCCAAGTGCGGCCCCAAGACCGCCGCGAAGTGGCTGGCCGAATACGATTCGCTGGACGGCGTGATCGCCAACGCGGACAAGATCGGCGGCAAGATCGGCGAGAGCCTGCGCGAGGCGCTGCCGCGGCTGCCGCTGTCGCGCCAGCTGGTCACCATCAAGACCGACGTGCCGCTGGAATTCGGTCCTACCGAACTGGCCCAGCGCGATGCCGACGTGGCGCAGCTGCGCGAGCTGTACACGCGCTACGAGTTCAAGGCCGCGCTGAAGGAGCTGGATGGCCAGGAGCCGGGCATCGGGGATCTGGCAGGGGCAGTTCCTGACGGTCGTCGGGCATCGGGCATCCATGCCGCGCCCGGCATCGATCAAGCCACGGCTGCCAGCAGCCCTGCCGCGCCTGATGCCGCGTTGTCCGCACCGGGTGACTACGAACTGGTCACCACCCGGCCGCAGTTCGACGCGTGGCTGGAAAGACTCCGCGGCGCCGAACTGATCGCCTTCGACACCGAGACCACCAGCATCGACGCGATGCGCGCGGACATCGTCGGCATCAGCCTGGCGGTGGAGCCGGGCAAGGCCTGCTACATCCCGCTGGGCCATGACTATCCCGGCGCACCGAAGCAGCTCGATCGCGAAGAGGTGCTGGCCGCGCTGAAGCCGGTCTTCGAGGATCCGTCGCGGCCCAAGCTCGGCCAGCACGCGAAGTACGACATCAACATCCTGTCGCACTACGGCATCGCGGTGCAGGGGCTGGCGCACGACTCGATGCTCGAGTCCTACGTGTGGAACGCCACCGCCACGCGCCACGACATGGATTCGCTGGCGAAGAAGTACCTGGGCTACGAGACGATCAAGTACGAGCAGGTCGCCGGCAAGGGCGCGAAGCAGATTTCATTCTCCCAGGTGGACCTGGACACCGCCTGCCGCTATGCCGCCGAGGACGCCGACATCACCCTGCGCCTGCACCATGCGCTGTGGCCGAAGCTGGAGAGCGTGCCGTCCTTGCGCGACGTGTACCGGAACATCGAGATTCCGCTGGTGCCGGTGCTGGCCGAGATGGAACGCCGCGGCGTGCTGATCGACGGCGACGAACTGCGGCGGCAGAGCCAGCAGCTGGGCAAGCGCATGCTGGAACTGCAGCAGCAGTCGTACGCGCTGGCCGGACGCGATTTCAACCTGGATTCGCCCAAGCAGTTGCAGGCGGTGCTGTTCGACGAGCTCGGCCTCGAAGCGAAACTGAAGACGCCCACCGGCCAGCCTTCCACCAACGAAGAAGCGCTGGAGGCGATCGCCGAGACCCACGAGCTGCCGCGGCTGATCCTCGACTACCGCGGCCTGGCCAAGCTGCGCAGCACGTACACCGACAAACTGTCGGGCATCGTCAATCCGCGCACCGGCCGCGTGCACACCAGCTACCACCAGGGTTCGGTGGCGACCGGGCGGATCTCTTCCTCCGACCCGAACCTGCAGAACATCCCGGTGCGCACCGAAGAGGGTCGGCGCATCCGCCAGGCCTTCATCGCGCCACCCGGCTGGAAGGTGATGGCGGCGGACTATTCGCAGATCGAGCTGCGCATCATGGCCCACCTGTCCGGCGACGAAGGCCTGCTGCGCGCATTCCATTCCGGTGGCGACGTGCATCGCGCCACCGCGGCCGAAGTGTTCGGCGTGGCGCCGGAGGAGATCACCACCAACCAGCGCCGCGCGGCCAAGGCGATCAACTTCGGCCTGATGTATGGCATGAGCGCGTTCGGCCTGGCCCGCCAGCTCGGCGTGGACCGCGGTGAGGCCGGCGACTACATGGGCCGCTATTTCTCGCGCTATCCCGGCGTGCGCGCGTTCATGGATGCCACCCGCGAACAGGCCCACCGCGACGGCTACGTGGAAACCATCTTCGGCCGCCGGCTCTATCTGGAGAACCTCAACGCACGCAACCAGGGCCTGCGCCAGGGCGCCGAGCGCGCCGCGGTGAACGCACCGATGCAGGGCAGCGCGGCCGACATCATCAAGCGCGCGATGATCGCCGTGGCCGCGTGGCTGAAGGATCGCGACGACGTACACATGCTGATGCAGGTACACGACGAACTGGTGTTCGAGGTGCGCAGCGAGGCGACCGAGGAAGTGCGGGCGGCCGTGGTCGAGCGGATGTCCGGCGCCGCGGCGCTGGCGGTGCCGCTGCTGGTCGACGTGGGCGTGGGCGCCAACTGGGACGAGGCGCACTGAGCGGCGTTCCCGTTAATTTTCCATGAGACTGAATCGCCCGTAAATTTCCCTGGAGGCCTTGCAACTTTTTCGATCCACCCCACTCTAATCCCACGGATGCACGCAACGGCATCCGCGGCGCGCTCACCTCCCTGAGCCGCCACAGGCACGAACCTCTCCCCTGGGTCTTCGTGTCTGCCCGCCCCGGAGGCTCCCCCTAGCCTCCGGGGCTTTTTTTGTCTGCCGTCCGTGCTCCGACTGCCCACGGGGCTGCCGCCTCACCTGTACGTTTCATGCACACCGGCGCACGGCATACTCCGGGGCACACTCATCAAGGGGGAACTCCATGCGCACAGGTCTGATCATCGTCGGCATCATCCTCGTCGCCGCGGGCATCTGGGTGGTGGCCGGCCATGCCTTCTACCAGGACACCGACACCCTGGTGCAGATAGGTTCGGCCAAGCTCACCGCCACCCACGACAAGGGCGTGCCGCAATGGATCGGCATTGCCGGCATCGTGGTCGGCGCGTTGCTGGCGCTTGGCGGCTTCATGCAGAAGCGCTGACCTGCTGGCTTCGTTCTTCCGAAAACCGCCGCCTTCGCGGCGGTTTTCCTTTGTGCCCACTACAATGGGCACGATGGATGTCTCGTACCTGATCGACCCGCTCAACGACGCGCAGCGCGAAGCCGTCTGCGCCCCTCCCGGCCATTACCTGGTGCTCGCCGGCGCCGGCTCGGGCAAGACCCGCGTGCTGACCCACCGCATCGGCTGGCTGACCCAGGCCGAGCGCGTGCCGCCGTGGGCGATCCTCGCCGTCACCTTCACCAACAAGGCCGCCGGCGAGATGCGCGCGCGGCTGGAAGCGCTGATTCCCGGCGGCACCCAGGGCCTCACCGTGGGCACCTTCCACGGCATCGCGCACCGCCTGCTGCGCCGGCACTGGCGCGAGGCGGGCCTGCCGGAAACGTTCCAGATCCTCGACGCCGACGACCAGCTGCGGCTGGTCAAGCGCGTCGTCGCCGGGCTGGGCCTGGACGATGCGAAATATCCGCCGCGCCAGGCCTGCTGGCAGATCAACCAGTGGAAGGACGAGGGCAAGCGGCCGGACGGCATCGAACATCGCGACCATCCGGTCACGCATACGTTCGTGAACATCTACAAGGCCTACGAGGACGCCTGCCGCCGCGCCGGGCTGGTCGACTTCGCCGAACTGCTGCTGCGCGCGCACGAGCTGTGGCTGAAGAACCCGGCCGTGCTGGAGCATTACCAGCAGCGCTGGCGGCACCTGCTGATCGACGAATTCCAGGACACCAACACGCTGCAGTACGCGTGGATCCGCGTACTCGCCGGTAGTGTCGGCAAGGTCTTCGCGGTCGGCGACGACGACCAGTCGATCTACGGCTGGCGCGGCGCCAGGGTCGAGAACATGGCGCAGTTCCTGCGCGACTTCCCCGGCGCGCGCACGATCAAGCTGGAACAGAACTACCGCTCCACCTCGACCATCCTGAAGGCCGCCAACAGCGTCATCCAGCGCAACGGCAGCCGCCTCGGCAAGGAATTGTGGACCGCCGGCGACGACGGCGAGCGCATCGCGCTGTACGCCGCCTACAACGAGCAGGACGAGGCGCGCTTCGTGATCGAGCGCATCCGCGAGTACATCGACGAGCACGGCTCGGCGAAGGACTGCGCGATCCTGTATCGCTCCAACGCGCAATCGCGCAACTTCGAGGAGCAGCTGGTCCAGCGCAACATCGGCTACCGCGTCTACGGCGGCCAGCGCTTCTTCGAGCGCGCCGAGGTGAAGGACGCGCTGGCTTATCTGCGCCTCACCGCGAACCGGCACGACGACGCCGCGTTCGAGCGCGCGGTGAACACCCCGCCCCGCGGCATCGGCGATCGCACGCTGGACGTGCTGCGCCGCCGCGCCCGCCACGACGATACGTCGATGTGGGAAGCGGCACTGCTCGAGCTGGCCGGCGGCAGCGAACTGGCCGGGCGGGCGAAGAACGCGGTAAAGGCGTTCCTGGCGCTGATCGACGGGATGGCGCGCAGCTTCGCGGGAAGCGGGAATGGGGAAGCGGGAATCGGAGAAGCCGATGCCGCGCTTCCCGCTGTTGATCCTCCCATGCCCGACTCCCCATTGCCGACTCCCGGCCTCACCCTGGCCGAACAGATCGACCACGCGATCACCCACACCGGCTTGCGCGATTTCTACGAGAAGGACTCGCGCGGCAACGCCGAGTCGCGGGTGGAGAACCTGGACGAACTGGTCAACGTGGCCAGCCGCTTCGAGCGCACCGCCGAGGACATCGACGCGGGCCTGAGCGAACTCTCCGCGTTCCTGTCCCACGCCACCCTGGAAGCGGGCGAGAACCAGGGCGAAGCCTGGGACGATTGCGTGCAGCTGATGACGCTGCACTCGGCCAAGGGGCTGGAGTTTCCGGTGGTGTTCCTGGTCGGCATGGAGGAAGGCCTGTTCCCCAGCCAGCGTTCGGTCGACGACGAAGGCCGGCTGGAGGAGGAACGCCGGCTCGCCTACGTGGGCATCACCCGCGCCCGCGAAAGGCTGGTGGTCACCCACGCCGAATCGCGTCGCATGCACGGCACCGAGATGCTGGCGCGACCGTCGCGTTTCCTCGGCGAAATGCCGGCCGAACTGATCGACGAAGTGCGCCCGCGCGTGCACGTGACCCGACCGATGTACAGCGGCCGTCCGCGCGAAACATCGTCGTCGCTGGAAGAAACGCTGCCGGTGAAGCTCGGCCAGCGCGTCAGTCATCCCAGTTTCGGCGAAGGCGTGGTGGTCAGCGCCGAGGGCAGCGGGGCGCACACCCGGCTGCAGATCAATTTCGAAGGCGTGGGCAGCAAGTGGCTGGTGGCCGCCTACGCGAATCTGACGACGCTGTAGCGGCGTTACCCGGGCAACCTCGGTAGTCCGTGCGCGTCACGCTCCTCGATCGCGATCGGATGCGTGTCCGGCTGCATCGGATTGGCGGTCTGCGCCAGCGGCGTGACGACGTCACCACGGGTGAACGCCAGCGCGTTGCGATAGCAGCGTTGCGCCTGGGCGGCGTCACCCTGGCCGGCGAAAGTGTCGCCCAGTGCTTCCCACGCGGCGGCGCCCGGCGCCAGCGCCAGGGAGCGCTGCAGGTACTGATGGGCCTTGCCCCAGACCTTCAGCCGCACGCACATGCGGCCCAGCGTGAGCAGCAGGTTGGCGTCGTTCGGATGGGCGTCCAGCCAGCCTTCGGCGCGACGCAGGCGCGCCTCCACGTCATCGCCGGACAGGCTGCCGTAGGTTTCGATCAGCAACGGCGACCACTCGCGGCGCAGCGCGGATTCCACTTCATCCATGGCCGGCAGGGTCAGGCCGAAACCGGCGGCGCGACGCGCGTAGGCATCGATCACGGCCGGCACCCGCCGCTGCGGCTTGGGCCATTGCGACCACATCGCGTTCAGCGTGGCCCCGTCGGGCGTGGCGTTCAGCGTGGCAACCAGCACCTGCGCCTCCAGCGCGGCATAGGCACGATGACCCAGCGCGCCGCTCTTCTGCAGCGGCGCCAGCGCCTCACGGGCGCGACGGGTGTCGCCGGTGGCCAGCGCGGCCTGCACCAGTTCGCGCCAGCCGCCGGGAGTCAGCGTGCCCTTGTCCGATTCGGGCAGCAGCAGGGCCAGCGCTTCGGCCGGCTTGCCTTCGCGACGCAACACGCGGGCGCGCAGCACCCGTGCGGCCTGCGGCACCGACTGCGCCGCCTGGTCCAGCGCTTCCAGCGCGCGGCCGGGTTCGCCACGGCGCAAAGCGGCTTCGGCCGAGGCGAGCAGGGCCGGACCACGCAGGCTGTCCAGCCGCGAGGCACGATTGAGATCACGTTCGGCATCGCCGTGGCGACCTTCGATCAGCGCGATCAGGCCAGCGCCGAGGCGCTGCTGGCTGAGTCGCCGATGCCGCCGCGAGAGCGCGCCGAACGGCCAGCGCAACAGGCGCCACAAGGTGGTCAGCACGGCCCACGCCAGCAGCAGGATCACCAGCGCGGCGACCATCGTGGTTTCGATCTTCCAGCCACGCAGGCGCAGCAGCACGTAGCCGGGGTCCTCCGCCACCCAGTGCCAGCCGAATGCGGCCAGCGCGGCGGCGAGCACCGCCAGCAACACCCCGTACCAGAGCCTCATGGCTGCGCCTCGGCCGGCGCTGCGCTGCTGCTGGACGATGCCGGACCCAGCGCATGCACCGCGCGCAGGTTGCGCAGTTCGGTCAGCGCGGCGCCGAGCTGTACCGACGGCTTCGCCGGCAATTGCGCCGCCAATTGCCGCAGCGTGGCGCGCGCCTGCTGCACGGCGGGCGCAGCGGCGTCGAACTGGCTGGCCAGGGCGGCGTCCGTGCGCTGCAGGGCTGCGGCGTAGTCCTTGCTGTCGTAGGCCAGCAACGCTGCCTGTGCCTGCGCCAGGTCGAGCGTCGCCAGCTCGCGGGCGAGACGCGCGTCGGCGACGGCCAGCGGCGCGCCGTTGTCGCGCTGCACGCTGACCACGCTGGCCAGCGCGCGACGAATCCGCGACCAGGTGTCGGCGCCGACGGCGGTGCCGCTGTCCAGCGGCTTCAGCGGCAGCGTGGCCAGCTCGCCACGCAAGGCCAGCAACTGTTGCAGGGCGGCGGCCTGGCTGGCCGGCTGGCTCCTGGCCAGGGCCTCGCGCTCGGCTTCGATGCTCTGGCGCAGCCCGCCGAACGCGCCGTCGTTGACCGCGGCCAGGGTCTGGTCGGCCAGCGCATAGGCGGCCGCCGCGCCCTGCGCGTCGTGGAACAGCGTGTAGCGTTCGCTGGCCATGCGCAGCAGCGATTCGGTTTCGTCCAGCAGCATGCCGTCATGGCCACTGAGACTCTTCTCGGCAAGCCGGGCCACCGCGTCCTCGACATGGCGGGTCCGTTCGGCCTGGCCCAGCAGTTCCTCGCGCAGCGAACGGTTGACCTGGGCCGCATCGTCCAGCCGCTGGTTGAGGCTGCCGCGCTGCTCGCCCATGGCGGTCAGGGTGGTCTCCAGGGTCTCCACGCGCTGCTGCAGGCTGGCCACGTTCCGCGTGTCGACCGCCGCGCCCTGCTCCTGCTGCCACTGGCGCCAGCCGACGTAGCCGGACGCGCCCACCGCGACCAGCGCCAGCAGGATCGCCAGCGCCAGCGTGCCGCCACCACGGGGGCGTGGTGCGGGGCGATGGGAAGCCGGCCGTGTCGGGCGCAGCGGCGGTTCGACCAGCACCGCATCGGGCGCGACGGGTGCGGAACGGGCGCCCTCGGGCGCGGCGGGCTCGTTGGGCATGTCGTGGTTGCTCATGAGCGCATGCTAGCAGCCCATACGCGCGCGTTCGTAGCACGCGGATGTGAAGATTCCCTCAACCGGCCGTACCGGCCTCGGCCAGCAGGTCGGCGGACACCGCCGAAGCCGCCACGCGGATGCGCCGGAACCCGGCCGCCCGCGCCGCCTCGGCCAGGCGTTCGCTGCTGACGACCGCGGTGGCCGCGCACAATCGCGCCCATGCCGGCGCCGGCAGCAACTGCTGCAGGTTGTGCAGGGCCTCGGCACTGGACAGCAGCACCCGCGCCGAGGCGGGCAGCTGCAGCAGCGCTTCCACGTGGCGACGATCGAGTCGCGGCGGCACGCGGTGGTAGACATGCAGCTCGCGCAGACGCGCGCCCCGCGCCGCGAGCTGCTCGCGCAACACGCCGCGACCGCCCGGCGCGCCGATCAGGGCCACCCGGCGTCCGCGCAACGACTGCAGCTGGGGAAGTTCCAGCAGCCCCTCGCTGTCCTGCCGACGCGGGGCCAGCGGCGCGGCGACACCGTGTCGACGCAAGGCTTGCGCGGTGCCCTGGCCCACCGCCAGGACGCACGCAGCGGTGCGCAGCGGCAGCAGCGCCGCGGCATGACGGACCGCGGCGGGGCTGGTGAACACGATCAACTCATCGGCCAGCGCGGCGCGCATGCTCGCGCGCACCGCGTCCGCATCGGGTGCGGCACGCAAGCCCATTCCGGGCAGGCGCAACGGCACGCCGCCCAGCGCGCGCACCTTCCGCGCCAGCGCGGAGGCGGTGCCCGCCGGACGGGTGATCACCACGATCCGGCCATGCAGGTCTGGGGTTTTCCGGCTGGATGGTTGCTGCATCCGCGCACCGCGCACGCTCACTGTCATGGCTCCAGTGTAGCGGTGGCTCAGGATGTTCTGATCTATTCAGCGCAGGCGGCATGACGTCCAGAAGGCCCGCAGGTGGCAGTGCGCGGTGCCGGCAAGGCTGGCCGCCTTGGCAAGCCGTGCGCTGCCGCCTGGGGGCCTTCTGGACGTCACCCCATCTTTCGTATTCAATCGGTCGGGGCCGGCTCTGTCTGCCCGCATCTCCGCGGCGCGCCTCCTCGACAGGCCGACGCCTGTCTTCGTCCGCGCACCACGAATCTGCGGGCAGACAGAGCCGGTGACGCCCGTGCTGAATAGATCAGAGCATCCTTTACACTGCCGGGCTTTCCCCACGCGAATCCCCGATCACGTGAGCAAGACCGAAGCAACCCTGCAGGCACGACAACTGATCCAGTTCATCCGCGACGAGATCCCGCTGGCCCATGCGATGGACCTGGAACTGGCGGACTGCGACGAGCACAGCCTGACCCTGCGCGCGCCACTGGCGCCCAACGTCAACGACAAGGGTTGCGCCTTCGGCGGCAGCCTGGTCAGCGTGATGACGCTGAGCGGCTGGGCGCTGGTCGAACTGGCGTTGCGCAGGCGCGGCACGGACTGCGACGTATTCGTCGCCGAGTCCAGCGTGCGCTACCTGGCGCCGCTGTGGGACGACTTCCACAGCCAGGCGCGACTGGCCGAGGACGCGGACTGGGCGACGTTCTTCTCCACCCTGGACAACCGCGGCCGTGCGCGCATCGCGATCGACTGCGTGGTGCCCGGCGAGAATGGCGAACCGGCGTGCACCTTGAACGCGCGCTTCGTGGCCAAACGCCGCGCCTGAGTGGACTGCCTGCGCATCAGGCAGAATGGGCGGGATTTCATCGGGGAGGAAACCACATGCGCCGGATGTCCAGTCTTCTGATCGTGCTGTTGTCGGGCCTGCTGCTGGCCGGCTGCGCCACCAAGACCCGCAGCGATGCCCTCACCACCACGCTCAAGGCGTACGGCAGCACGCTGCGCTGGGGCGATTTCCAGAGCGCCGCCCAGTTCGTCGAGCCCAAGGTTCGCGCTGCGCATCCGCTGACCTCGCTGCAGCTGGCGCGCTTCCAGCAGGTGCGGGTCACCGAATACAACGACGATGCAGGCCCGGTGCCAACCGGCGACTTCGACGTGCAGCAGACGGTGGTGATCAACCTGGTCAACATCCACAACCAGTCCGAGCGCAGCGTCGTCGACCACCAGACCTGGCATTACGACGAGGCGACCAGGCACTGGTGGCTGACCAGCGGCCTGCCGGACATCACCCAGGATTGAGTCGGCGCGGCCGCGCAAGCGGCGGCAACCCCGTATAATCGACGGTTTACCCGAATTGGTGCGATCAAGGCACCTGTGGACTGACGATGAACGATTTCCTGCACAAGCTGCCCGAATTTGTCGGCAACCATGTGGCCCTGGTGGCCCTGTTCGCGATCCTGCTGCTGGCATTGATCGTGATGCAGGTCAGCGCCCTGTTCAGCAAGGTCAGGGAACTGAGCCCCGCCGGCCTGACCCACCTGATCAATCGCGAGAACCCGCTGCTGATCGATCTGTCGGCGATCGCCGAGTTCGAGAAGATGCACGTGCCCGGCGCGAAACACGTGGCGATGAGCCAGTTCGATCCGGAGAACAAGGATCTGGCCAAGGCGAAGGAGCTGCCGGTGGTGGTGATGGACAAGGACGGTCGCGGCAATTCGATCAAGGCCGCGCAGCGGCTGGTCAAGGCCGGCTTCGCCAAGGTCCACCGCCTCGACGGCGGCGTGCTGGCCTGGCACGCGGCGCAATTGCCGGTGGCCAAGGGCAACCGGTAAGGAACCCGCTGGCGGGTCGCGCTCCCGCCCCGCTGCCCGATCAGACAGCGATCGCCAGGTGTCGATCGCCAGGTGTCTACGGCACCGGCAAGTCGTGGATGCCCGCGCGCCCGGCGATGATCTGCACCAGCACGTCGGGCGCGTATTCGAACGAGTCGTAGTAGAGCCGATCCTCCGGCAGGCCGGCGGCGAGGAAGCGCGGATGCGCGGCATCGATCATCGCCGGCGGCCCGCTCATGTACAGGTCGTGGCCTGACAGGTCCGGCTGGTCGGCCAGCACCGCTTCGTGCACCAGGCCGGTGCGCAAACTCGACGCGCCGTCCGCGCCGTCCGCGTCGGACACCACCGCGTGGAACGCGAGGTTCGGCAGCTCGCCCGCCCAGCGTTCGGCCAGCGCGCGCAGGTACAGGTCATCCGCCACGCGCGCGCCCCAGTAGACCTGGATGGCGCGACGCGTGCCTAGCGCGATGAAGTGCTCGACGATCGCCTTCACCGGCGCAAAACCGGTGCCGCCGGCCATGAAGATCATCGGGCGTTCCGAATCCTCGCGCGGCACGAAGGTGCCCAGCGGACCTTCCACGCGCAGGTGATCGCCCGGCTTCAGCGTGCTGCTGACCCACGACGTGAAACCGCCGCCGGCCACGTGGCGCACGTGCATCTCGATCATGCCGTCGGCCTGCGGACCGTTGGCGATCGAGAACGGACGACGCTTGCCGTCTTCCAGCAGCACGTCGACATACTGGCCGGGCAGGCGCTTCAGGCGACGCTCGCCGCGTGCCGGCAGCAGGCGCAGGCCGGTGACATCCGGCGCCAGCGACCACTTCTCGGTCACCACCATGCCCAGCTGGCGCCGCGCGATGTCCTCCACCGAGGTGACTTCGCGCGCCTCCAGCAGCAGGTCGGTCGCCGGCACCGCCTGGCACAGCAACACCGCATGGTGGGCCTGCTCGTCCGCATTCAGCGCCAGCGGCGGATTGCGCGGATACTCGCAACGCCCGTCCAGCAAGGTGGCCTTGCAGCTGCCGCAGACGCCGGCCCGGCACGAGTAGGGCAAGGCCACGCCCGCCCGTTGCGCCGCTTCCAGCACGGTTTCGCCCGCGACCACCGAAAACTGGCGGCCGGATGTCTTGAGGGTGACCTTGAACACGTGTGCATTGTCGCGGCGATGACCCCGGACGACAATGCGGGCTCGATCCATGGGAATCAACGATGAGCATCTGGAAACAATCCACCGACCTGGACCGCGTCAACGCATGGAGCGCCAACACCATGATGGAGACGCTGGGCATCCGCATCACCGCGGTCGGCGACGACTGGCTGGCCGGCACCATGCCGGTCGACCATCGCACCCACCAGCCCTACGGCCTGCTGCACGGCGGCGCCTCGGTGGTGCTGGCCGAAACGCTGGGCAGCACCGCCGCGATGCTGACCCTGGACCCGGCGAAGGAGCTGGCGGTGGGACTGGACATCAACGCCAACCACATCCGCGGCGTGCGCGGCGGCAGCGTCACCGGCACCGCCAAGATGCTGCACATCGGCCGCACCACCCAGGTATGGGAGATCCGCATCGAAAGCGAGGAAGGCGCGCTGGTGTGCATTTCGCGCATCACCATGGCGGTGATCGCGGCGCGCGGCATGGGCACGCGTTGAACACGCCGCATCTCGATAGAGCGTCCCCTCACCTCAATCCTCTCCCCGACACGGGGAGAGGAGGCGAAAGCAAGAGGCGCGTTTCCTGATGGCGGCTGCGCCGTATGGCAACCTCACGCCCGATCTCGTGCTCGACGCCGTGAGCGCCTGCGGGCTGTGGCCGGACGGTCGCCTGCTGGCGCTGAACAGCTACGAGAACCGGGTGTGGCAGGTCGGCATCGAGGACGCCGCCCCGGTCATCGCGAAGTTCTACCGGCCCGGGCGCTGGAGTGATGCGGCGATTGTCGAGGAACACACGTTCGCGCAGGAGCTGGCGGACGCCGAACTGCCCGCGGTCGCGCCGCTCGCGTTCGACGACCGCACCCTGCTGCATCACGAAGGTTTCCGCTATGCGCTGACCCCGCGTCGCGGTGGCCGTGCGCCGGAGCTGGAAGCGGTCGACCAGTTGCAGTGGCTGGGCCGGCTGATCGCGCGCATGCATCTGATCGGCGCCCGCACGCCGTTCGAACATCGCGGCAGGCTCGACCGCGACACCATGGTGCAGCAGCCGATGCATGCGGTACTCGCCTCGTCGCTGCTGCCGACCGGCCTGCAGACCAACTACCGCGCCGCCGCGACCCGGCTGGACGCGGGCATCGGCGCGCGCATGGAGGCGCTCGGCCCGCTGCACCAGTTGCGCCTGCATGGCGATTGCCATCCGGGCAACGTGCTGTGGACCGAGGCCGGGCCGCACTTCGTCGACTTCGATGACGCCCGCAGCGGCCCCGCCGTGCAGGACCTGTGGATGCTGGCCAGCGACGAACGCACGATGGAGGCGCTGCTCGAGGGCTACCAGCAGTTCCGCGATTTCGACCACGGCGAACTGGCGCTGATCCCCGCCCTGCGTGCGATGCGCCAAGTGCATTACGCCGGCTGGATCGCCGCGCGCTGGCACGACCCGGCCTTCCCCACCGCGTTCCCGTTCGCCGCCGAATCGCGCTGGTGGGAACAGCACATCGCCGACCTGCACGAGCTGGCGGACGAACTCGGCGCGTGATGGAATGGCGGCAGGGGGAAACTGCCATGACGAAGATCCACGGAACACACTGGATGGTGCGGGCCACCTGCATCACGCTGGGCGCCGGCGCCGTGCTCGGCATCATCAACGGCTTCAATGCGATGGGCTCCACGGCATCGGGCTCACCCGTGATGTGCGCCGTCGCCGTGCTGATCTACCTGGCCATCGGCGCCGCAGCGGTGGGACTCTGGTTCGGCGAGGACCTTGGGCTGCAGGCGACGCGCCTGCTGCTCGTGCAGATTCCCCTGGCTCAGTCGGCCAGCTTCAGCTACCTCTTCTACACCGGCGCGCTCGGCGTGCTGTACGGCGGCAGCAAATTCGGCCTGCAAGGCCTGGTGGGGTCTTCGTTCGCGCTGGGCATCTACCCCGGCAGTGCTTCGAATGGTGACTACATCGTCGGCGTGAACCTGCTGGCGATCGCGATGCTGGTGATACTCGGCCGTGTCGACCTGCTGCCATCCGCGTCGCCACCGCCACTGCCGCAATCGCCGTCCTGACGGCGACCACCTCGCAAGAACTTTCATCCGGGCGCCCGAACAGGCATGCTTGAGCGGATACCCTGGCCGAGCATCCCCATGAAACGATCCCGCACCGCCGCCCTGCTGCTGATGGGCACGGCCCCGCTGCTGCTGACCGCCTGCGACCGCAACGAGGCGCGCGAAGGCCTGTACACCTCGGTCGAGGCCTGCGTGGCGCAGACCAATGACAGCAGCACCTGCAACCAGGCCTTCGCCAAGGCCGAGCAGGAAGCGGTGGCCACCGCGCCGCGCTTCGCCAACCGCGAGGAATGCGAGGCCAGCTACGGCAAGGAGAAGTGCGCCGAGCGCAGCGACGGCAACAACCATTCGTTCTTCGGCCCGCTGATGACCGGCTTCTTCCTGTCGCAGATGATGCGCAACGGCGTGGCCGCCAACGGCTTCAACAGCGCCCCCGCGTTCCGCGACAGCAACGGCGGCTGGCAAAGGCCGGCGGCGGGCGGCGCCAGCGGCGGGGTCTATCGTGGCGGCACCGCAGGCACCGGCATGGTGCCGATCAACGCCACGCCGAATCGCGCGGTCACCACCAGCCGCTCCGGCTTCGGCCGCTCCAGCGGCAGTCGCGGTTTCGGCAGCTGATGCGCCGCATCGCGCTGGCCGAGCGCCCCGACTGGCGCGCCAGGGCCGCGGACTGCGGTTTCGGTTTCCACACCATCGACGACGCGCCGTACTGGGACGAGTCCGCGTATTACGCCTTCAGCCTGCGCGAGATCGAGCACGACATCGAGTCGCCCACCGAAGAACTGCACGCGATGGCGCTGGACATGGTCGAGCGCATCGTGGGCAGCGAGCAGCTCATGCAGCAGTTGGCGATACCCGAGCCGTACCGCGACTGGATCGCGCAAAGCTGGCGCGAGCGTCAGCCGCATTTGTACGGGCGCATGGACTTTGCCTACGACGGCAGCGGCCCGGCCAAACTCTACGAACTGAACTACGACACGCCGACCTCGCTGTTCGAGGCCGCGTTCTTCCAGTGGCAATGGCTGGAGGACCAGCTCGGGCGCGCCCAGCTGCCGGCTGGCAGCGACCAGTTCAACTCGATCCAGGAATCGCTGGTGGAGGCGTTCGGCACGATCGCCCGCGGCATCGCGCGACCGTTCCATTTCGCCGCCGTGCGCGACTCGAACGAGGACCAGGGCACCATCGCCTACCTGCGCGACTGCGCGCTGCAGGCCGGCATCGAGTGCGGCACGCTGGCGATCGAGGACATCGGCATCTCCGAGGACGGCCGCTTCACCGACCTCGACGACCAGGTGATCGGCTGTCTGTTCAAGCTGTACCCGCTGGAAGACCTGTTCCGCGAAACGTTCGGCCCGTACCTGCCGCGCTCAGGGCTGCAGCTGATCGAACCGCCGTGGAAGGCGCTGCTCAGCAACAAGGGCATCCTGCCGCTGCTGTGGGATGCGCACCGCGGCCACCCGAACCTGCTGCCGGCCGAGTTCGATCAGGGCGGCGCGCTGCCGCGCGGCTGGGTGCGCAAGCCGCTGCATTCGCGCGAGGGCGCCAACATCGCGATGCACCTGGACGACGGCCGCGAGCTGCGCACCGACGGCCCGTACGACGGCCCGTGCATCCGCCAGGCCTGCCATCCGCTGACCGCGTTCGACGGCCACTATCCGCTGATCGGCAGCTGGGTGGTCGGCGACCGCGCCTGCGGCATCGGCATCCGCGAGGACAGCTCGCTGGTGACCCAGGACAGCGCCCGCTTCGTGCCGCATGCCATCGTCGAGGAAGCGCGCGGCGTACTGATCGCCTAAGCTTGCATTTTTTCCAACCGGGCTTCGCATGCGCACTGTTCTGTTCCGCCTGATCGGCGTCCTCGAAATCGCCGGCGGCTTCTACGGGGTGGCGGCGATGCTGCACCGGCTGCTTCCATTCGGCGCCCACGACAGCCTGATCGCCCTGCTCGGCCTGGCGCTGTACGGCTTCGTGCTGGCCGCCGGCATCCAGCTGGTCGCCGGCAGCGAGCAGGGCGTGCGGATGTCGCGCTGGGCGCAGCTGCTGCAGCTGCCGCTGATCGCCCTGCCCGTGTTCAGTTACGGCCTGCACTGCGGCGCCTTCGTCAACGTGTTCGCCACGCTGCAGTCGACGCCGCGGCTGGGCATCGACTGGCACCTCGGCTCGCAGGGTTTCCTGCTGGCGATTGCCGGGCCGTCGGTGTCGCGGATCGGCATCAACCTGCTGGCGCTGCTGTCGTGGCTGGTGCTGCGACTGCGCTGATTCATTCAACACCGGAGAACCCGAGATGGCGCGTCCCAATTACATCGAACTGCCGGCCAGCGACATCGCGGCGTCCAAGGCGTTCTACAGCCAGGCGTTCGGCTGGGAGCTGACGGACTTCGGTCCCAGCTACGCGGCGACCATGACCGGCGACGTGGACGTCGGCCTGCAGGGCGATCCGACCGAAGCCACCCGCGCGCCGCTGCCGGTGCTCGCGGTGGACGACCTGGAGGCCGCACTGCTCGCGGTGACCGCGGCCGGCGCCAGCATCGTGCGTCCGATCTTCGCCTTTCCCGGCGGGCGGCGCTTCCAGTTCCTCGACCCGCACGGCAACGAGCTGGCGGTGGTGCAAGCCGGCTGAGCATTCGCCGTCGCAGGGCGGCCAGCGCCCGGCCACCAGCTATCATGGGCGGATGAATACTCCCGCCGCACTCCCCGTCATCCGCCTGAAATCCGACCGCAGCCCCGGCCATCCGTGGGTGTGGTCGGCACAGATCTACAAGCCGGAATCGAAACTGCCGCCGGGCAGCGTGGTCGAGGTGCAGGACGCGAAGGGCCGCTTCGTCGGCCGCGCGTTCTGGAACGGCCACGCGCGCATCGCGTTGCGTTTGCTGGATACGCATCCCGACGCCAGCATCGACGCCGAGTGGATCGCCGCGCGCATCGCCCGCGCCGTGCAGCTGCGCCGCGACTGGCTGCAACTCGATGCGGTCAGCGACGCCTGGCGCGTGGTGCACAGCGAAGGCGACGACCTTTCGGGCCTGATCGTCGACCGCTACGCCAACGTCATCGTGGTCGAATACTTCGCCGCCGGCATGTGGAAGTTCCGCGAAGCGATCCACGCCGCCCTGCTCACGCATTTCCCCGGCGCGCAGCTGTACTGGTTCGCCGAATCACACGTGCAGAAGCAGGAATCGTTCGACTGCCGCAGCCCCGACGTGCCCGCCGCGTTCGAGGTGCACGAACACGGCCTGCGCTTCCACGCCGCGCCGGGTTCCGGCCACAAGACCGGATTCTTCGCCGACCAGCGCGACAACCGCAAACGCTTCGCCGAACTGGCCAGGGGCCGCCGCGTGCTCGACCTGTGCTGCAACGCCGGCGGTTTCGCGGTGCACGCGATGGCGGCCGGTGCGCGCGAGGCCGTCGGCGTGGACCTGGACGCCGGCATCCTCGAAGTCGCCCGCGCCAATGCCCAGGCGAACAACGTCGCGGTGAGCTTCGAGCAGTCCGACATCTTCGACTGGGTGCGCGCGGCGGTAGCCCGCGGCGAGCGCTACGACGCGGTGATCCTCGACCCGGCCAAGCTCACCCGCGACCGCAGCAAGGTGATGGACGCGCTGAAGAAATACTTCGCGATGAACCGCATGGCGCTGGACATCATCCCGCCCGGCGGCCTGCTGCTGACCTGTTCGTGCACCGGCCTGGTCGGCGAAGGCGAGTTCCTGGAAATGCTGCGCCGGGTCGCGCTCAACGCCGGCCGCACGATCCAGGTACTGGAAGTGCGCGGCGCCGGCGCCGATCATCCGGTCCGCACCGACGTGCCGGAAGGCCGTTATCTGAAGGCGGTGTTCTGCCGGGTGGATTGAAGCTGCTTCCGCAGGAGGGTCACGCGCCGCGGGGCAGTCGCCCGCGCAGCGAGGCGGCATCGAACGGGCCAGGCTCGGCGATCAGCTCGCGCGCGGCGCCGACCTGGTCCCAGGTGTTCCACAACAGCACGCCGCGCACGCGACCGCCGTCGAGGTAGTACACCACGCCTTCGCGATACGGCTCACGCCAGTCCTCGACCACCTGAAGCCGCGTATCGAGCAGGCCGACGGCTTCGTAACCCAGGTCGAACAGATCCGAGTAGAAGAACGGCTGGACCACGTAATCTTCCGCCACGCCGGCCATTGCGCGTCCCGCATGCCGGCCCATGCCGATCGCGGCATCCTCGTGCTCCACGCGCATCCGGCGATCAAGCGCGACACTGTGGAAATTGGCCACGTCGCCGGCGGCCCAGATGTCCGCATCGCTGCTGCGCAGTTGCGCATCGACCACGATGCCGTTGTCGACGGTGAGCCCGGCCTGCTCGGCCAGCGCGGTGTTCGGCGTCACGCCGAGGCCGGCCACCGCCGCCTCCACCCGCAACACCTCGCCGTCGGACAGGCTCAGCTCCACGCCGCCGTCGGTCCTGCTGCCACCGATGACCCGAACGCCGCTGCGCACATCCACGCCACGGCTGCGGTAGTAGTCGTCGAGATAGTGCGCCAACCCATCGGGATAGCGGCCCGCGCCGATCGTCTCGCCGGGAAACAGCAGGCTCACCTTGCCGCCGATGCTGCATAGCGAGGCCGCCAGCTCGCAGCCGATGAAGCCGCCGCCGATCACGGCGATGTAGGCGCCGGGTCGGGCGTAGCGGCGCAGCGCTTCGTAGTCGGCCAGCGTGCGGTAGTGGATCAGCCTTTCGCCGCCATCGATCGGCAGCAGGCGCGGCGTGGTGCCGGTGGCCAGCAGCAGCCGGCGATAACGATAGCTGTCGCCCCGGTCGTCGCGGGCCACGTGGGCGACGCGATCCAGCGAGGCAATGCGCCGCCCCGGATGCAGTGTCGCTCCGCTCCCTGCGGTGGCCAGGTCGATGTCCGCGAGCGACTTGTCGCCCTTCCACATCGCCTTGCTCAGCGGCGGCCGCTGGTAGGGTGGCGCGGGATCGTCGCCCACGATGCCGACGTTCGCTGCGCCGTCGACCTCGCGGATGGCTTTGGCAGCGGCGTCGGCGGCCATGCCGCCGCCGATGATCAGGTAATCGTGGACATGTTCCATGACGTTCTCCCGGGCTGAACCTCCGCCCATGATGCACCGCCCCGGCGACGGCGACATGAATCCGGGCGCAGCCAATGAGACCGCTCGACGTACACTGGATGCCTTGCCCCGGGAAAACGTTCCATGCCGCTCAATGAAACCCTGCTGATTGTCCTCGTGATCCTCGCCGCGCTGGTGTTGCTGCTGCAGGTGGCGCTGCTGCTGCGCGGCCGCGGCGATCCCGGCCTCGCAGCCAAGCTGGACACGCTGAAGGACGACAGCGCCCGCGTCGAACGCACCGTGCGCGAGGAACAGCGCGCCGGCCGCGAGGAATTGCAGCAGGGCTTCGACCGCTTCCGCGGCCACGTGGGCGAACAGCTCAACGGCATGTCGCAGCAGCAGTCCGAGCGCATCGACGGCTTCGGCCAGCGGCTGACCCTGCTCACCGAACGCACCGACAACGGCCTGCAGTCATTGACCCAGCGACTGATCGAGGACGCGCGCAAGGGCCGCGAGGAAATCGCCACCACCCTCAACCGGCTGGGCGAACAGCAGCAACAGCGCCTGGCCGCGCTCACCGCCGACAACGAAAAGCGCATGGGCGAGATGCGCGCCACGCTGGAAGCCAAGCTTGGCGCGATCCAGCAGGACAACGCGGCGAAACTCGAACAGATGCGCGCCACCGTGGACGAAAAGCTGCACGCCACGCTGGAAACCCGCCTGGGCGAATCGTTCAAGCTGGTGTCCGAGCGGCTCGAAGCGGTGCAGCGCGGGCTGGGCGAAATGCAGAACCTGGCCACCGGCGTGGGCGACCTGAAGCGCGTGCTGACCAACGTGAAGAAGCGGGGCATCTTTGGCGAAGTGCAACTGGGCGCCCTGCTGGAAGACATGCTCACCGCCGAGCAGTACGCGTCCAACGTGATCACCGTGCCGGGCAGCAACGACCGCGTCGAGTTCGCGATCCGCATGCCGGGCCAGGACGAGGGCGAACACGTCTACCTGCCGATCGACGCGAAGTTTCCGGTGGAGGACTACCAGCGCCTGCTCGACGCCCAGGAAGCCTCCGATGCCGATGCCGCGCAGGCCGCCGGCCGCGCGCTGGAACTGCGCGTGCGCGAGGAGGCCAAGCGCATCCACGGCAAATACGTGGCGCCGCCGCACACCACCGATTTTGCCGTGCTGTACCTGCCCACCGAGGGCCTCTACGCCGAGGTGATCCGTCGCCCCGGCCTGTTCGAGAACCTGCAGCGTGACCACCGGATCACCGTGGCCGGTCCGACCACGCTCAGCGCCCTGCTCAACAGCCTGCAGATGGGCTTCCGCACGCTGGCGATCGCCAAGCGCAGCAGCGAGGTGTGGAAGATCCTCGGCGCGGTGAAGAACGAGTTCGGCAAGTTCGGCGTGGTGCTGGAAAAGACCCGCAAGCAACTCGACGCAGCCCGCAACAGCATCGACAGCGCCGGCCAGCGCACCCGCGCGATCGAGCGCAAGCTGCGCGACGTGGAGTCGCTGTCCGGCGACAGCCCGTTGCTGCTGGACGATGTGCCGGCGCTGGATGACGGTGGTGACGACGCCACCGCGCCGTAGGACGAAAGCGCCTGCGGACAGACGGCACTCACCGTTTCCACTGGAACACGTCTTCCACGCCCGCGCCGAACACATGGGCGATGCGGAACGCCAGCTCCAGCGAGGGCGCGTACTTGCCCGCCTCCAGCGCGATCACCGTCTGCCGGGTGATGCCGCAGGCATCCGCCAGCGCCTGCTGGGTCATCTCGCCATGCTCGAAGCGCAGCTTGCGGATCAGGTTGTCGATCGGCGTGCCGGTCATGCGGCGCGCCGGTCGTGCCAGTAGGTGATGCCCGTCACCGCGTACTCGAGCAGGCAGGAGGCGATCAGGCCGGCCATCAGCAGGTTGGACATCGCCATCGGCCTTGCCCAGGCCAGATGATCCAGCGGCGAGAACGCGAACATCACCGCCAGCGCCAGCACGAAGACCGACAGCCCCCCGCGTGCCCACCCGCTGGCGCGCGCCTCGATCTGGCGATCGCGCTCGTCGGCCTCCACGGTGTCGCGCCAGCGCTTGCGCAACACCTGCATCACCACCAGCCACGCGACCACCAGCCAGCCGACGTGCCGGCCGATCGCCGAGGCCTCCGGCGCCATCGAGCCATCCGCGGCGACCATCTGCGAGCCGCGCAGGGCGTAGTAGGCGAGGATGGCCGCGGTGAAGATCACGCCGATCCAGGCGCGCTGTTCGCCGGGGGACACCGTCGCCATCGACTCGTCCGTCTTCGCCGCGGCCGCCGATTCGCGCATGGTCGACCACAGCAGGTACCAGACCAGCCATGCCGCCCCCAGCACGGCCACGCCACCAGGCCAGCCCAGGTCGATGTCCGGCAGCACGAACAGCACATAGAACGCGAGAACCGACAGCGGGATCAGCACCGCATAACGCAGGGATCGAGGCATGATGTCTACTCCATTGGACGTTATGTACGTTATACATTACATATTGTCCTGTCAACATGACCTTCAGCGGAGCAGCTTGCACCGGCCCGGCATCGGAACGAGCGCTGCACAGACGCCACTGGACACGGACGCTAAACTGGTACGTCCGCATACCGAGGCCTTCGCATGAGCGACCAGCGCAACCCGAACGATGTCAGCCAGGAACAAGCCGAGGAGGCGGTGCGCACCCTGCTGCGCTGGGCCGGCGAAGACCCCACGCGCGAAGGCCTGCTCGACACGCCCAAGCGGGTGGTGAAGGCTTACGGCGACTGGTTTTCCGGCTACGCCGAGGATCCGGCCGACTTCCTCAAGCGCACCTTCAAGGAGGTCGAGGGCTACGACGAGATGGTGGTGCTGCGCGACATCGAGTTCGAGAGCCATTGCGAGCACCACATGGCGCCGATCATCGGCCGCGCCCACGTCGGCTACCTGCCGACCAACCGCGTGGTCGGCATCAGCAAGCTGGCGCGCGTGGTCGACGGTTACGCGCGGCGCTTCCAGGTGCAGGAAAAACTCACCGCGGAAATCGCCCACTGCATCCAGGAAACCCTGCAACCGGCTGGCGTGGCCGTGGTGATCGACGCCAGCCACGAGTGCATGACCACCCGCGGCGTGCACAAGCGCGGCGTGTCGATGGTGACCAGCCAGATGCTGGGCACCTTCCGCGAGGACGCCAGGACGCGCGCCGAGTTCCTGCAATTCATCGGCATCCACGGCGGCCGCCGCTGAACACGCGGGTGGTCGCTGCCGCCGCGGCCCTGCTGCTGGCATCGACGGCGACCCATGCCCAGTCCAGCCGCGAGGAGTACCTGCGGCGCTTCGACGGCAACGGCGACGGCCGGGTCAGCGCGGCGGAATACGTGGCCTACATGAGCCAGGGTTTTCGCAACATGGACAGCAACGGCGACGGCATCATCGAAACCGATGAACTGCCCGGTGGCCGCGGCCAGCCGATCACGCTGCAGGAAAACCGCGACAACCTGCGCCGCCAGTTCCACAAGCTGGACCGCAACCGCGACGGTTACCTCAACGCCCGCGAACTGACCGCGCCACCCGGATAATGCCCCACCCCTGCGTGCAGGGGAGGGGCCGGGGTGGGGTCGCCCCTGGCTCAGGCCGAGATCGCCAGCTTCTCGGAGCGATACAGCTGCGCGGTCACCAGCACCGCGAGCAGGGCCGCCGCCAGGCTGCCGGCCAGGCACAGGCCGAGCTGTTCGCCGGTGACACCATCGCCGCGCAGCAACTGCATGATGCCCAGGTTCTGCCCCAGCAGCGGGATCGCGTACATCCACGCCTGCGCCTTGATCGGCATGAACGACAGCAGCGCACTGGGAATGATCGGCACCAGCATCAGCAGCGAGATGTAGGTCTGCGCCTCGCGATAGCTCTTGGCAAACGCCGCCACCAGTGACTGCAGCGCGGACAGCAGCAGCACCAGCGGCAGCATCAGCAGCAGCACGTAGGTGGCGAAGTGCAGGCCAAGGTCCAGCTCCATGCCGATCTTCTCGGCGGGGATGAAGCGGCCGACCACGGCGAAGCCCAGCAAGGTGATCAGCAGGCTCGCGGTGGAGAACGCGCAGATCGCCGCCAGCTTGCCGCAGAGGATTTTCCAGCGCGCCACCGGGTTGGCGAACAGCGGCTCCAGCGACTGCCGCTCGCGCTCGCCTGCGGTGAGATCGATCGCCAGGTACATGCCACCCATGAAGATGGTGATCACGAAGAAGTACGGCAGCATCGCGAACATCAGCACCGCGCGCGACTGCGGCGTGGCCTGGTCGCGCTTGGCCACCTGCAGCGGCCACGCGGTGCTGGGCGACATCCCGCGCGCGACCAGTCGCATCGCACCCTGTTGCCGCGCATAGTTCTCGACCAGGTCGCTGACCCGCTCCACCGACGTGTTCGCATCACGCCGCGAGGAGTCGTAGAACAGCTCCACCTGCACCGGCTCACCCTTGCGCCACGCCTTGCCGTAATCAGGAGCAATGCGCAGCACCACGTCGGCATCCTGCTTGCGCACGGCCTGCGCGGGATCGGCCACCGCCGCGCCCGGCACCACGCCGCCGGCCTTCAGTGCATCGATCAGGTTGGGCGCGTATTTGGCGCCCAGCACCGGCACCGGCAGCGGCTTCTCGGCCTTGTCCAGTTCGCGGTTGAGGGTGAGGTTGATCAGCATCACGAACAGCAGCGGCCCCAGCAGCGGGCCGGTGAGGAAGGCGCTCATCAGGGTGCGGCGGTCGCGCAGGTTTTCCTTCACCTCCTTCAGGAACACGGTGAGAAAGGCGCTGCTGCGCCGGATTTTCGCGGACATGTCGTTCATGCGGCGAGACCCTCTTCGCTGCCGATGATCTTCACGAAGGCATCCTCCAGGTTGTCCTCGCCGGTCTGGGCGCGCAGCGCGTCCGGCGTTTCGTCGGCCACCACGCGGCCGTGTGCGATCACCACGATGCGGTCACACAAGGCGCCCACCTCCTGCATGATGTGGCTGGAAAACAGCACGCAACGCCCCTCTTCTTTCAGCCGCGTCATGAACTGGCGCAGCGCACGGGTGGCCATTACGTCGAGGCCGTTGGTGGGTTCGTCGAGGATGACGTTGCGCGGGTCGTGCACCAGCGCGCGGGCGATCGCGGTCTTCACCCGCTGGCCCTGGGAGAAACCCTCGGTGCGGCGGTCGGCGATGTCGCCCATCTCCAGCGCCTTGACCAGGGCTTCGCGCCGGCTCGCCAGCAGTTCTTCGGGCAGACCATGCAGGCGGCCGAAGTAGTCGATGTTCTCGCGCGCACTGAGCCGCTTGTACAGCCCGCGCGCATCCGGCAGCACGCCGAGCTGGCGACGCACGGCCAGCGGGTCGGCCGCTGCATCGATGCCATCGACCAGCACCTGGCCACGATCCGGCGCCATCAGCGTGTACAGCATGCGCAGCGTGGTGGTCTTGCCGGCGCCGTTGGGGCCGAGCAGGCCGGTGATCTCGCCGTCGCGGGCAGTGAAACTGACGCCGTCGACAGCCTTCACCGCGCCGAACGCCTTGTGCAAATCCCTTACCTCGATCATGGGGTCGCTCCGTTGAAGTCGATGAAGATCGGCGTCGGCTGCAACCGGTCCAGGCAACTCGCGTCCAGCGTCTTCGGGTCGAGCTTCTCGATGAAATGCTGGATCAGCTGCGGCGTGCAGCCGGTCGCCATGACACTGTGCGCCTGGCCCTTGAGGGTCAGCACCCGCGCGTTCGGCAGGCCCTTGGCCACTTCCTCGGCGTAGCGGGGCGGGGTCACCGGGTCGTACTGGCCGGCCAGCAGCAGGACCGGTTTGTCGGTCTTCAGCGGCGCGTGAAAATCGGCCGGGCGCGTGCCTTTCGGCCACACCGAACACACCGCCTTCAGCGCGTCGACCATGCGCGTGCCGAGGATGGTCTGCGCATCCTGCGGGCGCACGGCCAGCAGGTCGGCGTCCTCGCTGCAGATCACCGAATACTGCATGCCGCTGCCCATCAGCTCCGACAGTTCGCCGGACAGCAGCTTGGCCTGGCCCAGCAGCGGACCCACGTCGCCATGCGCCGCCGCGTCGATCGACAGCGGCAACAGCGCGGCAGTGGCCGGCGTGTAAGCGAACATGCGCACCACGCTGGCCAGCGAATCCTCGTCCAGCATCTGCTTTACCGTCTGGTAGTTCTGCGGGTCGCGAAAACTGACCTGGTGCGGATTGGCCCGCAACGCGTCGCGCAGCTGGTACAGGGTCTGGTCCGGATCGCCGAACTGCTTCTTGCAGGCCGGCTCGGCGGTGCAGCGGGCGAACTGCGCCTTCAGCGCGTCGTCCAGGTTGCGGGCGAAGTCCTCGCCCAGGGCCAGCGAATTCGGCACCGCGCTGTCCAGCACCACGCTGCGCACCGACTGCGGGAAACGCATCAGGTACTGCTGCGCCATCCGCGTGCCGTACGACACCCCGAGCAAGTCGAACTGCGGCGAACCGATGGCCTTGCGCACGTCCTCCAGATCCTGCGCCGCGATCGTGGTGGTGTAGTAGCGCGGATCGGCGCGACCGGCCAGCAGCTTCAGGCACTGCGCCGCCGCTGCGCGCAGCTTGTCGGCGTCGAAGGTGCTGTCGTCCGGCGCGGTCGTGGCGGCGGACTCCTTGCAGCTGAGCGCATTGGAACCGCCGGTGCCACGCTGGTCGAGCAGCAGCACGTGGCGATGGGCCAGCAGCGGCTTCAGCACCGTCGCCACCTGGCCCGCTGAATCGGTGGCCGCCTGTCCCGGGCCACCGGCAAGAAAGGCCAGCATGTCGGGACTGGCCACCTGCGCCCGCGAACGCAGCACGGCCAGCTTCAGCTTGATCGTGCGGCTGTGCGGATCGGCCCGGTTTTCCGGCACGGGGAAGTCCGCGCACCAGGCCGCCGTGCTCAGGCCGCTGTTCGGGGCGGCAAGCTCGCACGCGGTCAGGGTCAGGCTGCCGAGTTTCCAGGTGGCGGCCGGCGCGGGTGCGACGGCTGCAGTCGAGGCCGAAGCCGGCGCAGGTGGCGCCGGGTCCTTCTCACGATGATGGGCGACGCGGTTGGCCGAGATGATCGCCACCGCGACGGCGACCATCACGCCCATGCGTTTTCCGGGTTTCATGCTCACGTATCACTCCCCAGGTTCAAAAATGGATTCGATCGTTTGCCCGAACAGACGGGCAATCTTGAAGGCCAGCGGCAAACTCGGATCGTACTTGCCGGTCTCGATGGCGTTGACGGTTTGCCGCGAAACATCCAGCCGCTCGGCCAGGTCGGCCTGCGACCAGGCCTGCGCGCCGCGCAGTTCACGCACATGGTTATTCATGACTGCGATAGCGCCACAGCACCAGCAGCTTGGCGATGCCGAAGCTGGCGAACAGGCACGGCATCACCCAGATGGCGACCACCTGCCCCGACACCGACCAGCCCACGTTGGCGCCCATCAGCAGGCCGAAGCTGAAGAAGCCGAAGCCGGTGGCCATGGCGGAGATCGCGAACGCCTCCAGGTCGATGCGCCGCTCGAGTTCATCCTGGTCGCGAACCACGCGAACCATCGCGCGAATGGCCAGCAGGATGGGCAACAGGGGCAGCAGGGCCAGCACGACGCGCCAGGTGACACTGTCGACCCGGGCCAATACCAGCGCCGAAAGGAAGATCAGTACGACATACGCGGCCATGGCCGGCAGGAATTCGCGCAGGTAGCGCTTGTGCACTTCGCGCATGGCCATCAGTCATGTCCCCCGGTTGATGGTGTGGTCGACGACACGGGCCTCATCCCTGCCTCCGGTCATCTGCCAGCGCCGCCTTCTGCCGACGGTGACGGATCAGCTGCAGCATGGCAAAAGCGATGAATGCCGCCGCCATCCCCGCGAACACGCCCCACAACTGATCGTCGTTCTTCATGTAGGCAAAGGCGGCCACCACCGTCATCAGCACGGCGGCCAGCAAGGCGCGCACGTAACCGGGAATGCCCGAATCGCCGGCGCAGGCAAACATGTCGCCGCCATAGCGCCGGACCATCACCGATCGGACGATCCCGTAGCTGGCCATCATCAGCGGGAACACCCAGATCAGGATCGATCCGTCGATGGCGAGCACGTGCGCCGCCGCCAGAAAGCCGCCGACCAGGCTGAGCGCCGCCGTAAGCATCGTGGCCACGCCCAGCGCCACCAGGTGCATGCGCTGCTCCAGTTCGTCGCTCTCGCGGATACGCCGGGCCATCAGCATGAACAGGTAGAGCATCGGCAGCACCGGTGCCAACGCCAGCAGGCCTTTGGCCGCCCAGCCCTCCACCGTGCGTGCCAATGGCCATACCAGCAACAGCAGCACGATGTAGACACTCATGCTGAGCAGGGTCTGCCACTGGTAGCTCTTGTTCGAAAGACGGGTCATCACGTGGCCTCAAAGCGACTTCAGGAACTCGTCCAGCGCCTGCTGAAACCTCACCGGCTGGTCGAGCATCACGAAGTGCCTCGACGGCGAGATCGAGACCACCTTCGCCTTCGGCGCATCGGCCAGCAGCGACTGGTAGTACGCCGTCTTCTGCGCCTCGCTCATCGCCATCGGCGGCTGGCTGAAATCCGGTGCGTTGTATGGCGCGATCTCCACGATCGGCACGTTCGCGTTCTTCAGCGCCGCACGTCCGTCGAAGGCGAGATCCTCGGCCATGTACTGCGCGCTGGCCTTGATGTCGCTGCGCGCATTCATCGGCGCGTAGCGCGCGGCCAGCTGCGGATCGATCACGCCGATCTTCTGCATGTAGCCCAGCGACTGCGCCTGGAACTGCTCCGGCGTCACCGCCGCCATCTGCCGCTGCATCTGCGCCGCCATCGCCTTGCGCTGCTCCGCGCTCACCCGCTCCATGCCGGGAAAGATCGGCAGGCCATCCACCGCCACCACACCCGAGATCAGTTCGGGATGCTCACCGGCAAAGCGCAGCGCCAGCGTGCCGCCCAGGCTGTGACCGACCAGCACCGGCTGGTCGATCTTCCGCTGTTCGATCAACTGCTCCAGCGACGCACCCGCCCGATCGAACAGGTTGTCGCCGTCAGCCGGCGCCGGCACGCCATCAAAACCCGCCAGCGTCACCGCGTACACCACGTGATCCTTCTGCAACTGCTTGATCGTCCGCTGCCACACCCACGGCCCACCCTGCAGTCCGGGAATCAGGATCACCGCACGACCATGGTCGCCGTGACGCTCGACTTTCAACGTACCTACCGTGCTAGCCGTCGGCGACTGCGCCAGCGCCACCGACGCACCGGTCAGCAGCGCCAGTGCCAGCACCGGGAAAATCCAGCGACGCGATCCTTTTTTCATGGCGATATCTCCTCGGAAATGATGTCAAGCAACCTTGACAAATCCAGAGTAAGGAGTCCGCCCACAAAATGTCAAGCGACCTTGACTAAACTTCTCAAACCGGTGGCGGCAAGGTCGGAACGCCGTGAAAAACTTCCGACATCGCCACTATCGATTGGTGACCAAGTTCGCACTTTCTGGTGCCAAATTTTGTCAGGGAATCCTGACAACTGGCCGAAATTCGTTGGCCTGCCTCATTCCGTCCATCGTCGAGGCCTGCCTCGCAGCCCAAGTAATCGTTTACGCGATAACATGGCACGCATGTTGCTTGAGACGTGTTGGTCACGGCGAAATTCGCGACTGACACTTCGTCCGGGGGGACGCAAGACGTTGGCCCAGGCGAATCCCGCAGTACTGAATCCTGCAGATCGCAGATTCCGTCTCATCGTCCATCCCAAGTTCAAGTCAAACCCAACCGCTACCCACCAAGGAAACTGCAATGAACAAGACCCTGCTTTCCAGCGCCCTGGTTGCCGTCATGGCTGCCGTCGCTTTTGCCCCGAGCGCCCAGGCGACCGACGGCACCATCAATTTCACCGGCGCCGTCACGGGCTCCACCTGCACCGTCCAGATCAACGGCGCCGCTGGTCCGGCCACCGTCACCTTGCCGACCGTCTCGACCACTGCGCTCTCCGCCTCAGGCGCCACCGCCGGCCAGACCGCATTCAAGATCAACCTGTCCGGCTGCGCCGGTTCGCCGACCGCCACCAAGGCCTCGACCTTCTTCGAGAACGGCCCCACCGTGAATGCCGCTGGCCGCCTGGCCAACACCGGCACTGCCACCGGCGTCGATGTGCAGCTGGTCAACAGCGACAACAGCGTGATTACCGCCGGCAGCGCCGCTCCGACCACGGGCGCCGGCGTGGCCACGATCACCGCCAACGCCGCCACCCTGAACTACTACGCCCGCTACTACGCCACCGCCGCCGCCACCGCCGGCACCGTGGCCAGCAGCGTGCAGTTCTCGGTGATCTACCAGTAATACCGCAACACCACGTGGGCACCGCGACCGGCCACGCCGCGTCGCGGTGCCACGCCAGGATTCCTGTCCAGCAATCGCCTGAGGCTGCCCCGTGAAAAATTCCATCCACGCCCTGGCTGTGGCGTTGCTGCTGTTTTGCCTGAGCGTTGCCACTGCCCAGGCAAACGTCGTCATCGGCGGAACGCGAGTGGTGTTTCCCGCTCAGGACGGCGAAGTCACGGTCCGATTGACCAACGACAACGATATGCCTGCCCTGGTCGAGGCCTGGATCGACAGCGGGGACGAACATTCCACGCCGGACAAGGTCAACACGCCGTTCCTGATCACGCCACCCATCTTTCGGATGGATCCGCACAGGGACCAGAGCCTGCGCATCATCGCGACCTCGGCACCGTTGCCGACCGATCGCGAGTCACTGTTCTGGCTCAATGTGCTGGAAATCCCGCCCAAACCCAGCGGCAAGGCATTTGCCGGCAAGAACCTGCTGCAATTCGCGATTCGTTCGCGCCTCAAGCTTTTCTATCGTCCCGCTCATCTTGCTGGCGATCCGGCCAAGGCACCTTCGATGGTGACCTGGACGAGTGCGCCCGATGGACAAGGCTATGCACTGGAAGTGCACAACCCCACCCCCTATCACGTCACCATCGTGCAGGCCACGATCCTGGTCGACGGCAATTCCTATGTCAGCGATTCCGGCATGGTCGATCCATTCGGCAAGCTTGCGCTGAAGTTCAAGAATCTTGCCGCGAAGCCTGTGGCCGGTACGACGGTCACCTATGACATCGTCAATGACTACGGCGCCACCACGTCGCTCAAGGGCAGCGTGGCACCGTGAAGGCAAGGCACACCACTGACCGGGCGATGCCGTCGCACCGGCATGGGGTGTGCCGGCAGGCATTGCTGAGCACGGCGATCACGCTGGTACTTGGCGCCTGGAGCATGTCGACTCTGGCTGCCTCGGCCAATGCAACAGCAGCGGTGGATGCGGCCGGCGGGGCGATCGCCGGTCCTGTCGCGACCGGTGCCGACTCCACCAGCAACGTTGCGGACGCCGGAACCACCAGTGATGGTGAGGCCGACATGGCGTTTTCGTTCGATCGCAGCATGCTGTCCGGCGCGGGCAGCAACACCACCGACCTTTCCCGTTTCGAGCATGGCAATCCGGTGTTGCCCGGCTCGTACAACGTCGACATCTATCTCAACAACAACTGGGCAGGCAGGCGCGATGTGCGCTTTGCATCAGCGGCACCCGATGCCAGTGCAGCACCATGCGTCGATCGTCAACTGCTCGCCCTCTTGGGATTGCATCCGGCCAATCTGTCCAGCGAACTCGTCAAGGCGCTGGCGGACCCTGTCACCTGCGTCAGCATTGGCGACCTGATCCCCGGGGCGTCGATGAGCTTCGACATGGGCAATCTGCGCCTGGATACCAGCGTGCCGCAGGCTTACCTGCAGCAGCGCGCGCGCGGCTATGTCAGCCCGGAATACTGGGATGAGGGTGTGCCGGCGGCACTGCTCAACTACAACTTCAACAGCTACCGCAGCAGCAGTCACGGGCAGACGCAGACCACCTCCTATCTGGGCCTGAATGCCGGCTTCAACCTCGGCGCCTGGCATTTCCGTCAGGACTCGACCGTCAACTGGCAATCCGCCACCGCCGGCATGCGTGCGCGCAAACGCTGGCAGAACATCGACAGCTACGTGCGCCGTGATCTGCCGTCGCTGGGCGCACAGGTGACGATCGGCGACAGTTACACCGATGGCCAGGTCTTCGACAGCTTCGGCATTCGCGGTGTGCAGTTGGCCACTGATGACCGCATGCTGCCCGACTCGCTGCGCGGCTATGCGCCGGTGGTGCGCGGCGTGGCCAACACCAACGCCAAAGTCACCGTGACCCAGAACGGCGTGCAGCTCTACCAGACCACGGTGGCACCGGGACCGTTCGTGATCAACGACCTGTATCCGACCGGCTACGGCGGCAACCTGGACGTGACCGTAACCGAAGCTGACGGCCGCACGCATACGTTCGCCGTGCCGTATGCGTCGGTCGCGCAGTTGTTGCGCCCCGGCACCACGCGTTTCGACGTGGCCGCCGGTCAATTGCGCAACACGGCCTTGCTGAACTCGCCGAACGTGTTGCACGCCACCGTGCAGCACGGCTTCAACAACCTGCTGACCGGCTATGCCGGTATCGAGGGGTCCCGGGGATATGCCGCGCTCCTGCTGGGCAGTGCCATCAACACGCGCTACGGTGCCTTCGCTCTCGATGTCACCCAGGCGCGCACGGCCATTCCCGGTTTCGGCAGCCACTCCGGGCACAGCATGCGCCTGAGCTACAGCAAGATCCTGCCCGACACCCAGACCTCGCTGACGGTTGCCGCCTACCGCTACTCCACCAGCGGCTTCCTGAGCCTGACTGATGCGGCACTGGCTCGCGATTATGCGCGCCGTGGACTGGATGCCTTCAGCTACGCCGCGCCGACGAATGTCACCCTGATCGACGGCATGCCTCTGCAAACCGTGCTGACCCCGGCGCAGCAGGCGGCACTGGCCGGCCACAGCTACGACCCGGTGATCAATCCGACCGGGCTGCAGCGGCAACGCAACCGTTTCCAGCTCAGCATGAACCAGCGCCTCGGCATGCGCGGCGGCTCGCTGTATGCCAACGTATCGGCCAGCGACTACTGGAACCGCACCGGCAACGATACGCAGTTCCAGGTGGGCTACAGCAATTCGTACCATCGACTGAACTACGGCATCTCGGCGACCCGCACCCGCGACGCACTGGGCCGCTACGACAACGAGTACTTCGCCACCTTCAGCCTGCCACTAGGTGGCAGCGCACACGCACCCAGCCTGATGCTCAACCTGGCCCATGACAGCAGCGGCGACAACCGGGATCAGGCCATGCTGAACGGGTCGCTCGGTGCGGACAATCAATTCAACTATGGTGCCACCGTCGCGCACAACAGCGGCAACGACGCCGGCGGCAGCAGCGGCAGCGTCAACCTCGGCTACCGCAGCCCTTACGCCATATTCAATGCCAGCGCCGGTACCGGCAGCGGCTATTCGCAGGCATCGCTGGGCATGAGCGGCGCTGTCGTGGCCCACCCCGGCGGCATCACCTTCGGCCAACCGATCGGCGATACCGTGGGCATCGTCTACGTGCCCGGCGCCGCCGGCGCACGACTCGACAACGCCGCCGGCGCGCGAGTGGACCACTTCGGCTATGCCATCGTGCCCTACCTCACGCCCTACAGCCTTAACACCATCCAGGTAGACCCCAAAGGCCTGCCGCTGAACGTGCAACTGGACGCCACCAGCACTCAGGTGGCGCCGCACGCCGGCGCGGTGGTGATGATGAAATTCAAGACCGAAAATGGCCGCACCATCCTCGTTCGCGCACGCCTCGCCAATGGCGATGCCTTGCCATTCGGTGCGCAGGTATTCAACGCCCGGGGAACTGCACTCGCCGTGGTCGGGCAAGCGGGGCAAATCCTCGTCCGTGGCGTCGATCAAGCCGGCGAGCTGACTGTACGCTGGCAGGACAATAATGGAACGACGCAGTCATGCTCACTTCCCTATAGGACTGAAAGGCGGGACAGGGAATTGCGGCCGAAAAGTTATGAAGAAGTCCACACGATATGCACGAAAATATCCTCCAGCAACACCGCCGGCAAGAACGGCGCCTGAAGCCCACGACCAGCGTCACGACCTCATCAAAAGCACTTAATCTAATGAAGTGTGCTTTGCTCGTCGCACCGCATAATTGAATCTGCAGGGATCGATATGCATCCTTCACTCATCGTGGCCATGCGAGGCCTTATGTTCTGCAACCGGCTCAGTCAATCGCGTCTACCTTGGACCTGGTTATGCCTGCTGACACTCCTGTCCGCTCTATTCGCCTTCCCAGCCACTGCGTTGGCACAAGCTCGGTGCTACTACGAAGATGGGCGCGGTAATGCCATCAATGCGCCTACTACGCAAATTGTCACCTTCAGCAGTGTCACCATTGCTCTCTCAAGCCAAGCCGCTGGTAGCACCATCGGCCCCCCGCGGGCAGCCACGACCGCAGGCGACACCATCTACATAGCATGTCTAAACGGCGGCACTCCAGGCGGCCTGCAACCATCCTATGGTACCTATGACGTCGCCACTAAAACCATTTACAGCCCAACGCCAGGGGTCGCATTCAAGATATTGCGATCAGGCAACCCCATACCACTATATCCAAACGACTCATTGAATGGTGGCACAACAACGACATTTTCCAATACAACGACATTCCAGCTGATTTCGACCGGAGTGCTTCCCAGCAGCGGAAATCAAATTCCCGCGGGCACGGTCTTGGGCCAATGGAATTTCAACAATGTGTGCACTACGCCAATCATTAAAAACAATGGCAACTATGATGGGTGCACCACTAACACGCCCGTACAAACCGTCATTATCTTTCAATCAGGCGGCGTGACGTTCATCGCCCCCACCTGCAGTGTTTCCACAGGCAGCCAGAGCTTGACCGTTGCCTTGCCCTCCGTATCCGCCAATGCACTCGGTGCTGTCGGAGCCACGGCGGGCACGACGCGATTCGGAATCAACCTCACTGGCTGCACATCCAATCTTGCCGTCAGCGCCACGTTGAGTAGCAGCAACGCCTATACCGTCAATGGCGTCATCGCACCCACAATCGGCGCCGGCTACGCCAGCGGCGTGGGTATCCAGATCCTTCGCGCCGATGGCATAACACCGGTTACATTCGACAGCGCGTTTCCGACAGGTACCACGAACGGCGCCAATTACAGCTTCAATCTCTACGCACGCTACTACCAGACCGCCACACCAGTAACGCCTGGCCAGGTTCAAGCCACGGCAACCTATACGTTGACCTACCAGTAGCGGCGACCGCGGTTGTTTCGAACACCGATGCCGGCTATTCGTAAGTCTGCGTGACCAGCATCGGTGCGGCGTCGACTCGACTGGCGCTGAGGTAGCCGTAGAAGTACTTCAGCACGCGATCCGATTCCGCATGGGTCAGCCGTCTGACTGTCACGACATGGGTTCGTGGTGACGACATCGGCGAATCAAGTTCGGCACAGCTCTGTCGATAACTTCGTCGCGGGGCAACCGAAGCTTGAGCCGAAGCGCTGGTATCCGTTGCCACATGGCACGTTGGCACAACGATGCGGCCCGAAAAAGTGATTCGGCCGTCTGCTGCTTCCGCAGCAGGCACGAACAGCATCCAGGTGCACATGCAACCGGACAATACGGTACAAAACCGATCAGTCACGTCCATGCCCTCCATTGCATCCCGCCGCGCAAGATGACCGGAGGTGTTGCCGCAGATTCCTCCGGTTTCCCGAAGATCCACTAGGGGCGGATTCTCAGGGTCGAAGCTAATTACACTTCAGACGTGAGGTGCTCGTGAAGATTCGGTGCACCGAAGGAAGCGAAGGCCCGGCCACGCTGCCGATCCGAGGCCTTCACCGCGACGAAATGTACTTCTCGCGCCTGATCTGCTTCACCGGCAGGTCGAACTCCTGCAGCGCCGCAAACGCCGCGTCGACCATGTTCGGGTTGCCGCACAGGTAGGCGATGTCGCGGTCGACGTGCGGGCCGAGTTCGGCCAGCACGTGTTGCACGTGGCCGCTACGGTCGCTGCTGCGAGGCACGGCGCGGGCTTCGCGGCTGAGGCAGCCGTGGAAGTGGAAGCCGGGGTGGGCTTGCGCGAAGGCTTCGAACTCTTCGCCGTAGAGCAGCTCGGTTTCGTTGCGGGCACCGTACAGCAGCACCACTTCGCGATCGCCGGCGGCCAGCAGCTTTTCGATCTGCGGCAGCATGGCGCGGTACGGGGTGACGCCGGTGCCAGTGGCCAGCAGCAGGTAGCGCGGATGGGTGTCCGCTTCCTGCAGGCAGAAGCGGCCGTACGGGCCGCTGGCGTCGATCACGCCGCCGTGTGCTAGCCCGCCAAGCAACTTGGTTGCCGCACCGCC
Organism: Rhodanobacter sp. Root179; assembly: GCF_001428465.1. NCBI lineage: Bacteria > Pseudomonadati > Pseudomonadota > Gammaproteobacteria > Lysobacterales > Rhodanobacteraceae > Rhodanobacter > Rhodanobacter sp. Root179. The sequence goes on along the minus strand of NZ_LMHR01000082.1, from coordinate 10,169 downwards.
GTCGACATAGCTCACTGCGATCTCAACGCGCTGCACGGGTGAACTGCCGTCGCCGACGCTGCCCACCGAATAACTGCGCTTGGTCGCGGTGCCATCGTCGTAGTGGAAATGCACCTGCAGGAACTGCCCGGGCTGGAAGGCCAGCGGCTGGCCGTCGACGCGCTCGAACACCAGGTGGCGCACGGTGGGCGCCAGCATGACGCTGTCGACAAGACGGAGCTGAAAATGATCGGCCATGGCATCCCTGAAACGGTACGTGCGGAAACAGTGTGTGCCGCCAGACAGGCTCGGGCGGTGCGGCTTGGCCCGCTATAATAAGGGCTAACCCCCTCGGTGCAGCCCATGTCCCCGGAAATCCGCCCCACGGCACCCGCACTTGTCGTCGACAATCTGCGCAAAACCTATCGCAATGGCGTCGAAGCGCTGAAAGGCATCAGCCTGACCGTGCAGCCCGGCGATTTCTTCGCCCTGCTCGGCCCCAATGGCGCCGGCAAGTCGACCCTGATCGGCATCCTGTCGTCGCTGGTGAACGCCACCGACGGTGACGCCCAGGTGTTCGGCGTGTCGGTGAACAATCAGCGCAGCGAGGCGATGAAGCTGATCGGGCTGGTGCCGCAGGAGATCAACTTCAACCAGTTCGAAAAGCCGTTCGACATCTGCGTCAACGAGGCGGGCTTCTACGGCATCCCGCGCAAGCTCGCTGCGGAGCGTGCGGAAAAGTACCTGAAGGAACTGCGCCTGTGGGACAAGGCCTTCCACCAGGCGCGCGAGATGTCCGGCGGCATGAAGCGGCGGCTGATGATTGCCCGCGCGATGATGAACGAGCCGAAGCTGCTGATCCTGGACGAACCGACCGCCGGCGTCGACATCGAGATTCGCCGCTCGATGTGGCAGTTCGTCAGCGCGATCAACGCGGCCGGCACCACGGTGATCCTGACCACGCATTACCTGGAGGAAGCCGAGTCGCTGTGCCGCAACATCGCGATCATCGACCACGGCACCATCATCGAGAACACCAGCATGAAACGCCTGCTGGCCACGCTGGACGTGGAGACCTTCGTGCTCGACGTCAGCGAAGTGCCGCCCGAGCTGCCGCAACTGGACGGCATCGGCTTCCGCCGCATCGACGAGCGCACGCTGGAGGCGGAAATGGCGCGCACGCAGAACCTCAACGCACTGTTCGGCGCGCTGACCGCCGGCGGCATCACGGTGAACTCGATGCGCACCAAGACCAACCGGCTGGAGGAGCTGTTCGTGCGGCTGGTCGAGCAGGGCCGTGCGCCGGCCCGGGAGAAAACGGCATGAACGCCTCGACCAACCTTGTCGCGCTGTATACCGTGGCGCGCCGCGAAATCGTGCGGATCGTGCGCATCTGGACGCAGACGCTGATCCCGCCCATCATCACGATGACGCTGTACTTCATCATCTTCGGCAAGCTGATCGGCAGCCGCATCGGCATCGTCGAGGGCGGCTTCAGCTACATGCAGTACATCGTGCCGGGGCTGGTGATGATGAGCGTCATCAACAACAGCTACATGAACATTTCCAGCTCGTTCTACGGCGCCAAGTTCCAGCGCTCGGTGGAAGAAATGCTGGTGTCGCCGATGGCCAACTGGGCGATCCTCTACGGCTACGTGATCGGCGCGGTGGCACGCGCCCTGGTGGTCGGCGCGCTGGTGCTGCTGGTGGCGCTGTTCTTCACCTCGCTGCACGTGGCGCATCCGCTGGTGGCGCTGGCCGCGGTCACCCTGGGCGCGGTCATCTTCGCGCTGGCCGGTTTCATCAATGCGGTATTCGCGAGCAAGTTCGACGACATCGCGCTGGTGCCGACCTTCGTGATCACCCCGCTGACCTACCTCGGCGGCGTGTTCTATTCGATCAACATGCTGGGCGAACCGTGGCGCGCCATCTCCCACGCCAACCCGATCCTGTACATGGTCAACGCATTCCGCTACGGCGTGCTCGGCATCAGCGACGTGTCGGTGGGCGGTGCGTTCGCGGTGATGCTGGTTTTCATCGCCGGACTGACCATCGCCGCGCTGCAGTTGCTCAAGCGCGGCGTGGGGCTGAGGTCGTAGGGCGAGAAGTGAGTGGGGAGGAGTGAGAAACGAGAGAACGGCACCTCCGCTCACTTCCACCTCTCGCTCCGCTTTCCCGAGTCACCGTCCTGTACATTTGCGTGAGTCGCAGGATCGCCCTGGCTCTCTCTCATTTCTCACTCCTCCACCCTCACTCCTGCCCTATGCGCGTCAACAAGTACATCAGCGAAGCCGGCCTCTGTTCGCGCCGCGAGGCGGACGAGTTGCTGCTGGCCGGCCGGGTCAGCATCAACGGCGAAGTGGTCACGACCGGTGCGAAGGCGCTGGATGGCGACGAGGTACGCGTCGATGGCGAGATCGTCAAGGCGCGCGTCCTCGCTACCACGCCGGGTGCAAAGAAAGCGATCTATATCGCGCTGAACAAGCCGGTGGGGATCACCTGCACCACCGACCAGGGCGTGGACGGCAACATCGTGGACTTCATCGACCATCCGCAGCGGATCTTTCCGATCGGCCGGCTGGACAAGGATTCCGAGGGGCTGATCCTGCTGACCAGCAACGGCGACATCGTCAACGAGATCCTCCGCGCGGAGAACCACCACGAGAAGGAATACCTGGTCGGCGTGAACAAGGCGGTGACCGACGAATTCCTGGCCGGCATGAGCAAGGGCGTGCGCATCCACGGCCAGATGACCCAGCGTTGCCGCGTGCGCCGGATCGCCAAGTTCGGCTTCTCGATCGTGCTGACCCAGGGCCTCAACCGGCAGATCCGGCTGATGGCCGCCGCCTTCGGCTACCGGGTGACCCAGCTGCGCCGCGTGCGCATCGACAACGTCAAGCTGGCCCACCTGAAACCCGGCCAGTGGCGCAACCTCACCGAAGCGGAGCTGAAGGGGCTGTTGCCGGGGCGCACGCAGTGGTGAATCGCCGCCGGATGCCACGCTTCAACAGCCGCCGTTCCCGCGAAAGCGGGATGCGCTTTGTCAGCAGCGAAACTGGTCATCCATCTTCCACCGTGCCGAAACGTCAACATGGATTCCCGCTTTCGTGGGAATGACGGCAAAAAGGCGGTAGCCGCCCGTCGCCATGCCGCGCTATGCCGCCGGCAGCGTCTGCAGATCCCAGCGCGGGCGTACCTGGATGGTTTCGTCCTGATGCTGGCCGCTGGCCAGGCGGATCGCGCCGGCCAGCGCGATCATCGCGCCGTTGTCGGTGCAGAAAACCAGCCGCGGGAAATACGCCCGGAAGCCATCCTTCTCGCCGGCCCTGGCCAGCTCGCTGCGCAGATGCCGGTTCGCGCCCACGCCGCCGGCGATCACCAGCCGGCGCGCGCCGCTGGCTTCCAGCGCGCGGCGGCACTTGATGATCAGCGTGTCGACGATCGCCTCCTGGAAGGCGCGGGCGATATCGGCGCGGGTCTGCTCGCTCTGGTCGGATTTCTGCCAGGCCAGCAGCACCTGGGTCTTCAGGCCGGAAAAGCTGAAATCCAGCCCGGGCCGGTCGGTCATCGGGCGGGAGAAGCGGTACGCGCCGGCGCTGCCCTGCTCGGCCAGTTTCGCCAGCGCCGGGCCGCCCGGATATGGCAGGCCCATCAGTTTGGCGGTCTTGTCGAACGCCTCGCCGGCCGCGTCATCCAGGGTGTCGCCCAGGATCGTGTACTGGCCGATCGCCTTCACCTCGACCAGCAGCGAATGGCCGCCGGACACCAGCAAGGCCACGAACGGCGGCTCCGGCGGGTTTTCCTCCAGCAGCGGCGCCAGCAGGTGGCCTTCCATGTGATGCACCCCGATCGCGGGCACGCCCAGCGCCCAGGCCAGCGCGCGGCCCAGCGAGGCGCCCACCAGCAGGGCGCCGACCAGGCCCGGCCCGGCGGTGTAGGCCACCCCGCCCAGGTCCTGCACGGTCAGTCCGGCCTCGGCCAGCGCCTCGCGGATCAGCGGCACCAGCTTGCGCACGTGGTCGCGGCTGGCCAGCTCCGGAACCACGCCGCCGTAATCGGCGTGCAGCTTGATCTGGCTGTACAGCGTATGGGCCAGCAGCCCCTTCCCGGGCGCGTCCGGCTGCCAGCGCAACAGCGCCACGCCGGTCTCGTCGCAGGAGCTCTCGATGCCCAGAATCGGCTTCATCGGCCCGGCCTTTGAAAATTCTTCGTCATGCACGGTATAATTCCCGGCTCACCACATTCAGCTGTCCTGCAAGAGCAGGCAGATTACCACCCGGAGTTTCCATGCCCAACGTAAAAGTTCGCGAGAACGAGCCGTTCGAGATCGCACTGCGTCGTTTCAAGCGTACCTGCGAAAAGGCCGGCGTCCTGGCCGAAACGCGCAAGCGCGAGTTCTACGAGAAGCCGACCCAGGAACGCAAGCGCAAGCGCGCTGCCGCCGTGAAGCGTCACCTGCGCCGTCTGTCGCGCGACGTTTCCCGCAAGGTTCGCCTGTACTGAGTTTCCCGACCTGCCGCCCGGCAGGTCATGCGGCGCCCCGGCGCTGCTCACCCGGAAACACGGTCGGCGCCAGCTCTTCGACGAGAGCCGCTCGCAGCCACCGCAGGCACAGCCGATACGACATGGCCGGTGTTGTCCCCAGGGGCAACGCCGGCTTTGTCGTTTCCGTAGAATGCTCCATTCATCCCATAAGGCCCCGCCCATGACGCTCAAGCAGCAGCTCACCGAAGACATGAAGAACGCCATGCGCGCCGGCGAAAAGCACCAGCTGGGCGTGATCCGGCTGATGCTGGCCGCGATCAAGCAGCGTGAGGTCGATGAGCGGATCGAACTGGACGACGTCCAGGTGCTGGCCACGCTCGAGAAGATGATGAAGCAGCGCAAGGACTCGGTCAGCCAGTTCGATGCGGCCGGCCGCGACGACCTGTCGGCGATCGAACGCGCCGAGATGGTGGTGATCGAGACCTATCTGCCGGCCAAGCTGGACGAGGCCGAGATCGACGCGCTGATCACCGCCGCGATCGCCGAAACCGGCGCCAGCTCGCCGCGCGACATGGGCAAGGTGGTGGCCGCGGTGAAGGAAAAAGCCGCCGGCCGCGCCGACATGGGCGTGGTGTCGGGTCGCATCAAGACCCGCCTGGCGGGCTGATCTCCGTTCGCGGCGTACGCTGCCTCAGCCCTGTCGCAGCAGCACCATCAGCGCCAGCAGGCCGAGCAGGATCGCCATGACGGCCAGCGCCACGCGCTGTCGCCGTCGGCGCAGCCGCTGCCAGTTCGCCATGTCCAGGAAATAACGTCCCTCGCCGGGGCAGCGCAACACCGCGTGCTGCACCAGCGAATACCAGGCCATGCCCTGCTTCAGGCCCAGCTGTTCCGGGCGGCACGCGGTGGCGGGCGTGGTTGCCGCCGCCCGCTCGAACGCGCGGACGATCTTCCGCTGTTTCACCATCATCACCGCGATGATCACCACGATTCGTCACTCCCGGCTGGCCGCGCAGCTTGCCGCGGCCAGCCGGTGCGGGCAAGTGGCGTGATGCATCGGCTTCACGCCACTGGCGCTACAAAGCAAGCCGAGCCGGTGGAGTCCCGCCGTGCCTAACCCGCAGTTGCAGGAGATCGTCATGCTGAAGTGGGCCATCATTTTCGCCATCATCTCGCTGGTCACCGGCTGGCTCGGCTTCGGTGGCGTGTCAGGCGCCAGCGCGACCATCGCCAAGGTGCTGTTCGCCTGCTTCGTGATCCTGTTCCTGCTGGCCGTGCTGGCGGTGATCGGCGTCTTCCACATCCTCTAGGCGTGCTCCGCCGGCGCCTGCCATTGCATGCGCCGGTGGCCCGGCACGCGGCCCTGCGGATTGGCCAGCTTCGATGGGCGCTCGGCGGTCACCACGAACCCCAGCCGCTGATAGAGGCGCTGGGCATCGGGGTTGGTCACCGCCACGCCCAGCACGACGGGGCCGAGCGCAGCCGCCGGCCGCTGCGCCAGCAGGTGGGCGACCAGGGCGGTGCCCGCACCCTTGCCGCGCAGGGCCGGGCTCACACCCAGATGTCCCAGGTAATACAGGTCGCCGGCCGGCGGCGGGATCACCGACTCGGTGCGCAGGCCACGCCCGATCACCCCGGGCGCATGGCGCCAGCCGTAATGGCGCACGATCTGCCGCGCCGCGGCCAGGGTGAACGGCCACTTGGTGTCGCCGCCGTAGCCCGCCCCGACCGCCACCACCACGCCGTCGCGCTCGCCCACCACGTGGTTGCGCCAGCCGAACTCGCCCGCGCCGTCGACGAAGGCCCGCCGCAGGAAGGCCTGCGCATCACCCACGCCCGGCACCGCGAAAACATAATCGAAGGCCGCCGGCCCCGAGCTGTGGATCAGCGGCACCGCCCCCTCCACGTCGGAGGCGGCCGCCGGGCGGAACAGCCATCCAGCCATCGTCGTCACATTCCCGTTGAGACCCCGGCCGAGATTAGCGCAGTCCGCGGACGCGGCGGGGGCGCCGACCGACTAAACTAGGCCGCTTATGCGTGGCCTGATCCCCGACAGCTTCATCGATGAACTGCTTGCCCGCGTCGACATCGTCGACGTGATCGAGCGGCGGGTGCCGTTGAAGAAGGCCGGACGCGAGTGGACGGCGTGCTGCCCGTTCCACAACGAGCGCTCGCCGTCGTTCTACGTCAGCCCGGCCAAGCAGTTCTTCCACTGCTTCGGTTGCGGCGTGCACGGCAGCGCGATCAAGTTCCTGATGGACTACGACCGGCTGGAGTTTCCCGACGCCGTCGAGGAACTGGCCCAGACGGTGGGCCTGACCGTGCCCCGCGAAGGCGGCCGCGAAGCGGCGCCGCGCGAGGACAAGACCGATCTCTACGCGCTGCTGGATGCCGCCGCCGGCTGGTACGAAGGCGAGCTGCCGCGCAGCAGCGATGCCCAGGCCTATTGCAAGAAGCGTGGACTGGACGCCGAGACGATCAGGCGTTTCCGCCTCGGCTGGGCACCGGCCGGCTACGACGGCGTGATCAAGGCGCTGGGCAATACGCCGCGCCGGATGGAGTTGCTGAACGAGGCCGGCATGGTCGCCTCCAGCGAGCGCGGCAGCAAGTACGATCGCTTCCGCGAGCGGCTGATGTTCCCGATCCTCGACCGCCGCGGCCGCGTGATCGCGTTCGGCGGCCGCGTCCTGAGCTCCGAACAATCCCCGAAGTACCTCAACTCTCCCGAGACCCCGCTGTTCCACAAGGGCCGCGAGCTGTTCGCGCTGTGGCAGGTGAAGCAGGCGAACGCGAACCTGCTGCGGATCGTGGTGGTCGAGGGCTACATGGACGTGATCGCGCTGCACCAGGCCGGCTTGCCGATCGCGGTGGCCACGCTGGGCACGGCGACCACACCGGAGCACACCGAGGTGCTGTTCCGTGCCGCGCCGGACGTGGTGTTCTGCTTTGACGGCGACCGCGCCGGCCGCGCCGCCGCGTGGAAGGCGCTGGAATCCGCACTGCCGCGCCTGCGCGACGGTCGCCAGGCGTACTTCCTGTTCCTGCCCGACGGCGAGGACCCGGACTCGCTGGTGCGCAAGGAGGGCAAGGACGGCTTCGAGAAGCGCATCCGGGAAGCGATGCCGCTGTCGGACTATTTCTTCAACGAACTGTCGCACGACGTCGACATGGCCAGCCTCGACGGCCGCGCCCGGCTGGCCGAGCGCGCTCGTCCGCTGATCGGCAAACTGCCCGATGGCGCGTTCCGCGACCTGATGGCGCAGGAGCTGGAAAAGCGCAGCGGTGCGCGCGCGATGCTGCAGGCCGACCCGGCTGCGCACCGCGCGGTGCAACGCCCCACCGCGGTGCAGCGCAGCCTGGTGCGCAGCGCGATCTCGTTGTTGCTGGCCCAGCCTGGCCTGGCCGACCAGGTGGAAAAGCCCTATCGCTTCCTGCGCCTGGACAAGCCCGGCGTGGAGCTGCTGGCCGAGTTGCTCGACCTGGCGCGCGCCCGCCCAGGCATCAATCCGGCGATGCTGGTGGAGCATTTTGCCGAGCGCGAAGCCTACCCGTCGCTGCAAAAACTGATGGCGACCACGGTCGTCGGCGAACCCGAGGCGCAGGCGGCGGAATTCTTCGATGCGCTGCAGCGCATGGAAGACCAGGCGATCACCCAGCGCCGCGATGCGCTGACCGCGAAGAGCCGCGAAGGCACCCTGGACAGCGCCGAGAAGGCCGAACTGCGCGAACTGCTGGCCGCCCGCGTGCGTCCGCCGGTGGCCTCGGCATGACTGCGGTGAACTGCCGCAGGCGCCGCCCCGGCGTGCGCCCTGGGCTCACGCCTGCGACGGACGGTCACGCGAGTGTGGGATCATGCGTGGCTTCGGCCTGGCGGATCACGCAGGACGCACGGGAAAACTGATGGATCTGTTGCAGCAACTGGTGACGATTTTCGCCGAGAACGGCTACCTCGCCGTCTTCCTCGCGCTGATGATCTGTGGCGCCGGCCTGCCCCTGCCCGAAGACATCACCCTGGTCGCCGGCGGCGTGATCGCCGGGCTGGGCTATGCGAACGTCCACGTGATGGTAGCCCTGGCGATGTTCGGCGTGCTGCTGGGCGACTGCGCGATCTTCCTGCTGGGCCACCATTACGGCGCGCGCATCCTGAAGTGGCGTTTCGTGGCGCGCATCCTCACGCCCTCGCGCTACTGCAGGGTGCAGGACAAGTTCCAGCGCTATGGCAACCGCGTGCTGTTCTTCGCCCGCTTCCTGCCCGGCATGCGCACCACCATCTACCTCACCGCCGGCATGACCCATCGCGTGTCGTTCCTGCGCTTCCTGCTGATCGACACCGTGGCCGCGCTGATCAGCGTGCCGTTCTGGGTCTACCTGGGCTTCCTGGGCGCCGACAACCATGCATGGCTGGTGAAGTGGATCCATCGCGGCCAGAGCAGCCTGTGGGCCCTGGTCGGCATTCTCGCGGTGATCGGACTGGTGCTGTGGTGGCGCAGGAAGCACCGCGACCAGTGCGGGCTGGACTGAATCCCCGACATGTCGTCGCGTCGCCTGCTGCCGGACCCTTTCACCCTCGCCCTGCTCGCCACCGTCGTACTGGCCTCGCTGCTGCCTTGCCGGGGCGAGCTGGCGCGAACCTTCGACGTGATCACCGACGCAGCCATCGCGCTGCTGTTCTTCCTGCACGGCGCCAAGCTGCCGCGCTCGGCCATCATGCAGGGGCTGGCCCACTGGCGCCTGCACCTCACCGTGTTCGCCGGCACCTTCGTGCTGTTCCCGCTGCTGGGCCTGGCCCTGCGGCCGCTGGGCCACGCACTGCTCACGCCAGATCTCTACCTTGGCCTGCTGTTCGTCTGCGCGCTGCCCTCGACCGTGCAGTCGTCGATCGCGTTCACCTCGATCGCCGGCGGCAATGTCCCGGCCGCCGTGGTCAGCGCCTCGATGTCGAACCTGATCGGCATCGCGCTGACCCCGCTGCTGGTCGGCCTGCTGCTGGCCACCCGTGGCGGCGGCGCCTCGTGGCACGGCGTGCTGGACATCGTGTTGCAGTTGCTGCTGCCGTTCGCGCTCGGCCATGGCGCGCGGCGCTGGATCGGTGGCTGGATCGATCGGCACAAGCCCGTGCTTGGCTACACCGACCGCGGCACGATCCTGCTGGTGGTCTACACCGCCTTCAGCGCCGCGGTGGTCGCAGGCCTGTGGCGCGACACGCCGCTCTCGGCGCTGCTGTCCACCCTGGCGATGTGCGGCCTGTTGCTGGCGCTGATGATGCCCATCCTGACCTGGACCGCACGACGGCTGGGCTTTTCCCGCGAGGACGAGATCACGATCGTCTTCTGCGGTTCCAAGAAGAGCATGGCCAGCGGCATCCCGATGGCCAAGATCCTGTTCGCCGGCCAGCTCGGCGGCCTCGGCGCGCTGGTGCTGCCGCTGATGATCTTCCATCAGTTGCAGCTGATGGTATGCGCGGTGGTGGCGCGTCGCTATGCGGCGCGCGGGGTGCGCCGCGTTGGCGAGGATGATCGCGACGCGGATTGATTCGGGCGTGTCGCCGAGCGGTCGTTCTCAAGCGATGCTTTTGCCGGATTCGGACGTCATCCTGCCGAGGGCGTGTCACTTTTCTCCTTACCGATGCGACTCAAAAGCTCAGTGCAGAGCGGTCGATCGCCTTCGGCGACCGAGTCACTTTTCTCTTGCGTGGCCAAGAGAAA